>JAGLWT010000029.1 GCA_023133295.1 bacterium | reverse complement strand
GCAATTGTACACTCTTCGCAATGTTAGTGTTCTGATTAATAAATACGGTGACAATGGAATGTTTAGATTTGAATCAATTCCAACGAACAATGAGCGCGCGTACCCCTTTGTGGTCCGTAAGCGAAGAGAGAGGAAGGAATTGAACAAAGATATTATTCCCTTCGGGCTGAAGCTCTTTTTTCCATCTTCTACGTTTCAAGTGCTCTGAATTAAAATACGATGACAATGGAATATATGGATTTGAGGCAATTCCAACGAATAATGAGCGCAGCGTACCCTCTGTGGTCCGTGAGCGAAGAATGAGGAAGAAATTGACCAAATATGATATTCCCTCCGGGCTGAAACTCTTTTTCTGTCTTCAGCGTTCCTTGCGCCTTGAATCCGTAACAAAATGGCTTCAGCCATTGTTACCGTCTTTATGGATCAGAGCACATAATCACACGGAAACATTCTCCACACCTCTTTTAATATTATCTCCTCTCTCTATTGTCATTCCTGCGAAAGTGGGAATCCCTCCCTCTCTCCTTCAATGTATTTATTCGCCTCCCCATTGTTCACTGTTCACTTCTCTATAAGCCTCTATCCTCTATTTGCCTATTCTATTTTCATTCTTGTTATGGTATACTATAACATGAGCAGTATATGTTAAACGCATTAATCTACGCATTAGGAAGATTCATTATAAGGGTCTTTTTCCTTTTTTACCTGAATTTTAAATACAAATTCCTTGTACCGCTACGCAAGGGAGGGAAGATATACGCGGTGAATCACCCCTCCGAATTTGACGCATTTCCCGCGCTAATGCTGGCTCCGGATTATGTTCATGTGATGATCAATGAAGAGATCTGGGGACTTCTTATTCCCCGATTGATATTTGATGCTACTAATCAAGTAAAGATCATCCGGGGTAAAAATTCCCATCAAACTATCGAAAAGTGCTTTGAGCTCCTCGAAGCGGGGGAAGCTCTGATCATAGCCCCCGAAGGAAAGATCTCTCCGGTCCCCGGCATAGAGCGCCCCAGAAAAGGAGTGATAAGAATTGCCTTGGAAAAACAGGTTCCCATAGTTCCGGTCGGAATATTTGTGAGGCCGGAAGATGTCAAGTATTCAACTAATTACATTCGAAAGCTGAATATAACAAAACCTTTGTTCCGCCCTCGATTTCGGTCAAAATACGGCTGTCTTTTCGGTAAACCCATTTACCTGGAAAAGTATTACAATGAGAAGATCTCCATGGAAAAATATCAGGAACTTGCCGACATGGTCTTAGAAGAAACATACAGGCTAGGGAAAGAAGCCGGTAAATTATTCGCAAAATAAACTTCGTAGTGCACCCGAGCACAAGAGCACAAGCGTCCCAGTTAAAATGAAAACAATATGCACAGCCGAAACGGGAAAATCGTTATTTCGTCTAATACATTAATTCTCCTGATACAATCATATCGCGCCGCACCCCAAACCCGATATGGGACATGTCGTACGCCGCAGGCGTTCGTCTGTCCCGATGTAAAGGTTCCAAGCGTAGAGTTGAAAATTGTGAAACAATTGTACACTCTACGCCCAGTTAGAATTAAACGCAACCATCCTCCACATATCTATTGATATCATTCTGAAGGAGCGTTAGCGACTGAAGAATCCAGCCACTTCTTCTTATCTTAACCTTGTACACTTGTCGCTTGTGCTCGTGGGAACTTATCAACCTACAAACCTATCATCCATTTCTCTTACCTCCATCTGCACTTGTTACTTGTGCGCTGGTCACTTGTGCACTTGTTGCTTATGCGCTTGTCACTTGTGATCTGGTGCACTGCGAGGTTTCCGCGTCGCTATTTGACTTTTTACTTAAAATTATATAGAATTTCATTTAAGGGAGGATTTTTTGGTAAAAGAAAATTTCGGTAAGACGGTCTTTGACACATCCATTAAAAAGATCAGAGGACTTCTGGAGAAGGAAAGCAAGGGGGTTTTTCTTAAAGATGTTCTTCACAAAAAAGAGTACCCCATCATTAAAACGCCGTTTATCATTGGGCGGTCCGAAGATTGCGCCTTGACCATTACAGATGACATCAAGGTTTCAAGAATTCATTGCGTGATCAATCAAAGGGGTGATAAGTATATTCTGGAGGACCTCGGATCCACCAATGGCATACTGCTCAACGAACATCCAATTAAAAAAGGACTCATCAAACACGGAGATGTTATTACGGTCGGCGATAAACTCTACCTTTTCATAAATAAACAATAATTCATTTTTTCTGATATTTTCCTACTTTTTTCCTGTGCTCTGCGTAAGTGACAGAAAAATCATGTGTTCCATCATTTTTTGAGACATAGTAAAGATAAGTTGTTTCGACAGGCAGCAGAACCGCTCTTATGGATTTTTTTCCCGGAGAACATATGGGGTTTTTGGGAAGTCCGTAATTCACATAAGTATTATAAGGCGAACGATGATATTTGTTCTTTTTTGTAATATTATTGGTTTTGATACCGGCACGCAACAGGCCGTAAAGTATTGAAGCATCTATCTGAAGGCGCATCCTCAGTGACAAGCGGTTATTAATAACAGAAGCGATCAGCTCCTCTTCACCTACTCCCGTCTCCTTTTCGATCAAAGAAGCTTTGATCAGATTATCGTATAGAAGCTCCCGGTCCATGGCGGGTGCAAGCGTAGTGATGATATCTTTGAATCGCGAAAGGAATTTCTCGATAACATCTCGTGGTGAAGCGCTGAGTAGAAAATCGTAAGTATCCGGGAACAGATAACCCTCAAGGTCTTTGGCTGACGGTGATATCAGATATTTCTCTCTGAAATTATCCTGTGCAAGAAGTTCATTCATCTCAAGAAAAAATTCATCGGCTGAAAAAAAGCCCGACGACTGGAATTGTAATGCTATGTCAAATACATTACTGCCTTCAATAATAGTAATTCTTCTTTGTCTTATAAATTCGCGGCCGGTGACAGCGTTTAGAATGTTCTCAAGAGGGGACATTGACAGTTCGCATCGATATGTGCCGTATTTAACACCATTTAATATCAGCATTATAGTTCTTAACATCGCCTCGTCGGCGAATAATCCTCTTTTGAAGAGATTCGTGGCAAATGCAAATCCTCCTGTGCCTTTTTCAATTTCATAGTCAACATGGGCGCCGCCAAGGGATGGAAATAATTCCCCCAAAGGCAGGAAATTAGCCGTCGTGAAAAATACAAATATTGAAAGAAATAGAAAGAATCTAGTTCTTGGGCTGTGCATCAAGATAACCTTGAAGCATTACAACAGCGGCAAGTGAATCCTTGATCTCTACTTTCTGCTGCCATTTAAGGCCAAAATTGTCCATTACGGAATCTACGATCCTTGAGGTATAGCGTTCGTCAAAAAGCTCCACTTCAACATTCTTTGCTCTTTTCTTCACCTTCTCATAGAATTTCACCGCTGCCTCTGTTGTTTCAGAATTCTGACCATTTTCCTTCAGGGGCCAGCCGATGAGGACCAACTTGATCCTCTCTTTGTCCAGCACGGTCATTATCTCTTCTATTGCTTTTTTGCTGCTCTTCACATAGGGCCGCGGAAAAGCGATCTTGCAGCCATTATCAGAAATTGCCACACCGATCTTCCGCTTCCCCCAATCAATTGCCAGTATCTTCATAATATCCACCTAATTTTCTATATTCTTCAATATTCAATTTTTTCTCAAATGTCGCTTTCAAAACTCCAAACGAGGTCTTTGACAGTGATATCAAAGGGAGTTTACCGTCTTTTCCAAAGAAAAAGCGGGTAGAGGCGTCCTCTTTCAACTTTCTTCTTCCCGTATAACTCGGAATGATCCATATCCCTTCAACCTTCTTGCCCGAAAGCTTCTCACTCCCCTTCTTATATTCCAATTCAAACGGATATACCCGCTTCCTGCTAATAAGATTCAATTTATTGAGCTGTTCCGGCAACAGCCACCTCAGAAGGTACATCACCGAATAGGAATCCCTTGTAAAATCTGCCAGATATATTTTCTCCTTATTATTGTAGACAGCGGTAAGTTCTGAAGGAGAAAAGATCGTATCCCTCTCCGCCCGATAATTCCCCTGTTTAATATCTTCTCTTATTCTGAGAACTTCCATATCGCTCTTTCTTATCTGCACATGTATTTTATCATCCATGGTAAAAAGTGCTTTTATCACGCCGGTGGTCTTAATGCTCACAAAAAGGTCAAGAACATCTCCGGAGTCCTTTAAATAATGGAGCATCCGGCCGGCTTTAACACCGTTAAATTCCAAAGAGAACATATACCCTGAATCAAGATCATTGGCATCAATATCTATTTCAGGGGGAGTGTTGTTTTCAAGAAGGGCGAACGGGCCTATGGAAAAACCATTTTCCCGTTGGGCATAGGTATATAATTCATTTCCATACACTGTGATCCTGTCAAGAAGATCCCCTTTGAAGTGAAATTCAAAACCCTCTCTCCTTCCACCCAAAGAGTCTTTGACCTCCGTATGTATCAAATCATTGGAGAGCGATATAAAATCCATATATTTGGGATAAATACCCAGTTTTTTAATAAAATGTCTTACATCCTCACAAATATCCCACCACTGGTCAAGATTTCCCGGATAGAGGTAGGATTCATATTCTTCCGTAAGTAACCTTCTGAGCATATCATATTGCTGATTATAAAATATATACATTATCAAAACGGTCAAGCGGCGTTTATCCGAAAATATCTCAGGGAAGCTCTTTTTTAAATTGTTGAGAAGGTTGGCCTCGGACCTTTCAGATCTTTTTAATAAATAAAAACCCCTTTCCCAGATCGGAACCTCTGGCGTTAAGGCAAAGTGCGAAAGGCCGGCATACAATGAGTCTTCACCCTTGTCAATATGCCGCAATTCAACACGCACATTGTCGGTGTACTTTTTATTGCTGAAGTTTTTCTTATAATCCACTTTGCCGAATATGAGAAGCGGCGTAATAATAAGGAGCAGTAGGGCATATTTTTTCATTTCAATAATCTTTTTACGACCCCCGCCATGATCTTTGAGAAATCCAATATCTCGTCAAGGTCGATATATTCATTGGCAATATGTGCGACATCATCCGGGCCGGGACTCCAACCTACCGCAGGGATCCCCTTTCCAATGAAGGTCTTACACACCGTTGCGCCTCCAAGCCCGATCAATTGCGGGGTCTTCGAGGTAATTCTCTTTGTTTCCTCTTGAATGGTACCGACTAGAATATTTTCAGGGTCCACTTCAGTCGGGTTAAGATTGTGAATAATGGAGATCTCGGTATCCTTCACCGAAGCCAATGCAAGCGCAAGGTCATTTTTGATGTCCCCGGCTTTCTGTGAAGGCAAATACCTTACATTAACGATCAGGCGGCATTTATCGGGAACCATATTTGAAGCACTCCCGCCATTTACCACTCCAATATTCATCGTGGGAGGTGATAGGAAATTATGCTCATTAAAGGAGAAGGTGTGCTTCCTGAGAATTTCGATCACTTCCGCCATTTTCTCAATGGCATTAACTCCGCGGTCCGGTGTTGAACCGTGAGCGGAAATCCCTTTAGTGAGGATCTCAAGGTCTAAAACTCCCTTTTCCGCGACATCTATGGCCATCATATTACCTCCTATATCGGGAATGATCGCCCAATCAGCATCGATCAGGCCTTCTTCCATGAGAAATTCGGTGCCGTAAACGGAACCCTTTTCCTCATCTGCTACCCCAGCGGCAATAAATGTGCCATTGAGCTCGTCCCTGAACGGCCAAAGGGCTTTTGCAGTCATCAGAAGCGCCACAAGAGGACCCTTGTTATCAGTTGTCCCTCTGCCGTACATTTTCGTTCCCTCAATATGCCCTTCCAGAGGAGGATGGTCCCAGGTTTCAAGGTCGCCTACCGGAACTATGTCAATATGCCCGGCTGAAAACAGTTTCTTATCCCCTTCACCTATACGGATAATAATATTCTCCCTTCCCTTTTGCTGAGAATGTATTTCATAAGGGATCGAGTATTTTTCAAGAAATTTCTGAATAATTTCAACACCAAGATATTCATCCCCCGGAAGATTTGTTGTATCGACTTGAATAAGCTCTTTCAATAATGCCACCATTTCATCTCTGGACTCCTCCAATATTTTATTGATCTTTTCAATGCTCATCAATTTCTCCTTCTTATTATGGGTAGAATTCCCTTCCTGATGCCGATTTCAAATTTATTTTCAAATGTTTGAAAGGCCTCGCCGTCAACCTGCAGAGCGGGAACATCGTCATCAAAACTGATCGTCACCCGATCGGTTCTATACCGAACATATTCCGAACTGTCCAGGGCTTTCCCGTGAAGAAACGGTGCCTTCAGAAAAGTTCGTATAGAGGGGACTTTCTTGATAATAGTGATCTCGAATATCCCGTCATTTGAATTTGCCTCCTGAACAAGTTTTACCCCCCCATAATGTGACGGTATATTGGAAATAATACAAGTCATGCCGATCACATCCACCTCGCGATCCTGAAATCTGAGGTGATACAGATTGTATTTCAGACTTTCTACCGCCTTTATAAAGGGCTTTACATAGGAAGTGTAGCCGGGCAGGGTCGATTGCTCAAGCTCCCTGTGCATTAATATCTCTCCCTCAAAGCCGAAGGCAATGTAATTTGCAAAATAATGGCCGTTAACACTGCATATATCAAGTGTGTCCTTTTCGCCGTTCAATACCGTCTCCAATGCCCCGCGCGGATTGTAAAGGGGAATGTGAAGAGAGCGGGCGAGGTCATTGCCGGAGCCGAAAGGAAAAATACTTACAGGGGTCTTGACCACATTGAACTTGACCAGAGAAGATAGTGTCTCCCATGTAGTTCCATCTCCACCCATCGCCACTATCCCGGTGAAGCGTTTGTCGAGCTCGGAAGCAAAGGAGGAAATATAGGAATTGATGTCCCCTTTCTTTCCCGTCCTGATCGTAGTATGAGCGATATTTCGAATACTCAGTATCCTCTTTAAATAGGGGTAAAAAAGCCCGGCCCTGCCGGAACCGGCGGTGGGATTCAGAAAAATCAGGAGATGCTGTTTAGATTTAGCCACTTTCACTGATCTCATTAAGAAGGCCTTTCAACATCTTTGCTTTATCCCCATGCTCGGAAATAAGGGTTTTGCACTTATCATTATCTTTGTTCTTATAATAAAGAATGTGGATCAAAAGAGTGATCTCGTCAGTGATCTCTATGCCGGGAGCGATATTCAAATATTGCGCAAGGCAGAAATTTCTGCACAATTGCCGGATCTTATCTCTGTCGGTTTCCCGATTTACTCTTAGAAATCTCACTAATACCATCATTGGAGAAACATTCCTTGAATAGGTAAGCTCCGTCAGGTCATCTACTGAAGGCCCATCCGTATCATACCAGCGGGCGGTCAGCGATATATCGGAAAATGACCGGGGAAGCCTGCCTACCTTCTTATATTCCTTGCGATAAAAGTTAACCATCGAAAGGAGGTATTGATAATAGATGTCATTATTGAGAGGTTCCGTATGGATCTCGTTGATATTCATTCGATCAAAGAGCAGCCGGTAATAGGAATATCTGTTAAGCAGTTCGCTGTCATGCTGCATCTGCTTCTCTGTTAAAAGGAGAAGTTCTCTGCCGAATCTATTCCCCGAACTTTCCAGATATGACGCGATCTTAATATATATCTGAAGCGAAAGCCGCTCTTGCGCTAAAAGGGTTTTGACAAGAAGGGAGTAGTAGGCGTCTCTGTCTATATTACCGGGAGCATGAGCAATGGCCTGGAATGTTTGAGGGGAATGCGTCAGCCACTCACGGGCAGCTTCATCGAAGTACGCCGGCTCACCGGAAAAATATGCCACCCGCACCTTGTCCTGAAAGGAAAGGTCATCACCGGAGGCCGCGATCAGATACAATTGGCGGTAGAATTCGCTGCTGGTAAAGGTCCGATGCAGAAAGGAGACGAACATGCTTCTGTCGGATGGATGCAATGTCATTATGAATTCCGCGCACTTTTTATATTCCTCAAGGATCAAAAGGGCGTCAACCATGAATTTCGCGGATGCATAATTCCTTCTTCGGGCATTGAAGGTACCGTCCAGAAGAGAGATAACTTCAGAATACCCTCCCGCTGAAAAAAGAAATTGCGCATATATCTTTTTCTCATTAGGAGTAGCGAACATTGCTATTTTAAAAGCGTCCTTAAATACTTTTTTATCGTTCTGAAAATAGTATTCCAGCTTATACGCCTTGAAGAATATGTCATTGTCTGAGAAATATTTGAAATATTGGGGTATTCTTTCGATGGGGTAGAAAGCAATATAATCCACTCGCAAAAAGGATGGAATTGAAGTGTCGGTGATCAATTCTTCGAGCAGATGCTCAAATACAGAGCTGTCTTTCTCTAAACTCAACATTTTGAATATATTAGGCCGATTATTTGAATTAAGCTTTATTCTCTTTCTCACCATATAGCTCAGAACAGGGGAGATCCTTGAATACTCCTCTTCTTTGCCGAACCATTGAATGATACCGTTGAGAAGCTGCGGCGAGCTCTCCTTTCTCTGCAAAAGGGCTTTAACTTCCGAATACCAGCGGTCTCTTTCGCCGGTAGCGAACAGCAGGTCCCGCAGCAAAGAATAATTCGATAGTATATCGCGTTCGCCCTTGATCTCAGCCCTTAGAAGCGCTTCCGCCTTATTATATTGATGACTGTCCATCAGAGCGTCATAGTTCGCTCTGACACCTTCCGGGGATTCTGCAGATAATTGCAGAAAGAGCCCTAAAATAAGGACAAGAAATGTGAGATTTTTCACCTGTATATATTACACTAATCGAATGATTTATTCAAGGTTGGGATCGTTGTGGAATTTTCCGTAAACCTCTCTTAGATTAGCTTTATATGATTCCCAATTCGGCAAAGCGGCAAGCACCGGGACATCTTCTTCCCCGTAGCAGATCCCCTTCATATGTTTGAGGCTGAAATCAACCGGAATATACTTGCCCTGGAGATATTCCACATATCCGCCATAATTAGTCGCAATAACAGGTATGCCGAAGTCCAATGCTTGAAAGATCGTGATGCCGAATGCTTCGGAACTGGATAATTGAACATAACAGTCCGCGCATTGCAGGAGAAGCTGTATATCATCATCGGAATAATATTCGTCGATGACCTTGACATTCTCATAATGCTCGTATTCTTTTTTTATCTCTTTCACCGATTCTTCCCAATGCTTCAGTTTTCCTGATTTCTTTTCCGGAAGGGTTTTCAAGATAAATTCCATATTCTCCTGATGACCGAACACTTCGAGAAATCCATGGAGCATAAAGCTGATGTTCTTTCTTTTGTGCGGTGTAGCGATAGTTAGAAAAGTGAATTTCTCATTTACGGGCCTTTGTGCTACTTTTTTTATTTCATAAGGGAAAGGCCACACCGATATCGGTTTATTGACACCGGAACGTGCCGCGATATCTTTGACAAAGCGGGAAGGGACAACGAGCTCATCAAGATATTCATTGATATTCTCAACCCAATCGGAAGGCAACGGAAAGGTCTCATAAACGAGAATACCGATCTTATTATCGCCCCTCATATTCTTGTAAAGAGACGGGTGTACCAGAGCGATCTCCTTTTTTCCGATAACGGTATTATCCCTGACCCGTTTTTCCAAATAGTCCGGGAGTGGAAAATGAGGGTCGTAACCAATGCCTTTTTTAAGCTTGATCACAATATCAGCACCATTATCTATGAGATTTTTTGCGAGATTTCTGAGGACATAAGCCCATGAGTAATAGGATTTGAACATCCCGTAAATTACCGTATCATAGGTTCTCATAGATAATTATACCATAAGAATAGTGAAAAGTGAATAGTGAATAGTGAATAATGAGTAATGAGAGAACAATTGTGGGGTACAGCATGCTGTGCCTAAAGACAATGAACAATGTACAATTGACAGTTAACAATTATTAGCAACTGACCCAGTGGAACAGTGGAGAATGAAAATTTTGAGACCGATGAGCTATATATTTGTCATTCTGAAGGAGCGTTAGCGATTGAAGAATCCATCCACTTCTTCTTATCTTAACCTTGTGCACTTGTCACTTGTGCTCGTGGGCACTTATCAACCTATCATCCTATTAACTTGTGCCTTGTACTCTTGTCGCTTGTGTACTGCGTAGCGCAACCTTGAACCTTTGAACTTTTGAACCTTCCGGGTAATTGTCAACTGTCAATTGTCCATTGTCAATTACTCTTAATACCCTCTGCCCCAACCTCCAACCTCTTCCCTAATTGTTCATTGTTCATTTCTTAATTGTTCACTGTATTCTGTGCCTTGTCCACTGTGCCTTGTCCACTGTGCCTTGTCCCTTGTGCACTGCGAAGCATACCCACTTTACACTTCACACATCACACTTCACACCTTTTTTTGCACTTGCTCAGGTATTGATTTTAATTAGTTGTTATGCTAATTTAACCATTATGAACAAACGCGCATATAAATTGATCTTAATTTCTGTTTATTCGATTCTGGCAGTGCTTTCACTTATTGCCTTTATAAAGGGTAATCCCGTCTGGGCGATCGATTCACTTTTCTGGGGTTTAGTATTATTTGTACTGTTTCTTATGAAAAAAACCCTCAATATGACTCCATTTGTCTTCATCTTATTATCCGGGATCGTTGTAATGCACTCAGCGGCGGTGTTCGGTTTATATGGAAGGACCTTTTTTGGGCTGGAGTATGATACTTATATCCATGTTTATGCGAGTATTACATTGGCAATACTCTGCTTTCAATATTTAAGAAAATTCAGGATACCACTGCTGGAAAATGCTTTGTTCGCCGTATTGCTCACCCTTGGCATCGGCCTCTTAAATGAGCTGATCGAATTCGCCGGCTACCGATTGTTCGGCGAGGGCGAGGGCTTTTTTCTGCTTGGTCCCGGGGACATCGGAAGCACTAATCCTTATGAAAATCTTATGACCGATTTCTTCAGCAATTTTTGGGGGAACCTGATCGGCATTGCGGCATCCGTGGTATATTACACCGTAAAAAAAAGACCTAAAAAATAGTGGCGGCAAATGAAATATTGATTTTCCGGTTACGGTTGCACTTCTTGTTCCCATTCTCCAACCAACCTCCAGCCTCCAACCTCTAACCTCTTATTTACTCTACTTCAGTATCTTCTGTATATCCGTCTTTTCTTTAAGATCGGGGAAGCGGTTCGTTATGATCTCGACGATACGGCTCACATAGATTTTTTCCAGAGTTTCAGGATTTTCTATCCTCCGATTCAACTTCAATGGACGATCCAATAGGGATTCAACTGTATCTTCTTTGGCGAAGATGAACGCCTTGTCCGCGAATAATGTATTGATATATTTTCTGATAGTGATCCTAGGAAGCCCATTGGTCTTATGGAACACTTCTTCTGTCAGATCATGCATCGATATTTCTTTTCTGTCCTGAAAGACCTTAAAGAGCAATCTTGATATTTCGGTTCGCTTAGGGGATTTTCTCATATACTTCAGATTCTTCTGGAGAAATCTCTTTGCCGCATCTCTGGTATTCGTTTTCTTTTTCTGAGGAGTTTGAACCTCTTTAAAAAAGACGACGGGAAGTCCGCTGTCACGGGAAGGGTCTATCTTATCCACGACATCTCCCGAAAGAGATTCCACATATTTTTTAAATGTGGAAAAGCCCAATTTTTTCTCTGAAAATGAGGGATCCAGTCTCAACAGGTCGAGTTTTAATTTCGACATTTGAATAGGATCGTCATTATCTCTGTTTTTCACATACCTGATCATCAGGTCGCGGCCATAGGAGCCCTCGACTTCCTGTATCAGATCCGATGATAATGATTCCTTTTCAGGGGCGCCCAGTAATTCATCAAGGGACTTGAATTCACTAGAACTTGTTTTTATCAATGCTCCGACACTATGTTCGAATCCCAGAACGATCACCGACTTGCCTCTCGCGCGGATATTCTGTATTAGTGAAATAAAATCCGTATCTCCCGACCCTACAACGAAGGTATCGAGAATTTCAAAAGAAGCCATATTCTCTATCGCATCGATCGCCAATCTCACATCAGCGCCGTTCTTGCCTTGGGAAGTCGTTCCCGGCAGATGGATCATTTCAAATCCATATCCTATCAACGATCTCTGATACTGAGAAAATATGTGCTTTGACCAGTCAGCATACGCCTTCTTTATGCAGATATTTCCCTTAGACGCTATATAGTCGACAAGCGGCCCGAGTAATAACGGTTTTGTCTTCGAAGGATAAACTTCTTCAGCCGAAAGAACCAGGTTCTCAAAATCCAGATAGATCGCAATATTTTTTTCATTCATTGTTAACACCTCTTAAATGTAATCCCCTCCAACTTTGGATTATACCATAACTGTCCCAAGAGTACAAATGGATATGAATTTGACTGGATGACTTCAGATGGATCTGAATATTTTTAAGACAAAATCTATTATAAAAAAAGAGTCTTATCCTTACTTCTCCGATTTTTCTACTTGTGCAATTTATCCCGGAACTATCAGTTTCGGGACCACCGTCCCCAATTTCCTTATTTACTGAGCTTTACCGCTGTGCCGTATACAAGAAGTTCGGCTGCGCTGCCGACAACGCTGGTGGTCATATAACGGATATTGATGATCGCATCCGCGCCTATTTCAGCGGCTTGTTTCACCATTCTGTCAGTGGCGATCTTGCGGGCATTCCCCATCATTTCGGTATATTCGGTCAATTCTCCGCCAAGTACGAGACGCAGCATCGCGGAAAGGTCCTTCCCCACCCAGATAGCAAATATTGTATGTCCCTTTACCAAGCCCACTGCCTCTGTGATCTTACGATTCGGGATCTCTTCGGAATTCACAAGCATGATATCTGATCCGGATTCAGAAGGCTGAAGAGGTCCTTGCGATGCCTTGTTTTTCCCAAGCTCCAGCGCCACGGTAAGCAAGACTAGAAGTATTCCGCCAAGAATACAGAATACTGCTGCTTTCAACCACCACGGTATAACTGGATCTTCAGAGACCATGATATGCCATGGCGCACCGGCGAATATTGCAGTGAAGAGCCCGAGTACAAAAGCTAATGATCCGATAGTTCGAAGAAATTTCATGATTTTCCTCCTCCATCATATTATAGCAGGGAAGAGGCCCGTTATCAATAGCTATTGGGGGCGGTTGTTGCATTTGTTGCACTATTATTGTTCAAGCCTCAAATACCTCCCTTCTTCCAGCATTTCAAAAGTATGCGGGACAAGCCATTTATTTCCTTATCTTCAACAATACCATTGTTCGCATGATCTCTATCGATTGTTTCATCAATAGAAATGTCCCATGTTTCCTTTTTATAGGCTTGTTTGTCTGCCTTACCCCCGTAAGGATATTTTTATAAACCGGGATTTTATGTTTTCTACAATAATGATTTAGAACAGGCTCTATGTCATATCCTTTCATAAGAGTATCACATATTACATTTCCAAATTGAGGATATGACACCGCCCTTTCTCCGGTTATTAAAGGAAAAACTGTTTTTGAAAACAAATTCACTGCAGGATGATAATCCCGTAATCCTACCGACATAGCAACTTCAGAAGTAGCAAATGGCGCCAGGATCTGTTCTATATGCTCTTCTGAAAAATTATGAAGATCTCCATCGCAAAAAAAGAGTATGTCCGCATCCAAATCTTTCACCGCGAACTGAATAGCGCGGCTTTTCCCTACATTTTCATCTAATGACAGTACTCTTATCTTTTCCGAGTTCATATTCCTAATAATTCTGAGAGTATTGTCCGTAGATGCATCGTTCACAACAATGATCTCATCTATTAGATATGACCTCTCCAGGGTATCCAATACGCTTTTTATCGTATTTTCTTCATTAAATACCGGCACTATTGCTATTGTTTTTTTTGAATTAATCACCATTTGTAACACTTCCTCCTCAGGTTAAACCTGCGCGAATTACAACCAAAATAACACTATCCTCATTTTTTTTATATTTCTTCATCATGTCTTTCGCATTTATAGACCAATTTAGTTTTTTATTCGCTTCATGGGCAAAAAAAATTATCTTTTAACTATTCCGTAAAGAAGTATCTCCAATAAATCATCAATATTCTTTTCAATCCTGGGAACATCGCTTTCTACAGCCCAAGAAAACTCCAATCCCTTTAAGGCAGTGATAATAGCAAATGCTGTAATCTCTAAATCTTTAATGCTATAAATTCCTTTCTCAATCCCTTTATTCAGGATCTCTTTTACTATTTTAGCTTCTTCTTTGTCGTGCTTTTCTCTTAACTTTTCGATAAAACTATAATGTTCAAGATATTCATCTCTGATTGCACTGTAGAAGTTTACCAAACGCCGTAGAGAATGCATTCTTTTTATAACATAAGCATATAGTTTTTTCTGGGGAGTATCTTCGTCGTTAATAGCTTTTGTAAGTTCTGCCTTTAGTAATTGGCTTTCTTTTTCCACTATTGCTTGAAATATTTCCTCCTTACTTTTGAAATAGTGGTATATAGAACTTTTTGCTTTATGAGATGCCTGAGCAATCTCATCCATCGTTGTTTTCCTAAAACCAAATCGAGCAAAGATTTCTCGCGATGAATTGATAATGATTTCTCTAACATCTTTCTTCGGTTTTGTCATATTTCTCATTTCTTGCTCCATTTCATATATATCGACCAAATTAGTCTTATGTTCTAATTATATATAATTTTACAAAAAAGTCAAGTCCTTTTTTAACAAATTTTTATAGAAGCAACGAATAGCATGTTTTTCCATTTCCTGGTTCACAGTTTTCGCTTCGACTTTTTTCAATGTTTTTTTTACTGGAGACCTGCGGTTGTTGCATTTGTTGCAAATTGCTCTGTCATCAGATATAATCTCCCTTCATTATTATATTTATTGTACCACTTTCATATTGAAATGCAAATCCAAGCCGAAGCAATAGAATAAACAATTATGAAAGAACCGGCAAAAGATTATTCCCTATATACAATTATTTATTGAATACTCTCTATGATTTTGCAACAAATGCAACAACCGTCCCTGGTTTATCCTACCGTTGTATGATGCAAGACTCGGCTTCGATTTCATTACGGTTGAGTATTCTCCGAGGGAGAATACGGATGTTGGATGCTGGATGTTGGATGTTAGCGGGGAAAATACGAATATCTCGATATTTCTTTTTCTGACCTTGTGAGAAACAGGGTAAATCTGATACGGACAGCTTGTCCCTGGAGTGTACCCGGCTGTGATATCATACGCGAACAATGTATTGCCTGCATTCCAGCCGATTGTTTCGTATTTACGGCTATCAATGTTTTCTACAATAACGGTCTCCTCTCCTGTATCAGCTTTATAAAGGACAAGATTCGTTGTGCTTCCGTCTGTTTTCAATACTGCAAATGTCTCTTCATCCGCTTTCGGAACAAGGTTTGTGTAATCCGCAGTATCAGAAGATTTTATCATGCAATAATTGCCAAAATTATAGAAAACACAAGAATCTGAACGGCAAAACAAATAAGGACAAAAGCCCCTATATTTCTAACTCTTTTATATTCACCTCTTAGATAAAGTAGATTGTGATCATTGATGTTCTCTTTTTGTAGAAATTTCTCAAATCGGGCAAAATTGAAAAGAGAATAGCCAAATATCTTGGATGTGTTCAATTCCCTCCAAAGTGAGGGTAATTCCTTCTTTAAATATTTATTAAGAGAAACAACTTTAACAATATTGAAAATCCATATGATAATATACACAAAGAATGTCAGTCCTAATGAAATCATTATGGTTAGTACAAATCTTTTCATTAGAATTTAAATGTAAGTAGTTCCGTTACCTGGGTAAAGCCCGCAACATACGCATGAAGCTCTGCACCACCACCCAGTAATGTTACATTGAGATTAAATGCAGATTGATTCATTAAAGTGGATTCAAACCCTAATCCAGGACCTAGTTCTAGGCTTCCTCCTATTACCGGCGCATAGCCCTGAAAATTCATAATATCATCGTTCCCGGACCAACCCAAAGTTGCGAAAGTACCAGCGGCAACTCCTATAAAACTTCCTCCTGCCTCTGTCGAATAGAATCCTAATTTGAAGGTTTTGCTTTTTTTATCATAACTTACAAGAAAACCATAATCGAATGAGAACCCAAGCACAGCACCACCAAAAATTCCCAATCCTAGTTGAAATGTCCATAGCCCCATCGCATCAACGAATATACATGGGTTATTACTCACATACCGATAAAGATTCAAATATAATATTGGATCCTTTGAGCCAAATCTCCCTACAGAGCTATCCATCATTCTCATCCTGTAATAATAATCTCCGGTCTCCACATTGTATTCCCTGCCAGTATAAAGATAGCGGATTATCGGAGAAGAATCAAGTTTTTTCTTGCGGAGTAATTAGCGACAGTTGTCTTCAACATAATCCCAAATATTTCATCCATTTTGTTCCTGTCTCACAACTTCTGATTTTTCAAATAATACTCTAACTGGTTTTAAATTAAGAAATATCAGTAAAACTATTCCAATTAATACTGTAAAAATGAGAATATGATTTTTATTAAAGATAATATCAAATATTTGTGAATAAATACTTATAATAACTAATCCATTTAGTACCCAGTTAGACCAATTTTTAAATTTTATTAAAAATGGGAAAATAAATAGATAAATAATCCAATAGGGGAACAAATGATGTTTTAACATAAAAAAATGCTTTTCAAATACAATTACATTAAAAATATCGGAAATAATTAAGAGTATTATGATTGTCAATAAGCTTACTATTGCGAAAATTACAGCATTTTCGAGATTTATTGTTTTTTTATATTTTAATTTTCTTAAATGAAATTCCTTTCTTACATTTTTTAGTGAATAAAATATAATAATACCAGAAGTTGTCAGCATATTTATTGTTATATTGAATAAAAGTAAAAAGTTTGTTGTGTCACCAATAAGGTAAAGGAATAAAATTTTAATTAATATTAATAGGTAAAATATTGAGGCAGTAATCAGAATAATTCGCGCTTCTTCTAAAAATTTATTGGTAAATAACATTAATATCAAAGATAGCAACATTATTTTAAATCTTCCTAAAGATAAATTTTTTACTGCTTTGATTACTTCGCTATTTTTTAAATGATCTAAATTCTGAAACAATGTTAATAAAGAGAAAATTAGAATAATAGAAAAAAGAGAAATGAATAAATAATCAACAACTGTTATTGTTTTTTTCATATTTCGCCTCTCATTCTTTGCTATATTGTAATTTATCGACATATTCAACGGGCTGATAAGATTCCCGGTTTGTCATACATTCTACAAAACATGTTAATTTTATTAAAAATCCTGTAATTGCTGCCATATTTTGCTGAGCTTCATCATCAATAAGCGGATCATCTATAAATTTAGCAAAAGCTCTAGAATTAAATTTTTGCGTTTCACAGTTATGTAAACATTCCACAAATGATTGCCCGGTAAATTCTCCTATAGTTTGACAAGATACATCAGAGAGTGTTCCGGCTGCTAATCCATAAGTTGGAGATGCAGAACCCCAATTTTCAATATAATAATCTATATCTTCCCAATCTTCGTTACCATCATCCGGATCTCTCCCAAATCTATCCCTAAACCTCATCGGATTGTTCCCTACATACCGATAAAGATTCAAGTACAATATCGGATCCTTAGAACCAAATCTCCCTATTGAACTGTCCATCATCCTTGCTCTGTAATAATAATCTCCGGTCTCCATATTGTATTCCCTTCCTGTATATAAATACCTTATTACTGGGCTGCTGTCAAGGATTTTGTTGAAAGGTTCAAGGTTCAAGGTTGAAAAGTAGGAGCGTTGTGCAGGATCAGTTATTTCACTCCCTCCAGTAATATTTATCTCTCCATACGGATTTATCGGATCCCCCACCTGCCAGCTCTGGCTTGCGAACCACGAAGAATAATCAAAGACATCCGGCTCATTTGAGATGTTCGCAATCCTCTCAACAGGGATCGCGTAGACATCACTTTTCGTGGGAAAATGTTTTATGGCCATTTTTCTCAACACTCCTTTTTAACTTCCCATCCTTCTTTCTTATGTGCTACGTAAATTTTAGAGCCCTTCTGTAGATTTTCAGGCTACTACAGTGGATATTTTCTAGCATCTATAAAGAGAAAAATATCATCACAAATAGTGTTAATATCTTCAATAATTTTATTCGGACCTGAGCTTTGGATGATAATAACTCCTTGAGAAATATTTATATAAATTTCCTTTCCCCAAGAATCTTCCAATTTCATTTCTTGATACTCTTTAACTAAGGTATTTATTTCAATTGCAGTCTCTAAGTTGTCCAATTTTCTTATTAAATCTTTTCTTATAGAATTGATGTAAGTAAAAGTGTGATATCGCTTTTTCTGCGCCTTGCTTTGTGCTATTATTATATATGCTGTGATTGATGCAATAAAGATAATTATCGATATCCAAAAGATTAGCAAGTCGTTTTTACCTATCATATATACTTCCTTTTCGGTACTATCATAGAGTGAAGCCCAAAATGAGTTATTTTGCCCTCATCATCCTTGCTAACTTCAAGATAAAGAACTTCTGTGAGGCCTGTTGATCCATCAAAATAGGGTCTTTCAAAAAGAGTAACAGTCGAAGTTGAGCCATCTGGGATTGATTCTACCCAGTCGTTTACCGCCTTTCCAGCTAACAATCCAGAAACTAACCAGAATAATGAATCAAGAATTACTTCCTTCCAAGGGAAGTATCCCCATGGATCAAAATAATGCATCGGATTATTAGCTACATACCGATAAAGATTGAGATACAGGATCGGATCTTTGGAGTTAAAACGTCCCACCGAACTATCCATCATCCTCATCCTGTAATAATAATCGTTAGTCTCAATATTCATTTCCCTTCCTGTATAAAGGTACCTTATCACAGGCCCATTTTCAAGTTTTTTCTTGTATGGGTTCAGATTCATGTTTACATATTCTGTCCTCTGGACTGGGTCTGTTATCTCACTTCCGCCTGTTGTATCCATATTTCCATATGGATTTATCGGATCCCCTGTCTGGTAATCTTGAGAACTAAACCATGCCTCATAATCAAAGACATCCGGCTCATTTGAGATGTTCGCGATCCTCTCAACAGGGATCGCGTAGATATTGCTCCTCGTGCTGAAATACTTGGAATAAATGATATGATCACTGCCGTTGTATGATGCAAGACTCGGCTTCGATTTCATTACGGTTGAGTATTTTCCGAGGGAGAATACGGATGTTGGATGCTGGATGTTGGATGTTAGCGGGGAAAATACGAATATCTCGATATTTCTTCTTCCGACCCTGTGCGTCACAGGATAGAACTGATACGGACAGCTTGTGCCAGGCACATATCCGGTGGTGATGTCGTATACGAATAAGGTTCCCGCAGCGTTCCATCCGATCGCTTCGTATTTACGGCTATCAATGTTTTCTGCAATAACGGTCTCCTCTCCTGTATCAGCCTTGAAAAGGACAAGATTCGTTGTGCTTCCGTCTGTTTTCAATACTGCAAATGTCTCTTCATCCGCCTTCGGAACGATTTCAGTGTAATCCGCTGTGTCATCCGTCAATCTGTCGTATGTAAGATCATCATTTATCCTGTATATGTTTGTATAACTGTCACCGGTCAGCTTGGCGGTGAAATATATCCCGGTCTCGTTCGACTTGATCGTATCAAAGGACAGAATAGCGGAAGATGGTACAATAGGGAACTCTTCGATAAGAACTCCCATGGGATCTGTTTTGATTCCCTTAATTCCGCTAACAGTGTTGTTGAGAAATACTACACCAATATCAGTTTGTGAAACAGCATAATGATTTTTCTTGATATCTTCATGAATGAGATAATCGTTACAAATAATGAGCCGTGGATTTATTTTGTATAAATCGCCGTTTCGCCTGTAATATTTCTGAATGAATGAATCGGTATATGTCATCGGATATCCCCCGATACCGGGAGGCGTCCCAGAATAGTCGACCGCCGGAACGAGCGTATAACCGCTGCCGGTATCGAGATCATAGCGCTCAACTGATTTATTCGGGCTTACCATGTCCTCATTTCTGAGCATGATAAGATATTACTCCGTCCGCTTATGTCTGTGCTTATTAATGTATTTCTTGTAATATGAAAAGGTTTTATTGTCGGGGTATTTATCACTGTTCTCCTTTATAAGCTCCAAGGCATTTTCGAATTCATCTTCGAAGATATAGTTTCTAATCATCCTGATAAGAACGGATTGATGATATTGTGGAATATCTTTCAACATCTTTAAACAGGTATTTGATGCCTCTGTGAGTGTGTAGTAGAAAAAAATGTCTGATAGGACTAAGATCATGTAGTTTGATTCATCCAACTCATTAAAAAATGTATTTGGAGCTTGAATGTACTTAAAAATATATTTTTCTTTCTCATTGAAGTTGCCCATAGGCAGAGAATCCTGTTCTTCCATTTCTGAGCCTTTCTTCTTGAATTTATTCAGAATTGTAAGTTTTTCTTTGGAAAGTCTGGTTAATGGGGGAATCTTTTTCATGCCTCTCAAAGCTAACATCATCATTGTACTGTTCTGTCTTTCGCCTAATTTGGCTGCAATTATATCTGAGGCTCTTCTGGCTTTCTTATCTTTGAAAATACACAAGGAGTTATGTAATACAGCAACATAGTGTAAATCAATATTCAGAAGGTTGTCATTGTTGATGAAATCACCCATTACTGTGTTATATACTTGTTTTGCCTCAATGTATAAATAGCTGTCTTCACGATGCTTTTTAAGAAAATCGAGGGAGTCCGAAAACCGCTCATTTCTCATCATCTCATAGAATTCAAGGATAAGTTCGTGCTTATTCTCTCTTGGTGAAATCCTTTTAGCTGAATCACAATTTATAATCATAGTACAAACAACAAGGAGAAATATTAATTTATTTGAATACTTTTTCACTGTTCCACCTCCATTGATGTTTCTGTGCTGGAATTATCCCAACAATTCCAACCAATTCCAGAAGCCCCCCATAATCCTGGTATATTAAGTGATGACCTGCTATTCTCTACCCCATATTTTTCATCAACACTTCGTTTACATTCGTTAGCGGAGGATATACAAGCTGATATACATGAGGAATGGCCCTCAGTACCCATACCCGCAGTTTCACCTCCACAACAATTATTACAATTCGATTCTTGCTTATCGCACTTATTGATGTCTTGCATATAATCAGGATTATCAGCACCCCCACCACCCGAAGTTTCGATAGAAGCAGGGCCACCCATCGCTTCATCCCAGCCAGGACCTGACTGGCCGCCTGATACAGCTGCAAACGATAGAAATAGATTCGGGAATCCATATTTGCAACTCCAACAGACAAAAATCTGCGAACGAGTGTATGTGTAATGTGGTTTATGAGGACCAGGATAAACACTATACATTCCAGAAGGATCTCTCAATCTCATCGGATTGTTCCCTACATACCGATAAAGATTCAAGTACAATATCGGATCCTTAGAACCGAATCTCCCCACCGAACTATCCATCATCCTCATCCTGTAATAATAATCGTTAGTTTCAATATTCATTTCCCTACCTGTATAAAGGTAACGGATTATCGGAGAAGAGTCAAGTTTTTTCTTGTATGGGTTGAAGTTCAAGTTTGCGTATTCCGTGCGCTGTGCAGGATCGGTGATATTGATCGGGTCGTCTATTATAATAACGCCGCCGCCAGGGGTCGTGCCGATATCATCGTCTCTGCCTATCGGTATCGGTCCGATTACCGTACCGCCGCCTGTATCCTGTGCAGCAAACCAAGTTTCATAATCAAAAATATCAGGCTCATTTGAGATATTGGCGATCCTTTCAACAGGAATCACATAAATATCGCTCTTTGTATTGAAATGCTTTGAGTATATGTAATAATGTTGCCGCATTTTGTGGCGTAGTACCTCATTCTTCGTAAGTATCCTTTTTTGGCATACCATATTTACATCTTAGAAAAGGAACTAAATAAGTGGAAATATCTATTCCTAATAAGTAGCCAAATAATATTAAAGCAGATAATTTTAAAAGAAATAATCTTTTAAAAATTAATGAGGACACTACCAATGCTAAAATAATAACAAAACATACCGATATATTTTGACGTAATTGTCTGTGAAAAAGCTTTTTCTCGCCAACGCTTAATACATAATTTCCCTCAAAATAGTAAAGCATATCTTGGAAAGGTTCTTTCCTCTTGTTATGAAATAAGATAAGGTGAAAAAGAAACACAAATGAATAGTAAACGAGTATGTAAAATGAAGTTTTATCTATAGTTCGAAATATAAATAATTTTACAAACTCAAATTTTATACTCGTAATCTCTGCAGCAAACGGTAAGTAGAGAAAAATAACTAAGGAGATTGGTATAAAATTAGATTTATATTTTTTAACATCTTTCCTAATTGTAAATGAAAAACTTTGTGTTTTAGTTAGCATGATCGAAAATAGTATTGAAAAAACGATTACCATATAAGCAATGATTCTCTCTAATGGAATACAAATTCTTAAATATGCCAATAAGCAATAAAGTATACTATTCATAAATATATAGTATATTCCCACTGTAAATTTCATTCTATAACTCCTTTCTATATACTACAGATTGCCAAGTAACCAACTTTCTGCTTTGGCACCAAAAATCCCAAACTCTTTAGCAAATTTTGCTACATCCTTTTTCCATTGGTCCCTATAAAATTCACTATCTGGATGCCTGTCATACATCGCTTTTGATGTTTTTGCCGAATTATATAAGTTTGTAAGATGGGGAGCATCGCAAGCGAGATCAATTCCCCCACCAATTGTAAGTGCAATAAGCCCCACCTTTATTGTGAAAATAATTAATGGAATCACAAATACATCTCCACTTGGGTCAATCCAATATAAAGGTTCATTCTGAACATAATTATAGCGATTTAGGAATATAAAATTATCCTTACTTCCAAATCTCCCTATTGAGCTATCCATCATCCTTGCTCTGTAATAATAATCGTTAGTCTCAATATTCATTTCCCTTCCTGTATATAAATACCTTATTACCGGGCTGCTGTCAAGGGATTCTTTATATGGATTTAGATTCATGTTTGCATAGAGGGTTCTCAAGGCAGGATCAGTTATCTCACTTCCTCCGGTTGTATCCATATCTCCATACGGACTTATGGGATCCCCTGTCTGGTAATCTTGAGAACTAAACCATGTTTCATAATCAAAGACATCCGGCTCCTCCGAGATATTAGCGGTCCTTTCAATCGGTATCGCGTATATGTCGCTTTTTGTGGAAAAATACTTTGAATAAATGATATGATCGGAACCGTTGTATGATGCAAGACTCGGCTTCGATTTCATTACGGTTGAGTATTCTCCGAGGGAGAATACGGATGTTGGATGCTGGATGTTGGATGTTAGCGGGGAAAATACGAATATCTCGATATTTCTTTTTCTAACCTTGTGCGTCACGGGATAGAACTGATACGGGCAGCTTGTCCCGGGAGTGTATCCGGTTGTGATGTCGTATGCGAAGAGCGTATTGTCTGCATTCCAGCCGATTGCTTCGTATTTGCTTGTGTCGATATTCTCCGTTATAACGGTCTCTTCTCCTGTATCAGCCTTGAATAAGACGATATCTGTTTCTGTTCCGTCATACTTCAATACTGCAAATGTCTCTTCATCTGGTCTCAGGACGAGATCAGAGTGATCCGATGAATCATCTATGAGTCATCAACAATCTTCAAGGCGTATTTATCCATAATATTAATTTCTCTGCAAGTCTATCTTCCAAACCCTTTAATGGCCTCTCGATTAACAAACATATATAACAAGTAGAATATATTATTCACTAGATTAACTAGAATTAATACTAATAAAACTTCCATAAAAGTAGTCTTATATAAGGAATAAGTTTTAATCCACAAAACAACCGAGAAACTGAGAAGGACTATGGAAGCTAGTGAAGTTATTTGGACGAATAATCGGGTCGGGCTTGAAAATTTTATTATGAAATTCATCAGAATTCCATGTGAAATGGAAAATACTGCTAATAAAATCCAATAAATATTATCACAATAAATCCATGTTAAGAGATAAGCTAATGCACATGGAATGGGAATAATTGCAAAACCATAGATTCGCTGTGAAATAATAGTTCTGGATGAAAACTCGCATCTTCCTTCTCTGATTGATTTCGATAATTTCCTATTGAATATGGTAATTAATGCAATTATTGCAATGCTGATTATTAAAGGGAGAAATACTAAGTAGTCAGAGAACGAATTTATATGCATAATTACGCTTGATTTTTCCCATAACCACCATATATTTAATATTGGGAGAATATAGTATCCACCATATGACTCTCTGATTAATCTTAAACGCAGTTTATCACTCATGAGATCCTCCTATGGTCCTAAAAGACACGGATTGGGAAAGTTTTTACTAGGTAGTGTAGGATCTCGTCCCCATCTATGCAGAGAATAATCACCATCCATTCCAATGGTAATTGCACCAGTTATAAAAGCTGATAAAACACCAGTCCACATATTAAAATACCCAATTAAAACTGACGCAAAACCGCCTACTATAGTTACATCAGTTTGTGCTTGCTGGGGAGTACTCATAGTACCACATTTTTCTTCATTATATTTTCTGCCTAATTTCTTAATATCTGCTTCAAGATCATCTGCTTTATCACAGGCTTCAGAATCCTGTGAAGAAGCACAAGCTTCTTTTGCATCTTCTAATTGTTTGTTTAATTTATCAAATTTCTTTTCCATTTCAGAACACTTTTCGCTCCAACTAGGTTCTTCTCCCGATTTCCCTGTAATATCTCTATATCTCATCGGATTATTCTTCACATACCGATAAAGATTCAAATACAGAATCGGATCTTTGGAGCCAAATCTCCCTACAGAACTATCCATCATCCTCATCCTGTAATAATAATCTCCGGTCTCCACATTGTACTCCCGTCCTGTGTAAAGATACCTTATCACAGGCCCATTTTCAAGTTTTTTCTTGTATGGGTTGAAGTTCAGATTTGCGTATTCTGTGCGCTGTGCAGGATCAGTTATCTCACTTCCTCCAGTGGTATCCATATTTCCATACGGATTTATCGGATCCCCTACCTGCCAGCTCTGGCTTGCGAACCAAGTTTCATAATCAAATACATCGGGAGTATTACTAATATGTGCGATCATGGATTTGAACTATAAAACATTATGCTTGAAATAATATAGATTTGACATAGAGGTATTCTTAATAATCCTTTTCTCCCTCTTTGTATTCAAATTGTAAAACCATAAATCACTTTTCTGTCCAATGAATGCAGGGAATCTCATCTTAAGATAAAAAACACCTTTTAATTCAGGCGCGCTGATAAACGTTGATGACAGTTTATGTCCATTAATTTTTAGTTTCTCAAATTCTTCATCCTTTAAATGATAGAAGTAGCTAATATGATTGCTATCCATCAATATCAATGAATTATTAACTGAACAAAAGCCTAATAAGTTGAAGTCCTTTAACTTAAGATCACTAAAATTATCATTTTCCTTGTCAAATAGAACAATAGTATTTTGTTTCTTGCTATGAATCGCAATAATGTTCTTTGAAATGGAACAATAATTCCCTATCTCTTCTGGGTTATGGCTTACATGTCTGTGCTTACTCGAAGTATATCTATGACTATTCTTTATAATAATTTTTTCATCTCCCGAAAGCAAATCCCTTTTTAATAGCCCTTTCTTATAATCGTAAAATATCAAGGTTTCATCCCCCTCAAGCAACAAAGGGGTCCGCCCAAAACAGATAAATTTACTTTCTCCTGATGCAAAGTCATATCTTCTAATCTCGTCATTATGCTCATAGTAAATCCGCATTTCTGAATCAAATACAAAATAACCTATAATATGACTGGGTGAAATCTCCATAATCGTATTTATTTTTTTCGAATTTATTAATGTTTTATATACCCTCGTATGATTTCCACCCCAAACTAAATAACCCTGAACATCCATTTTATAGCATCCTGTAAGAAAAATGATCAATACAAACAAAACCGCTGATGTGATATGTTTCATAAATACTCCAAAATTAAAGAGATACTGGAAGAATCCCTTTAATCATCAAATCGTAAATAAAACGAACATCATCGCTCCAGTGCTGGCAATTATATCCTATTACACTATAGTCTGCTGCAGTTGCGCCTAAATAATCGACTGCTTGTTGTAAAATATTATCATCATACCATTCTCCAATTTCTGTATATCTATCATGATCTCCAGAACCAAACGGAGCATTAGAACCATAATTAACATAACCAAGCAAGTTGAATCCAGAGATTCTTCCTGAATCCCAAATTATCCCTTCATGCACCCATTGGAGGTTGTTCTCATCCGCAGAAGAACCTTCGCCTGAAAGGTCATACCTACTTCCAGTCAGGCCAATTTTCGCGAAATACGCCTCTCCAAAACTATCGATGAAATATATTGGGTAATTTCTCACATACCGATAAAGATTCAAATACAATATCGGATCCTTGGAGCCGAATCTGCCTACAGAACTATCCATCATCCTTGCTCTGTAATAATAATCGTTAGTCTCAATATTCATTTCCCTTCCTGTATATAAATACCTTATTACCGGGCTGCTGTCAAGGGATTCTTTATATGGATTTAGATTCATGTTTGCATAGAGGGTTCTCAAGGCAGGATCAGTTATCTCACTTCCGCCTGTTGTATTCATATCCCCATACGGACTTATCGGATCTCCGACTTGCCAGCTCTGTGAGGCAAACCAGGTCTCATAATCGAATATATCCGGCTCATTTGAGATGTTCGCAATCCGTTCCACCGGAATGACATATATATCACTCTTCGTATTGAAGTGCTTGGAATAAATGATATGATCGGAACCGTTGTATGATGCAAGACTCGGCTTCGATTTCATTACGGTTGAGTATTCTCCGAGGGAGAATACGGATGTTGGATGCTGGATGTTGGATGTTAGCGGGGAGAATACGAATATCTCAATATTGCGTTTTCTGACCTTATGCGTCACTGGATAGATCTGATACGGACAGCTTGTACCGGGAGTGTATCCGGTTGTGATGTCGTATGCAAAGAGCGTATTTGCAGCGTTCCAGCCGATCGCTTCGTATTTACGGCTATCAATGTTTTCTACAATAACGGTCTCATCTCCTGTATCAGCTTTATAAAGGACAAGATTCGTTGTTGTTGCATCTGTTTTCAAAACAGCAAAGGTCTCCTCGTCCGCCTTCGGATATAGAGCAGTGTAATCCGCAGTATCATCCGTCAATCTGTCGTATGTCAGATCGTCGTTTATCCTGTATATGTTCGTATATGTGTCTCCTGTCAGTTTTGCCGTGAAATAAAGTCCCGTCTCGTTCGACTGTATCGTATCAAAGGTCAGTATATCTGTTGCGGGAATCACATTTGCTTCCGTTCTTGTCCAGCCGTCGATGTAATGATAACTTGTGGTCACTTTCTGGATACCAAGAGCATTGTTAAAGAGAATAACCGAATTGTAATCATCCGTTTCAACAGTAAAATGCCCTTTGTTCACATTTTCGCAAACAAGGAAGTCATTATTTGACGGGCCAGGTTGAATCCTGTACAGATCTCCGTCCCTTCTGTAGTACAAGCGAATATACGAATCGGTATGTGTCATCGGATATCCCCCGATACCCGGTGGTATTCCCGAATAATCGACCGCCGGAACGAGCGTATAACTGCTGCCGGTATCGAGATCATAACGCTCGATTGATTTGTTCGGGCTCACCGTGTCTTCTCTGCGGGGCATTTGATACGGCGCATCACATGTTATCAGGCCGCTTTTGAGAAAGTACAGAGAATCTCCGGATAGTTGCGGATCATCTTTGAAATACGCGTCCTCCAGGATCGGAAGCTCTGTCCCAGCAATATAACTGTATGTGACTCCATCTTCCAGATAATCAACTATCTCACCCCAAACGCCGTAACCGTAGCTCGCGCAGAGCCATTCAATGCCATCCTCTGCGATCTCCACAACCTGCCTCGTCGATCCGAGGGCATCCTTAAAGAGGTAATACCTCCTATTCTGTTCATTTTCTTCATAAGCCATGATATTGTCGATACCAGGACCATTAAAGTATGTCTTCTTTATCTGCTTGCTTCCGTCAAGGTCATAGACACAATTAGCTCCGTCATAGATATAGTATTCGACTATCGTTTCATTAGTTTGCGGATCCTTATAAGTCCTCTTCAACCGTTCTCCGGTCGGTGAGAAAAGGTACTCTCCAATCACATATCCTTCCTTGGACACGGTTTGCAACCGTCCTTCGGGGCCGTAAAAATATCCCCCTAAATTCGATGAATTCTCATCTTCCTGAACCGCAAGTTCGCCCTTAACATTATATTCCCAGTCCTTGCTGCCGTTTAAAAGAAGCAATGGGGATTCATTGATCTTTATCTTGACATCCTGCCCGATCAGGCGGTTCTCGCCGTCATAATCGTATTCCTCGGTACGATAATTACCCGGATTCAGCGTGTTATCACCATATGTCAGTGTACCCAGAATGAAAGAAGTCGCCTTGACACGGTTTCCTACATTATCATACGAATATGAGGTTCCCGCGCCATTGTAATATGAGGCGGCGGTTAACTGGTTCTGATTGTCATAATTGAAATAATTTTTAAGTGTTTTTCCACGAAGCTCTTGAGGGATAACATCATTGTCCTTGAAGGTCTCAAAGAGGCCTATCCTGTTTCCCCTGTCATCCAGAAGATATTCGTATGAAGCATAAGGATTGTCGATCTTTTTAAGGTTCTTCAAGTCATCGTAATCATATGAAACCGTCTTGCCGTCGGGATATGTTATGCTGTCAAGAAGGCCGCAGCAGGAAGAATACGAGTAAAGGAATGTCCCCAGATCGGGAAATGCTTGAGATATGACCCTGTTCATATTGTCGTATGCCATACCGATCTGAAGAAGTGTTCCCCCTGTTTCAAACGGCATGGTCCTTGAAATAACATTTCCATTGTCATCATATGAATATGCCACATTGAATTCCTTGTCTGCAAAGAGGGTCTTGACAAGCACAGGTCTGTCCAGAAGGTCGTATTCGTATTCCTTTATTATCTGCGTACCGTCTTTATAATGATCTGTAACTTTAGTGATATTGAGTTCCTTGTCATGATCGAATTCCCTTCTCTGCTTATCGTACTTCGTATCGAATATGATATGTTTTGTGACGAATCTATCTATTTCATGATCGTAATCCTGATAATACTTTGTACTCTCGGATTGCGCGGGATCACTGTTCAGAGAAAGAGTTTTCTCAACCAATGCTCCGTCCGGAGAATAGCGGTAAGTCTCCGTTGTCAGCGGATATTCGGTCTTTGTAACTTTTCCCGACAGATCATGCGTATATGAAGTGATATTGCCTTCGCCGTCGGTAAGGCGTATAAGATTACCCCGTAAATTATACTCATAAATAACAGTCTCATCTGCCGTATCCTTATACCTCGTATGAGTCAGTACTCTGTTGAAATCATCATAAGTGTATGAATCGGTCAAATCGCCGTTTATACTCTTTTCAGACACATTCCCAAGGGCATCATATAAATATGAGGCAATTTCCGTGATCTGCGTCTCATTGGCATTCCCGTTAGCCGGATCAACAGTCGAGATGTTTCCCGTACGCTGCTTTGTAAGTATCCTCCCTCTTGTATCGTATGAATAAACAACCCGCGCCGACGGCTGAGTCAGGGGATCGTACTCCTGCTGTGACAAAAGGTCGCCATTGTCATTATAGCCGAATCGTTTTTCCGAACCGTCCGGATGTTCGATTCTCCGAAGTTTCCATGCCGCCTTATCCCATGAAAGTATAGTAACATTTTCATTCTTATCCCTTACTTCATCAGGATAGGGAAAGTCTTCATACGGATCATACTGTGCCTGGACGGAATTTCCGTATTCATCCCGGACTCTGGTTACATTTCCATCATTGTCATAGGTGATCTCCGTGCCTGTTGTGACATCATTCAGATCAGGAATAAGGACAATTAGATTCTCGTCAGTAATTGTAGTGGCTTCCGAAGGGTCGTATGGAGGGAGATCACCACCGTCAAATTCATCCTCTACCCATCCTCCTGCTGAACCGGTAACTTTATTCTTTTCACTGTTATTACCGGACAAGTCGCTGGAATCCTTGATTATCTGCTCTGATCTGATCGACGAACTTTCATTATAATTCTTAAACGATATTTGTGCAGATTGTTGATCGCTTTGTCTTGTGGACACTCCGAATTTATTGAAAAGCAGGCAGATTTGCTTCCCGTCAAGGATCTCATTTAGATAATCAACGGTTGTGATATTTGAAGCAACATCTCTCGCGATGCCTTCGGTAGAATTCATCGCCCCGAATGCGACCCCGGAATATTCAGGAACACCCTGTGAATCATCCCGCCAATATATATATGTAGTTTCATATTCAAATTGAACCCTTGGAAACGGATCGGCATCCTCATATATCTTTGAAATATAATGCGAGGAAAGGATTTCTCCGGTCTCAAATCCATATTGAGTATATTCAAATGACCACGACCTTCCCCTGAGATCGTTCAGCTTCGTCAGATCACCCTGCATATCATATTCAAAGGTCCATTCCCGTGAATATGAGTCCTTTATCCTTTCAACCCGTTTTTGCATATCGTAGAATACTTCAAAGATTATCCCGCTATTCAGATCATACTGGTCGGTCTTGATCTGTGTCAATTTCAATTCGCCGTCATATTCAAATGTGATCTCATGTTTTTCCGTAGTTCTGTCTTCTATCGAAACAAGCAGCGTCCTTTCGATGGGTTCCACAAGATCATCTTCGCTATCTAATTTAACGCCGGACGGCTTGTACCTGATCTCGCCCTGAAGACTCTGGTATTTCTCGATCAGACCGTTTTTGTAAAATACGCTGTAATAGCCGCTTCCTTTGATGTACATTATCCCTGCTGATTTATCTAAAGGTTCATACCGCGCGGAGCCGGGATTATACTGAAATAGAATTCCCCTTCCCGAGGAATCGGATAAAACCAGAAAATTTTCACCTGCGTAATTACGAACAAAAATAATCTCCTTCTCAAAATTGAATATCCAGTTATAACCTGCGACACCGTCTCTCTCAAGCAATGAATTATAAGAAAGGGAAACCGTATAGGAAAGGCGGGCATTGAAACTGGAAAGCATTTTGCCGTAGTTTATCGATGCGTCAAAGGTATTTCTATACGCCGTGACCGGAGCCGAATTTGCCGGAAGCGGAAAATAGGGAATACTTCGCAGAAGATAGGTCTTTCCTCCCGTACTGGCAAGGGTTGAGGAGAGCTTCCAGATCTTGCTGAAGTGATCGTAAATATCCGATGCGAATTGAGCCGAATAATACGGTGTCTCCGAGACCGTGAATTCATGCTTTGAATAATTCCCGTAATAATCGTCAGGACTTGAAGAAAGGACTCTTTCAAGCCGCTCCGAATATCTGCTCAATTGAGTCTTAAGGGATGATATAACAGGGTTCGGCAATGGGACTGGAAGTGTCGTTTCAGGATTATAGATAAGGAGTTTCCGACCGCATTTAAGGTCCCCGAGTGTTGTATCGGTATCGGCAACGGTTGCCACGGCAATCTTGATCCTGTCGCCGACCTTTTGATATGCGATCGATTTTTCAAGGTCATCATTGTCAGGAGGTATGAGATTGCGGAATTCAATGGCATTAACACCTGAGATCACAAGGAGGATACACAACAAAGAAAATATTATCTTTCTCATATTACACTCCTGCCTTTATTCCGTAATACTTGATGAGAATATCCATTTTTAAGCGGATTTCTGAAATATCATATGATCCGATTGACCGCAGTGCTTTTATCTGTGTCAAAAGATTATTCATGGCTGAGTCGTAATTTCCGATATTTTCTTTCATGCTTTCTATCTCCGCATAAATTTCATTCACAGCCGACAGTTCATTTCCCGAAAGAATCTGCGACATCTCTTCCAGATCAAGAAGTATCGCAGCATAAAGCTCATCAATAGTAAAAGAAATGTCGTAACGGTCAGCTGTCGAATCTATCAGAGAATAAATGCCCCCGCATTTCAGTGACAGATCCCTCTCTATGGTATAATCCCCTTTCAATTCAGAAAGCTGGATCATAACAGATATTGATTTCTCCGAATAAGGTGAAAGATCAAAGTATTGAACCGTCGAGTTGTTGATTATATCTCCTTCCGATATATCAAGAAAAGCAATATCGGCAGATGAGATGTCAAGTTTAACCGATACGGTTTCCGAAGAATCGTTTGAAACGATATATTCTACAGCAATGATGCGGCTGGGGAAATTGTCGCTCATGTCGTACTCCGGGAAATTATATGTTTCCAGCATAGAAACTATCATATCGCTTAAATCCGATGGCAAGGGTATTATCGGGTGATTGAAGAATAATGATCTGCCGCGGCCGTGTATATTCTGAATTACCGCGGGAGTAGATTCCGGCTCCAAGGTACCCGATACGGAGCTCTCAGAGGAAAAGGATACAAGCTCAAGCGGTTTTCCATCAAAGAGATAATCAAATCCGG
>JAGLWT010000028.1 GCA_023133295.1 bacterium | reverse complement strand
CCGGATATGATCGGGTTGTAACCCTCTCTTATCATCTCATCGCACGGCATCTTGATCCACTGAATACCCTCTCCGTTCAATTGCCGGAATCGATGAACTAAACGGCTCTTTCCCAAGCCGCCGGCTCCGTCCACATATAAGAAGCCCGGATCACTTCCTTCAATGACCCGTTCAAGCCAGTGCTCCAATTGTTGAAGATGTATCTCCCGGCCAAAGAAATTACCCAGGAACGATCTGTCGGATGAAACCTTTTTCTCGATGATCCGGCGAACCGTAACGGGCTCTGAAAATCCCTTGAATACGGCTTTACCCAGATTATCGGTAGAAAATTCCCCCTCGGATCTGCTGTAGGCATTTTCCCCGATCAGTATTTCCCCGGCCTTGGCTGAGGCCATCAGGCGGGCAGAGAGGTTTACTACTTTGCCAAGGCAGGTATATTCACTTCTGTCTTTACCGCCCACAAAGCCCGCATAGACCTTGCCGAAGGTAATACCCATCTTGATCGAAGGTATTCGGGCGCGAAGCCTCAAAGCGAGATCAAAGGCATGAGCGATAGGTTCCTCCAGAGCGGTGGGTGCCCCGAAAAACACCAGTATGGATATCCCCTTATTATCTATCAGGGCTTTGTTTAAGTATCCGCCGAATGCTTCTGTTTGTGATTGGATCTCCTTCAGGACCTCCTTCAGGTCAATCCCCTTTTTCTCGGCAGAAATGAAGATCGAGACCACATTCCGGAATTCGCCCTGAGTAGTGAGCGTCATTACCGATGGTTCAATGAACTTCGATATTATCGACAACGGCAAAGAAGGTTTTCTTTCTTGTTTAATCTTCACGGTCGAATCTCTGTATTTTTTTGCGACCGCGATCTCTATCTGCCCCGGTGCGCATCGGTTCTGCGCTTTAAAACTCTCCAAGGCGGCTTGGCCTTTGAAATAATAATGATACCGTTTTGTACCGGAAATTATCCCCCAATACAATCTGCCGCGGGAGATGCCTATTCTAACCTGCAGAGAGATATCCTCTCCGGATGCCCGGATCATCTCGATCTTATTGAAATAATCCCTTATCCGGGAAGCCGCTAAATGTGCTGATGCAAAATTATCTTCCGGAAACACGGCCATGAAAGCATCGCCTGCAAAACCGGCAACCCAGCCGCCGCTGGAATATATTATTGAGACCGCATCGCCCAATTTTACGTTTAAAATGTCGGAAAGCACTTCTGCACCGGATGATCCTGAAGCCATTAATTTTTCAGTAAGCGCCGTAAAGCCCGATATATCGACCGATACTATGATACCACTGAAATATCCCTTCTCTTTCCCTTTCAGGAATTGTTCTCCGATAAATTGAGGTAAAAGATTTTTCTCATTCATATATTTATTCAAAATGATCGAGCACATCACCATCCTTGGCAAAGTACCGCATTCTTACTTCCACTCCCGTTATTGATTGTAATTGATTTTTGCTGTTATTGCAAGAGGGTGATGCGTGTAGCGTGTAGCGTTGAGAAAAAGGAATAATTAAGAGGGGGGGGGGGGGTGAAAAAAGGGGTGTGTGGAGTGGTAATAGGAGGGGATCCGTGTTCCCACATCCACACGGCACATTGTACCATTTTTTTTTATAATGTCAAATTATTTGCATGGACCGGCAAATTCTGGCGAATCGATTCAGGAATTAGAGATTGGGGTTCTCCCGCGCCTTGCAGAAGGCGCGGGAAGACACAGCACCTTTATTTCAACAGTGAACCGAACTTCTCAAGTGAAATCGCAATGGTCTTCTTAATGGCCTCAGAGCTGATCGTGCAGCCGCTTATAGCATCAATACTCCCAACGGCATCCACAGAAAGTCCAATGAATCTTTTCAGAAATCCGTTCTTCTTCAAATAATTTATATACTCACCGGTATCCATCGTTTCAATGATCACTACCTTTTGGATCTTGAGGTCTATACCCATTACGACCGCAAGATTTGTCGGCCCGTTATATCCTTTTATCCGAATAAAATCTGAGCTTAAGATCACATATCCTTCACACTGTTTTGACTTAAAGTAAATATACCTCACCGAATCTTTTTTCCGAAGTGTAACCTCCTTGCTTTTTGAAACCCGCTTTGCGATCTTAATGAACATTTCGTCATCGATCTCCTTTCTCATGGATTTCGCGGCAAAGGAAGAACATGGAATCATTAAGAGCAAGAGCAGAAATAGAGGAATGATCCTGTTCTTTATTTTCATATGGAATACATTATTCCGAAATTCACACTATAATCGGGAGATACAGTTGTTCTCACGGCATAAGGAAGGTTTAACATGAGAAAGAATTTCCTTTTTTCATAATTCGTGTACTTGAATGGGAAAATCTCCAGCATCAACATAATATTGTGACAATACGGCTTCAAGGACTCTCCGCTTGCATCAACAAGGGAAAGATCTTCCTGCACGCCAAAAAAACCTGTGGCGGCAACTCCAATTCCTAAATAGTCAAAAACTCCCTTTTCGATCTTGAACATATAATTCATCGAATCCGGTATGTCTTGCCCGCTTCTGCCGAATCCCTGAACTTCAGGTGCGGTTCCTTTGTAATGATAGAGTAAATGTCCAGCATATTCACAAAGGCCGCCGAGGCCGCCATGGATCAATAATCCGGATTGCGATTGATCTACTCCGGGTGTAAGGCCTGCGATCAAGGCTTCATCTTCCGTATTTAATGCAATGGCGTAAGAAATTCCAAAAGAGAGTTTAAGATATTCAAAGAATCCGTCACTTGATGTATCAATAAACATATACTTACCCGAAAACCAGAGATCGGTCAATCCCTCTTGAGTAAATTCTTTTATTGGATCTGTTGGTGATTTCTTCTTTTCTGTCTCTACCATGCCGTATTTTAGATTTAATCCAATATCAAGATTCTTGAGTAAACCATATCCCAAACGGAAGTCGAAGGACTTCTTTTTTTGGCTCTGAACTCCAGCTCCTTCACTAATGTCACCCATTTCTTCAGTTACCTTATTCCATTTTTCTGATGCGTCATACATTTTCAAACTAAACCGGGGCCAGATCGTTCCTTTTAAAATACCATTGGGACATCCGAGTATGTCGGCCGAAAAACTCACTTCAGAGAGTAGGATAACTGCAGCAAACAGCATAAATAAAACAAATCGCTTTTTCATATAAGCCTCCTATAACTTATGTAGACCTTTCTATTCTTTGTAGCCCAGTCTAACTTTCAATGTAATACCATATTATAATGGCAAAGTCAAGTGTTTTTTTTATTTCCTGATTCTTCATTTTTCATTCCCCTTCTGCACTTATCAACTTATCACCCTACCACCTTCTACTTGCCCACCCCGTACTTCGCACCGGGCACGGCATGCCGTGCCCCTACACCGATTCTGATTTCACTCTTTCTCTTGTTCCACTTGTACCTTGTCCCTTGTGCACTTACTAATCATTCTTCATTTTTCATTATTCATTGTATTTTCCCACTTTACACTTCACACTTCACACTTTCTTTTGCACTTGTTTCTTGTTTGCTATTTCCCCCATAGGTGATATAATGCAGAAGGAACACAAATGAAAGTACTCTCATATAAAGATCCTCATACTTTTCTTAAAGCTTCGGAGGGGATACTCATTTAAGATGAAACGCTGAACAGCTTGATGATCGGCATCGCCATGCGCCTTCAGAAAGACCCTTCGGCATATGAAAACCCCTATTTCGCATCTGGGATTATTAACGGCATCGTGGCTACGCCTGCATTGATGACCCCTCCTCATCCATTGATACTCGCCGGTAATGCAGACCTCGAGATACTCTCTGCCATTGCAAAAGATCTATTAGACAAAGGCAGAGAAGTAAGTGGCGTTGTAGCTTCCCGGGTTCTATCAGATAGCTTTTCCGCGATATGGAAGAAGTGTACGAAATGCGGCATTGTAACATCAATGGAGCAAGGAGTTTTTCAATTGACCCGCCTTAATACAATAAAAATGTCCAAGGGTTCTCTCCGAGTGGCTGAAGAAAATGACCGGAATCTTTTAAATAGGTGGGGAAGGAGTTTTCAGATCGACATCTACGGCAAGGAAAAGGAAGCCGGGCTGGAAGCTATAAAAATAGTAGATAAAGGGCTGCGGGAGAAGAGGATACACCTATGGACGGTTGGCGGTAATACTGTATCAATGGCCGCTTCAGCGAGACCCACAATGAACGGCGCGACGGTGAATTTTGTCTATACCCCGCCGGAATTCCGTAAGAATGGGTACGCTTCTTCATGTGTATGGGCATTAAGTGAGAAATTGCTCCGGTCGGATCATAGTTTTTGCACCCTTTTCACGGATCTTTCAAACCCAACATCGAATGCCATCTATAAGAATATCGGTTATCAGCAAATAGACGAATTTGTTATGTACAAATTTCTCTGAACTGAAACTCTCTTATCCTAGTGTTCCAAATTCGCAGGTTCCAAGGGCACATGGTGATATTGTATTTTCCCACTTTACACTTCACACTTCACACTTTCTTTTGCACTTGTGCCTTGTCTTACTGTCCGTTCTTAGGAATGAAACTATAAGAATTGAATTTCTTATCGACGATCAATCCCTCTTTCGGGATTTCCTTATGTAGTTCATGAGGATAGACAACGATGTCGTAATCGTCGTATTTGAGTTTTGAAGCCTTCCACATTGAAAAATACGAGTCAAACTGGTTCAGAGCAGCCGGATCGCCCCAGTGAATTATCTTATTGCCCTGAATTAACACTATCCCAAAAGGCAGCGTCTTTTTCCATATTCCATACCCGTCGCTTATATCTTCGTCATCTGAAACGAAGTAGATCGCCTCCTTGGCAAGGAGAGAAAGATAGTATTTAAAGGAATTGCGCTCAATTCTCGATAGCTTAATAAATTCATTGGTCAGATACTCGACCGGCTGTGCTTTTTTAACAAGAGCAGTGAGAGAATGTATATTTTTCTTATAATCCGATTTGATCGCATCCAATCCCGTAAATGTAAGAAAACGAACGGGTAAGATCGGTTTACCGACTAATTTTTCTCCCCGCTTCACAAATTTGCATAGCATCTCAAGACCTCTTGTGAGAAGCGGTATAATGATAGTTCCGCCATCCTGCAATTGATCAAACCATGAAATGTCAGGAGTAGCACAGGTAACGATTATCGCTTTGTAGGGGGCATAAGGCGAAAATCCCATTCCACCGTCCCCTGTTATAACCGCGATCTTTTTGCCTGCCCTTTCAAGGTTCTTTTTGGCCATTTCCGCCACTTCCCTCTCAATCTCAATACTCGCTACATTCCCCTCTCCTACGACCTCGGAGATGATCGCCGCATTGTATCCGCTTCCGGTACCTATCTCAAGAACATGGTCACCTTGCGCGATATCGGCAATATCTATCATATGAAGGATCAAACATGGCTGAGAGCAGGTTGTCAATAGTTTATTGTCCCTGATCGCGACGACGAGCGAGGAATCGGTGTAGATCGCCTTCAACATTTCCTCATCGGGTTCGCTGTAGTTCAGCTTGGCGGAGGACCATTCGCCAGTATCTCCGTCATAACTCCAACGGATGGGAATGAAATCCGCCCTGAATACTTTTGAATACGCTGATCTGGTCGCAGGTTTCATCACCTTGTGACAGATCTCCTGCATCTTTTCTTCTATCTTTATTAAGAGTTCTTTCTGATAACTCTCGATCATCACCTTAGACATGTCTTTATCCTTCTTGTATTAAATATGCTTCCTCTTGTCTCTTCTGTAAAGGTATTCTGTTTTTCAATGAACTTGGAAATACCGGGATTTGAAAAGACAGCATCTATATGAGAAAGTTTTCTTCACGGCAATATGATACCACACAAAACAATTATTTTCAATACTTGAAGATGGTCAAGCAGTTGTTTAAGTGTTTCACTATTAACTTCATTATCTCCTATTTATCGCATAAAGAATAAAGGCCAGGTCACTTTATCAGGTACCTTTATTTACTTACCCTACTTTACTTATCTGGCGATTACCAGGACATTATCAAATACTGGTTGTTCTGCATATGACATAAGTCCAATGCGTCCGGAAGAATAACGGGAGTCCTCAGCTGACAATATTTCTTTATCATCAAATAATATAACTATGCTTTTTCCGACCAATCTTACTTTCACTTTATGCGGCTTTGCTGAATCGTATCCTTCATCGGATTCAGCAATAGTGGAGTATTTGTCTCCATCCTTAACCTGAAGTTTTCTGAACGGGCCCTTATTTCCAGGATCGGTTACAGTGACAAAACGGTAATAGTGTTCCGGATCCTGATAACGAAAAAGCACTCCAACGCCGTCATCATCTCCGGCAATGGTAAAATCTACGCTGAATTCGTAATTTCCCCAATCCGAGCCGATCTTAGTTACAATATGCGTTCCTTCAAAGAATTTGTATTCATCGGCTCCGGACCTGAATATATTTGACTTCTGCATAAGTTTTTCTTCTTGAAGAACCCAAAGCGAGGGTCCGGAGGATGGGTTCTTATCATCATGAATTATCCAATTGGATGCAAGTGTTGACGCATCTGAAAAATTATCACTGAATAAGATCGAATCACCTGTCTGAGCTGTTTTACATCCAATGGCAACTAATACAAGAATAATTACCGCAAGTACTCCTTTGAAACAATTTTTCATATTTACCTCCTTCAAATATCTTCCATATGAGAGCGGCGATCCTCAAAATCACTCTCGAAATGAATTCTTCCTTTAAAATATCTTATATTCCAATCCAAAATAATACTTATACTCCATTGCATCAAACAGATTCTCATAAACACTATATATTGTATCCCATTTTAGATCATCAACTGCACCGCTATACCGATAATATGAATAAAGGCTGGGAATAGCGATGTTCAGATTAAATCTTCTAGAAATTCTATATCTAATATTCAACTTAACATTAAATCTACACTCAGTATGAATCCAAAAAAATGTACCATCTATATCACCTACTTCATTAGTTCTTTCTGTTTCTACACTATGATTTACATATAATATTTCGGTGTCCAAAACAAATTTCCATCCTGAAATATTGAACCAGAATTCATTGCTGATACCGATATTAACAAAGGTTTCACCTTCAATATTGGAATATCCTTTTATATAAGAAATATTAAAGGGCAGCCCAATGGACCACTGTAACATTAAAAGCAAAATAATTAAGGAGAAGAATAATTTAAGCTTCATAGCATAATTAGCAAATTCTCTAATTCCTGAATCGCTTTACCTTGTAACCCTTATCCTCTAATTCTTTGATCAGACCGTCATCGCCCAGAAGATTTCCCGCGCCTATTATGACAAATCGAGTTTTATCCTCGGTCAGATATCTTTCGATCTTCCGTAACATATCTTGATTTCTACATTTAATGATCTTTTTCGTCAGAGCTTCTACTTCTGGCGTATCCCCTTCTTTCACAAAGACCTCATATAGCTTCTCATCATCACCGCTTTTCCAACTTTCAAAAAGTTTCTCAAGTTCGTCAGCCAGTTTTCTACTTGAACAGAATGCCTCCTCCAGCAAAGTAATCTGATCGTCTGCTGAAAGGGAATCCATTAGTTCAAACTGGGATTTAGCGCCTTCCAATTCCTCGACCTCCTTCCGTTCCCTGCCGGCTTGGGAGTAAAAGAAAACTTCGATTCCCAGCTCGGGATCATGTCCGATCTTGGTGATTTTCGTATCAGTTATCATCATAGCTATAACCCATGGCTTCAGGACCTTATTTTGTTCATAATCAAGCCCAAGTTCACTCAGAGCTTCCTTGACTTCCCATAATTTCTTATATGAAAGGACATCCTGAAGCGTCTTACCGGTTTCAAGCACCCCGATATGCATGTGGGGTCGCGGTTTTCCCGGATCAAGATCCGCCTCAAGGACAAGACTATCTGAATCCTCAAAGGCATCAATAATGGTATCGGGAAGCGGGTACATATCTCTTCTGCCAACATGCGGAGAGCCGAGTAGATATACCTTACCCTCTACTTCCCAGAAAAACAGGTCTCCTCCGAATACATTTACGCAAAGTAGAAAACCTAATACAAATGCTACACTTTTAACGCTAATCTTCATTTTCAGCCCCTTTCCTCACTTATTATTTTGTTGTCCATCAATCCGGAACTTGCGAATCTTCCAAAGCCCTTTTATATTTCGTTTTACCTATTAAGCCTGCGATTATATCAATTACTCCAAAGAGAACGGCTCCCCAAGCGACTACATAAGTTCCACCCTCGGAGCTGCCCACATAAGTGATCACCGTGACGGCGGTTCCAAGGACTGCCCAGATGATTCCGGTTATGATCTTTTTAGAGTTTTTCTTCACCATTTCCTTCAAATATTCGGGAGAGCTTTTATACTCTATCAACAGGCGTTCGGTTTGCTCTACAAATGGAAATGCTTCGCTCTCTTCAATACCGCGTTTCATCAGGAATTTAACTATCCTTCTCTTTTTCTTCTTCTTTTCCAGTTGCTCTACTACCGCAGCAGTGATCGCTTTCAGCGCTTCATCATAATCGACGGGATCGGCCGGTATCTCCTGCTTATCGATCATCATATTCCATCCTTATTCTATTATTCACTTCCCTTATCATTGCTCATTATTGATTTTAATTTCATAGCAAGATCCTGGATCTTATATGGCTTTGGCAGGAACTCCATAAACCCCAGATCTTTGTAATTAGAAATAGCGGGGTCATTTGTATACCCGGTAGAAACTATTGCTTTGACATTAGGATCAATTTCCAGAAGGCGCGTCATAGTTTCCTGTCCACCCATGCCGTCAGGGATAGTAAGGTCCAGTATCACACCATCGAACGGTTCACCGGCAGAAAGGGATTTCTTATATTCCTCAAGTACTCGTTCACCTTTGCATGTCATCATGGTTTCATACCCCAGGCGTTTCAACAGACGCGTCAGAAGATCACGGATAGGTTTTTCATCATCCATAATAAGTATTTTACCTGAGCCGATTGGAAGTGTGGACTCTTCCGGTACCTGATCCGATTCTGAGAGATTTGAAGCAACAGGAATAATTATTTTGAATTCCGTCCCTTCTTCGGGAACGGAATCGACTGCGATATACCCGTTGTGCCGCCTTATGATGGAAAACGAGGTGGCCAAACCAAGGCCGCTGCCTTTTTGTTTGGTGGTAAAAAACGGATCAAAGACGCTTTTTAGATGTTCTTTTGAAATTCCATGCCCGTTATCTTTTATTGATATCTGAACATATTCCCCATCGCTCAGAGGATAAAGCGACTGCAGTCCGATCTCGATATTTGAGATCGATATTTCAAGTTTCCCGCCTCCCGGCATCGCTTGAATCGAGTTAATGATAATATTATTGATCACCTGATTGATCTGCGCGGGGTCCACTTCAACTTGCCGTATATTATCAGGAATTTCATATTGGCATTTTACTTTCGTTCCTCTCAACACAAAATCAGTGGATTCCCTTACAAGAACGGTAATATCGGAGCTCTCTTTCACAGGAACACCGCCTTTGGAAAAGGTCAAAAGCTGCTGTGTCAGATTACTTGCATTGAGAATCGCATTGTTGGCCTCTTGCAGGATCTCATAAGAATTATTATCTCTTCCGAGATTCATCTCAACCAATTGGAGATTGCCGAAAATAACCGTTAAGAGATTGTTAAAATCGTGGGCAATACCGCCGGCCAGGATGCCGAGGGACTCCAATTTCTGCACCTTAAGAAGTTCAGCCTGCATCTTTTTCTCATCTGTGATATCGCTCATAGTTCCTATTATTCCAGAAGGTTTTCCGTCTTTCCCTTTGATCAGTGTGTTATGCATCTGTGAAGGAAAAGTACTTCCATCCTTTCTCATATGCCACACTTCACCCATGAATTCACCGGTATCAAATATCTGTTTATTTGCTTTTTGCACCAGAGGCAATTGCTCTTTTGTATGAAAAATACTCAGGTTTTCTCCATATACATCTTCAGGTTCATAGCCGTGCATATTGGCAAATGCCCGATTGATATAGATGATATCTCCCTTAAGATCCACAAGGCATAAGCCTTCGTGACTCTGATCAACAGTGGTCTTTAAAAGGCGGAGCGTCTCCTCCGATACTCGAATATCAGTGATATCAAGTGCTACCACAATCATTCCGATAATATCCCCTATCTCATTCTTCAGGGGTACTTTATCAGTTTTCCACCATTTCTTCCCGTATGGAGTGTCTAACTCCCTGATAATGTTCAATTGGGATTTTCCTGTTTTAAGGACCTTCATATCGCTTTCAAATATTTCTTTGCCATGATTGGGAAATGTGTCAAAGGGTGTTGCACCTATGAGCTCCTCTTCAGTTCTCCCGATATTCCGGCATAGTGCGCGGTTAACTCTGACGATCCTGTCCTCGGTATCCTTGTAGGAGATCATAGTGGGTACGGTGTCAAGAATATTTTGCAGTTCTTCTTTCTGCTGTTCCAACTTCTTATCAAACTCATTACGGACATAAAGGTTTTCATAGAACTTTAATCCATATCCTATCTCCTCTCCGAGCGCGACCAGGAGGGAGATCTCCTCCTCATGAAACTTCCCTGTAGCTTCGGAATAAATATTCAGAGCTCCGAATATATTATTGGCATATCGTATAGGGATCGCTATGGAAGAACGGAAACCGCATTTGCGGGCCTGTTTACGCCACAATTTGTAGGAATCCCCCTTTTCAATGTCCCTTTGAACCACAGGCCTGTTTTCTCTGATCGCTGTTCCGGTCGGGCCCATCCCGTGTTCCGAATCATCCCATGTAATCCTGATCGAAGAAAGGTACTCATTATCATAGCCGAATTGAGCCTCGGGTTCAACATCCATGCACGGAGGTGGTTTTTTCAGGCCCACCCAGGCCATTTTATAGTCACCCTGCTCCACAAGGAGGCGACAGATCCCGATAAGGAATTCTTTCCTGCCTTCCATGTTAAGGAGTGTTTTCATAGAAAGGCTCATAACTTTCCAGCCCCTGTTTAACTGAGTCAAACGCCTTTTGAGATCTTCATTTTCTTTGATAAGCTCGGAGTTGCGGATATCGATATTTTTCTGATTTCCCATTCGTAATTTTAACACTTTTGCAGTTTTCGTACAAATTTATTGAGAATTACTTGAAAATACTTAAGAATCTTCGAATTTAAGATACCCTTTCTCTTGTTCCACTGGGACACTGGGTCCACTGGGCCACTGCGAAGCGTCATTCTTCATTGTATTTTCCCACTTTACACTTCACACTTCACACTTTCTTTTGCACTTGTGCCTTGTGCCTTGTGTTCTATTTCGCTTTCTCTACAATAGTACTATAGTATTCCAATCCCCATACATAAGAGTATTCAATGATCTGATTAATGATCTTCTGTGCTTCGCCGTCCAATTCCTTGCTGAATTTCTCATTCGGTTTAGGGTTTGCATCACTGATCACGACCTGCAAGTAATACGTTTCCATCGATTGCCCCCGTTCATCAAGTGCTAAACTCGCCGAACCTTTTCTGAGTCCTTGGAACGGTAAATAACCTTCTGCCTTAACACCTACGGATATGACCATATTTGTCTTGTCGTCTTTTTTGAAATAATACGGCCCAAGAGAGCGGGTATTGCGGATCTTATATCCGTTCTTGCATGCCCATAAATAAAAGCTGCGCTCAATTATCGTAGCTAAATGTTCAACATGATCGAGTTTCTTTGCATTTATTTCGGCAATTTCGATCTTTGCTTCGGCTACTTTGGAAGAAAGATTCCATTTCTTTGTTTGATGCTTCGTTACCAGCGCCTCAGCTTCCTGCTTGGCGGTGGTGTCATGTATGCAGGGGTCTTCAATAAGCGGTACCTTTCCGCCATGCCTAAGCTCAATGTATTCAACATCAGCTTCCGGCTTGACATTCTCCGCATTCAGATAAACCAAAGTGCTTACAAGTAGTAAGAGCACACTTAATTTCAACGCTGCAAGTAATACGCTTTTCTTCATAACAACCTCCTGTAATTAAAATAACGAGAGCTCGCAAGTTCACCGGTTACGCTTCGCAGAGCACAAGCAACAAGTGCACAAGTGTGTAAAGGAAAAGGAAACACATCCGTAACCGGAAAATCGTTTGAGATAAGAATTTCTTTGTGCTCCATCTTTTAATTGTCAACTGTCAATTGTCCATTGTCAATTATTTTTAATGCTATCCAATTGGCCATTTATCTCATTCCTCTTTTTTTCTTCTCTAATTCTTCATTTCTCTATTCTTCATTTCTTCATTGTTCATTTCTCAATTGTTCACTGTTCACTTCTCTTTAGGCCTCGCACTTCACACTTCACGCTTTCTTTTGCACTTGTTTACTTGAGTATAACACACTTACCCTGGATCTGCTCGCCTGCCTCGTCGGTAATGATGTATATATACACCCCTGAAACGACCTTTTTTCCTCTGCGGGTCCTAAGGTCCCAGGTGTGATCGATCAATTCCGGCTGCATTTCAATTACAAATTCGCCTGAAATGCTGTATATCGCTATACTTGAATTCTCACTGAGATTGGCAAATGTAATATGTTCAATACCCATATTACTGCTCCATGGAACGGGATAAACCACGACATCACCAAGGCCTTGAGCATAATTGTTCACCGCATCAAAATCCTGTACCTGGCTTAGCGTCAGGTCAATGAACTGAGCCGACTCCGGAGTATATTTATAAAGCCCGACTTCGGGTGTAATCGTATATGTCGCACCTGCATCAAGGTCCGTAAACAAGTAATATCCCGAAATATCAGTATAAACTTCCGTGATGGAAGCACCCGTAAGAACAACCTTGATATCCGCCAATGGAGTCGTACCTGACATGATACTTCCGCTTATCGACCATGAATTCAATGTTCCGGTGAAATCCACATCAGGAACATTCGCACTCAAAACAGTACAATTGGTATTTGCGGGGCTGAATACATAATGCGTATGCGAAGGCGTGATCGTATAATCTTTGCCCGCATCAAGACCGGCAAAGGAATAATTGCCGCTGCCGTCGGTCGTCGTTGATGCTGTCGCATAACCGCTCAGATCCACCGTAGCGCCGCTTATCGCATTAGCGCCGTCCGTGATCGTTCCTGAAATATCCCAGGTATTCAGAGTTCCCGTAAAATCAGAGCTCGAGATATCCGAGCTGATATTATTATACGAATTGCTGGGAGCCGCAAAGGTGTAATGCGTCATTGACGGTGTAATTGTAAAGTCCTCACCCGCATTCAAACCGGCAAAGGAATAATTCCCGCTGCCGTCAGTCGTAGTTGTAGCAGAGGCATAACCGCTCAGATCGACCGTAACACCGCTTATCTGGTTCGCGCCGTCTGTTATCGTGCCTGAAATGGTCCATGTATTCAATGTGGCCGTAAAATCCGTTGAGGTTTCATCCGCGCTCAAGTCCGTATGCTCTGTACTTGTAGGAGCAAAGGAATAATGCGTGAGTGATGGAGTAACTGTATAATCTCCGCCAGCGTCAAGGCCGGCAAAGGAATAATTGCCGCTGCCGTCAGTAACAGCAAAGGTAGTCGCTGAGCCGGTGAGATCCACGGTGACACCCGAAAGCGGGGTAGCCCCATTAGTAATGGTGCCCGAGATTTCCCAGGTGTTTAATGTGCCGGTAAAATCATTTCCAGTGTCATTCGCGCTGAGATCAAGGATCGAGATATTCACAGGAGCAAATATATAATGCGTATGAGATGGTGTAATGGTATAATCACCACCCGCGTCAAGATCGGCAAACGAATAATTACCGCTGCCGTCGGTAACGGTCGTGGCGGCAGCCGAACCCGAAAGATCGACCGTAACGCCGCTTATCGGATTAGTGCCGTCCGTGATCGTCCCCGAAATATCCCATGTATTGATCGTCCCTGTGAAATCGGTATTGTTTCGATCTCCGTTCAGAGCAAAATGAGTGGTCCCTGAAGGTACGAACATGTAGTGGGTGTATGACGGTGTAACCATATATGTCGCTCCGGCATCAAGCCCGGCAAAGGAATAATTACCGCTGCCGTCGGTCGTAGTTGATGCTGACACATAACCGCTCAGATCGACCGTAACACCGCTTAACGGATCAGTACCGTCTGTGATCGTGCCTGATACATCCCATGTATTAAGAGTTCCCGTGAAATCAGTTGCAGTTTCATCCGCGCTAAGATCGGTATGTGTGGTACTTGCAGGAGCGAATGTATAATGCGTGAGTGACGGCGTGACCGTATAATCACCGCCCGCATCAAGGCCGGCAAAGGAATAATTACCGCTGCCGTCAGTTGTTGTCGTAGCAGTTGCCGAGCCCGAAAGATCGACCGTAACACCGCTTATCGGATTAGTGCCGTCCGTGATCGTTCCCGAGATATCCCAGGTATTTAAGGTTCCTGTAAAATCAACGGATGTCTGATCGCTGTCCAATGAAGCGATATCCGTAAATGACGGTGAGAACGAATAATGTGTAAATGATGGGGCGACAGTATAACTTTCACCATGAGGGACATCCACGAATGAATAATTGCCGCTGCCGTCAGTAACGGTGGAAGCCGAACTGTATCCGCTCAGATCAACCGTAACTCCAGCCATCGGAACGGCACCATCGGTTATCGTACCTGAGATGGTATGCGGAAGAGATCTTGTGATTACATCAAGCTCATCCGAAGCATCCCTTGAAAGAGGGATGCAATTCTTGGCTACGACCAAGTAAAAATATTCCGTCGCGGGCGTCAAACCGGAGTCAGCAAATGTCAAAGCATTGGTATCCGAAGCGAGCAGAGTCGCGCTAATAGTATCCACCGGCGTCGTGCCGCTTCTGAAAAGATCGTATAAAACCTCTTCTATCGACTGCTGGGCATCTGTTGCCGCATCCCAGACAATAGTTATCGCATTGTAAGTAACAAGAGTCGAATCAATATTTGAAATACCTGAAACAGCCCAGTCAGGCGCAGTAGTATCCGCCGGATCACACGCAGGCAAAGTTGCAAGCGCAAGCTCGTCCGATGCCTCCCTTTCAAGCGGCACACAGTTGCGTACGACAACTTTATAATAATATGTCGTCTCCATTGTCAGTCCCGTATCCAGATATGTATTGGCCTCAGTATCTTCAACAATCGGTGTCAATGAACTTGTGTCGGAAATCGTAACGGTATCTCTGTACAGATCATAGGTAAGGGGCAATGTATCGTTCTCAAGATCAGATGCCGCATCCCATTCCAGGTCAATAGAGGTATGTGCGATTGCAGTCGAACAGATATTCGAAATACCTGAAACCGTCCAATCCGCCGCCGTAACATCGGCGGGATCGCAGATGACAGGTATCGGTGCGGTATTTATATCGGCTGCTGAACGGGGATTCAATCTATAATAATCGTATCCGTATAATAACACACCTGTTAATTGGCTTATCGTCTGGCCTGCTGTCATCTCGGCATGGTAGAATTGATCATCACATCCGAGTATCTTGGTTCCCGCGGAATCCTTGAACTCCCAATAACCGTGATTTCCGGTGGTCGAACTCACCACAACATCATAGAATGTCACAAGGACACCTTCATACGCTTCAGGCACGAGATCGCAATTGGCGCCTTCCGGATCATTATCACCGATCTCTTCCACAGTTGTAGTAGTGGCGTTTACGGAATTGCCTGAAGAATTCACAACATAAACTGTAATTGTGTTGATCTGAGAAAGCCCGAAATACTCGTCAACCGTACCGGTAATGGTAATATTATCCCCTACAGCAGGGAAATTTGTGAAGTCATAAACATAAATGCCGCTCCATGCGCCATCGGCATCGGTAATAATATATTTATTCGTACCGACTGCCGTCACATCACCTGTTAATGTGACCTCCTCCGCTTCTCTTGGAGAATCGTAGCATTCCAATCCGACGCTTCCTGTAAATTGTATACTGTAGATAGTATCAACCGGAACGGCAGGCGTTACAACGGTCAGCTCATCAGAGGAATCCCTTGAAAGCGGAACACAATTTGAAACCGTGACAAGATAATAATATGTATTGGAAGCGGAAACCGTATTATCAGCATATATAGTAAGCACCGTATTATTGGCAAGTAATGTTGCGGTTGTAGTATTGAGCGGCGTTGAATTGCTTCTGTAAAGATCGTATGTCAATGCCTGAGTATTGTTATCACTGTCGGATGCGGCATCCCATGAAAGCGCAACGGATGTCTGCGAAACAGATGTGCTATCCAGATTGGAGATCCCTGAGACAGTCCAATCAGGCGCTGTAGTATCCGAATCATCACAAAGGGAAGCACCGGAAGTGTCAATATCGGCTGCTGAGCGGGGATTCAATCTATAATAATCGTATCCGTATAATAACACACCAGTCAATTGGCTTATCGTCTGGCCTGCCGTCATCTCAGCATGGTAGAAAGCATCATCGCAGCCGAGTATCTTGGTTCCAGCAGAATCCCTGAACTCCCAATAACCGTGATTTCCGGTGGTCGAACTCACCACTACATCATAGAATGTCACAAGGACACCTTCATACGCTTCAGGCACGAGATCACAATCGGCACCTTCCAGATCATTGTCTCCTATCTCTTCCACCGTTGTAGTAGTGGCGTTTACGGGATTGCCGGAAGAATTCAAGGTATATGAAGTGATCGTGGTAAGCTCAGTCAAACCGAAATACTCATCCACTGTGCCGGTAATAGTAATATTATCCCCTACCGCAGGAGTGTAATTAAAGTCATAAACATATAAGCCGTTCCATTCGCCATCCGCATCTGATAGAACATATTTTCCGGTAGCTGTCGCCGTAACAACACCCGTCAGAGTGACCTCTTCCGCGTCCCTGGGGGAGTCATAACACTCCGCTCCAACGGTTCCGGTAAATTGCACACTGTAGATGGTATCCCCTGCCGGGCCGGCGGGAGTTGTAGTTTTAACCTCATCGGAAGCTTCCTTTTCAAGGGGTACGCAGTTCTTTGCCGCAATTTTGTAATAGTATGTATTTTCAGGAACCACGGTGCTATCCGCATATGTTGTACCCGTAAGATTTGATGCCACAACGGTTGCTGTAGATGTATCAACAGGCGTAGAACCGCTTCGATAAAGGTCATAGGTTACAGCTTCTGTCGTATTCTCAGTATCCGCGGCAACTCCCCAACTGAGAGTTATCGAGCTTGATGCGGTATTTGTAACGGCGATGTCCGATACTCCGCTCACCGTCCAATCGGGAGGTGTCGTGTCACTGTCATCACAGGCAGCAAGCGTCTCCCTCTGAATAAATTCATCCCAATTGCTTGTAGTGGCGATCTGGGTCGAGTCATAATCCGCGTCATAATCCGATACGGATAAGGGATAATAGATCCCGGTCCCGTAACAGTCATTCCCCGTCTCGGCAAAATTATTTGTGACCGCATTAGTAATGGCCGTTCTAACTGCTGCAGAGCTATCCTTCAGAGATTGCGGTACCGCCTGTGCCTCTAATTTCAAACAGAAATCGTAAAGATCTATCTGATCATAATAAGGATAAGAGGAATCGAGCTCAAAGGTATTGGCTCTTGCGTTTTGTATCTGCGTGCCATATGAGCTCAGACTCTGCCTGAGCTTGATCGCAAAAGAATTTATCGCGGGTGTCAGGCCTGAAGATACCTGCGCGAGGTCCAGGGCGGATTGAGTCCATCCATTTGACCCGCTCTCTCCGGCGGCATATGCGTCAACTACAGAGTTTGCCAATGCTTCCGGGGTGATCATTCCCCCGCTGTTAACGATGTCATTCAAAAATGGCGTATAGGACCATCCGTCCAGCCATTCTGACATCTCTGATGCGACCATATAATCGAAATACGGAGCTGATTCCGCATTATTTTCCCACATCTGGTCAAGGCATACATCATAACCCACGATGTCGAGTTTTGAACCGTAATATGTATAGATCTCTTTAAAAGCCGTACCAAGCTCACCGAGCATACCCGGAGTGCCTGAAGTGAAATATAAGTAATCGCCACTGGTATCATCCGAGGAAGCGCCCTTATAAGAGGCGAGATTATCCTCGACTTTCCGCCAGCCGTCACCATGATCCCAGATCACCAGCATATAATGTTCGGCTGGGTAATTATCCCTCACCCATTTTCCGAAGGAGACCAATGTATCGCCATCGCCCATATTTGCCTCTCCGATATCCGAAACCGCGTTTGCAATTGTCGGGGTCATCCCGGAGGTAACATAATATCTCTTTGTCGTGGTCCAGTTATCATATGAAGAATCGTAACCTCCGATCCTATCCATCTGGACAACGATATTCAGATTAGCATCGGAACCGACAGCGGACATTTCCAGGAAATCATCAATACCGTCGGTCTCGAGATTATTATCACAGTTTAGAAACACCGCAACGGTCCATTTCGGCAATACGCTTTCTGGAGTATTTATCTCAACCTCATCCGAGGCAGTCATGAAAAGCGGCACACAATTGGATGCCACTACTTTATAATAATAGGTGGTCCCGCCGGAAAGGGAGCTGTCCGTATAGGAAGTTGAAGTGATCCCTGTGGTCATCAATATCGCAGTCGCGGTATCCACAGGCGATGTCTCGCTTCTATAAAGGTCATAAGTTATGGCCTCGGTATCATTTTCCGCATCCGTTGCGGAATCCCAGGTCAATGCCGCGGATGATGATGTGATCAAGGTTGAATCGATGTTTGAAACACTTGAGACCGACCAATCCGGAGGGGTTGTATCTCCATTATCACAAGCATTCACTGAAGGGCTGGTATCTACATCCGAAGCGGAGCGGGGATTCAATCTGTAATGATCATAAGTGTAAAGGAGAACTCCCGTGATCTGTGAAATAGTCTGGCCGGTCGCGAGATCGGCAAGATAGAAACTATCATCACAGCTTAATTCAAGGGTCCCCGATTGATCCTTGATCATCCAATATCCGTAAGTACTTAAAGGCGAGCTGACCACAACATCATAAAGCGTGACAAGAACACCCTCGTACTCTTCAGAATCAATATTACAGGCGGCGCCCCATTCAGCGGAGCCGCCGATCCCTTCACATGTAACGGTAGCAGGAGTTACAGAATTTCCAGAAGAATTCAAGGTATATGAAGTGATCGTCGTGATCTCGGTAAGGCCGAAATACTCCTCCACTATACCGGTTATTGTAATATTGTCTCCAACGGATGGAGAATAATTGCTGTCATAAATATAAACCCCGTTCCATGCACCGTCAGCATCGGCAATAACATATTTTCCAGTGCCTATTGCGGTAACGATTCCGGTCAGAGTGACCTCCTGCGCAAGTCTGGGAGAGTCGTAACAGGTGCCTGCACTAACAGCGGTGTTCTGAACACTGAATATTGTATCAGTGGTCTCCGCTGGAGTTGTTATCTCGATCTCGTCTGAGGCGGTCCTGGTCACAGGGACGCAGTTTGACGCCACGACCTTATAATAATATGTTGTTTCTGCTGAAACAGTATTATCCGTAGCACTGGTGGATGTTGTTCCTGAAGCTACCAGAGTTGCTGTAGCGGTATCAACAGGAGATGTTCCACTTCTATACAGGTAATATGAAATTGCAAATGTATCATTCTCTATTTCGGAAGCGGCATCCCACATAAGTGTGACCTGATCCGCAAGAAGTGAGGATGTCTCAATATTTGACACTCCTGAGACCGCCCAGTCCGGAGGTGTCGTATCAGAATCGTCGCATCCGACACATGTACCGCCCCAGACATCACAAACCCATTCCGGATGATCTATATACGGATTTCTGTTGCCCTGGATCGCGTAAACCGCATCATTTCTGTTTATCTCCTTCTGGCTGACCGGATCTGCGTTATGCCATTCCAGGAACATATCATACGCCCAGGCCTGAAATCCTGGATAGGATGTACCGTTGAAACTGGTATCGGTAGTGTCCCAGGAAGTGATCCTGTCCTCGTACCTTGTCACAGTATAGAAATAGGTTCTTGCAAAATCACCCTTATATTCATCAATGGGCTCAAATATCGGCCCCGAATAACCCGCGTATGAACAACTTCCGACCTTCGAGCCATTGGTCGATGTCCATGTCGGGCTTGAGGTTTCACCGAAGGGATAATTTGATCTTCTCCCGTTGACATATCCATCGGTCGGATATACCATAAAAAGATCAGTGTACATGGGAGAAGAGCTCCCGAACCAGCTTGAAGGGATAGAATGCTCTCTATTATAGCAATCCGCTTCACTGTTGTAACTTCCGCATTGATTCGAACCATGTGTATAAGTGTATGCGGGAGTGCCGCCGGGAACAGCGGAATACATATCCCATACTGTATTCGCGCCCGTATTATCAGTGGTTTGATATGCAACATAAAGGGAATCATAGCTCTGACTGGAATGTCCGTCAATAATATAGTGAAGATTCGTCTTTAATGTAGCTCCGGTACCCGTAGCCGTATCATAATAGCCTGCGGGAATAGCCGCAAACAGAAGCTGTGAAAACGTAAAAAATGCAAGAAAGATCAACTTGGTAGCTTTCATAGACACCTCGGTTAGTTTATCTTATTTGAATTAATATATCAATAGCTGAAACGAAGAAAGACACGGAAACGAGGTTAGAGGCCTATAGAGAAGTGAATAGTGAACAATGAATAGTTAGAGAAGAGAAAGAACAAAATGAAATAGGTAATAAAGGTGCGTGTGATTCTAACGGGGCGTAGAGTGTACAATTGCTTTGCAATTTTCAACTCTCCGCTTGGAACTTTTACATCGGGACAGACGGTCGTTCGGCACGAACGAAGTGTGAGGTGTGATGTGTCGCGTGTGAAGTGGGGATAGGAAGGAGATGGATTCTTCGGTCGTTAACACTCCTTCAGAATGACAAATATAGTATTTATCGGTCTCACAATTTTCATTCCCCACTGGTGAACTTGTCCCTGGGTCCACTGGTGCACTGCGAAGCCTGTCCCATATCTTACTTCGCTCCGGCGTTCTATATTTGTTGCGGATAAATTAATGATAAATACGAAATTACGATTTTCCGGTTTCGGATGTGTTTCCTCTTCCCTACACACTTGTGCCTTGTGCACTTGTTGCTTGTGCTCTGCGAAGCATAACCTTGAACCTTTGAACATTCTTTTTAAAGATTCGCCAGGAAAAGAAGGGAGCCGATAGCTAAAATGAAAAGCGCACCGATGATCTCCAGGATTTTCTGCAGGAGATTCATTGTTTTGCTTTGACTTGACGCGAGTTTCAATGCGCTCTTTTTTGAAAGCACGGTCGCCACTCCGACCAGGGAAATAGTGAGGCCCATCCCGATGCCCATTGAAAGAACCGCAGCGACACCAAGAAGCAGAAGTCCTATCGACACGCAGAATATCATTATAAGGATTCCACCTGTACATGGAATTATTCCGATCGCGATAATTAGAGGTAAGACGCTTTTCTGGGATTCATGTTCAATGTCAGCTGTCGATTCTTTGACGCTCCTTTTTTTCAAGGCGAATCTCACAAGCAGAGCAAATCCGATGAGGGCGATGACTCCGTAACTGATCAGCTTTATTATCCTTTCAACATTCTGTATCGAATGAAAGAACGCCGCTTTCAAAAGGAAGTACATCAGAAGAACTACAATTATTGAAGAGATCGAGTGAAGGACGCCAATGGACCCGCCGGTCAGGATCCCTTTTCTTATTGAGCCGTCCTCTGAAAGAAAGTATGAGAAGATCAGGGTCTTGCCGTGCCCCGGCCCTACCGCATGTATCACACCGTATAGAAAGGAAAGCAGCAGGATTATAATAATGGTCTTGGGAGATTTGTCATCCTTGATCTTACGGGCTAAAATAGCTATCTTGTCGTTGATCTTTTTCTGTACGGGAGCGATCGTCTCTACGATCTTTCTGACAAATGTTGGATATATCGATTTTCTCTTCTTTGGAAAATACTGCTTGTTCTGAGCAAAAACAGGCAGAAGCATCATTAATAAGATTATAGCAACAATGATCTTCTTCATTTAACTCCTGACAGTATCACAAAGATCTCCTGCAAGCGTTCTTGGCCTTTGTAGGATTTTCCGCTAACCTTATCGTAGATCGTGTACTCGCGCTTTATATTCTGACCACCCTCGAAGCTCACAGTATTCACGCTTGAAAGTGTAAACGCGACAAAAATAGTTTCGTCATACATAAAAAATCGGATCTCCACTTCTTTCCCCAGTGCCTTGACCTCGCAGGGAATAAGGAATTCGAAAACAACTTTATCACCCTGATAATATGCTGTAAAATTCTTGGCTTTCTTGAACTTGAAAAACTCTCCGTCGATGTATATATATGTGTAACAGTCGTATTGCTGGATATTTTTAAAGATACTGCTTCTGATCTCTGAGATCTCCCTTTTTTCAAATTGCGAATTCTTGTTCGTGTCAAAGTCATCTCTGACCGTGATACTGAAGAATTCGTCAAAGACCCATTTCACTTTTATTCCTGTAAGTCCGGCATCATCAAAAACGAAATGAGCCGAATAGTCGATGAAGAGATGCGGGTGAGAAGAAGGGAGTAATTTTGCGGACAGAAAGAAGAGAAGTACAAGGGGCAATATGATAATTACCCTTTTGAAATTTGCGTACTTTAGCAAGACATGAAAGATTTTCATTTGTTGTATTTTACATCATTTAACGGAATTGTCCAAATATGGGACAAGCTTCGCAGTGCACCAGTTGACCCAAGGACAAGTGTCCCAGTAGTGAAGGAAAAGAGAAACACACCCGTAACACAAGAAAAGAGGGACATGCCGTCGACAATTTATTGCCACGACTGTCCCGGATAAAGGTTCCAAGCAAAGAGTTGACATGAAGCGAAGCGTGTAAACTCTTTGCCCCGTGAGAATCAAACGCTAATACTCTACACAATTGCTTTCCGTCATTGTCATAGCTTGTTGTAGCGAAGCGGAAATCCCGGATTTGTTCGGAGATTCGACAATCCATCTTTCTCCACCTACAAACCTATCAACTTATCATCCTATCACCTTCTACTTGCCCAACCTGCGAACCTCTTTTATCTTTTCACTTTGCCAGCCAAATATCTCTGCCGCTCTTCTTCATCGAATTTATCTATCGCGTATCTCAGCATTGTTCTCGGCATTTTTTGATAATACTTTTTTAAAAATTTAACTTCTACTGCATGATCACGATTGCCGATTTCTCTAAGCATCCATCCAACCGCTTTATGGATCAGATCCTCTTTATCATGGAGCAGCTGTTCCGAGATACGCAGCGCATCGGCAAATTGGCCTTTCCTGATATAGTAATAAGTAGCTATCATTGAGATCCGGCGTTCCCATAAGGAGTTAGAGCGTGACAGTTCATCAAGCACCGCCTTATCTTTGTCTTCCAGATAAGCACCCACAATATAATGCGCCGAACTATCGACAAGGTCCCAATTATTCACATATTTAGTATTCTTCAAATACAGGTCATATATCCTGCCCTGCTCCCCGGTATCTGTTCGTGTAAAACGGTACACTAAAAGCAGCAAAGCGAATAATCTGACTTCGTGATACTTGGACTGCAGGAGTTTTTCCGCCGTTTCTAATGAAGCATCTTTAAATTTTCTGACGGCTTGGCGGATGACAGGAACTCGGATACCAAGGAAAATATCTCCATATCCGTATTCATCCTTTGCGGTTTTGAAGAAGCGTTGAGAGTGTTCGGCTCTTTTCTTATCGCCTAAATCTAGCAGATGATCTACAATTTCCTTATATTTCATTCATATACCTTTCTTTAGTGTACTGTTTCATAAATACAATTGCAATGGCTGAAACCACTTTGTTCCGCATTCAAGGCGCGAGAAGCGCTGCATACCCACAGCGGATGTAAGTAATTAGTGCTCTGATCCATAAAGACGTTAACAATGACTGACGCTATTTTGCTCCGTATTCAAGACGCGAGGAGCGCTGCATACCCACAGCGGTATGTAAGGGACGAGGAACGCTGAAGACAGAAAAAGAGCCTCAGCCCGAAGGGAATATTGTCTTTGGTCAATTTCTTCCTCTCTCTTCGCTTACGGACCACAAAGGGTACGCCGCACTCATTGTTCGTTGGAATTGACTCAAATCTAAACATTCCATTGTTATCGTATTTATGAATCAGTACACCCTTTCATCGTAGCATATTTAATCAGGATTTTCAAAAAGCTGCGCTTGACAAAGGATCAATAATTCGCTATCATGTTAGTTAATATTAACTAACACACAAGGGAGTACTTTATGGAATACACAAAATGGTCGATCAAAGAAGAAGACCTCAAAGACCTGACACTAAAAGATGCGAGAAATCTCATCATCATTTGCTTTTATGAGGCTCAGAAAGAGGCGATCGCTTCAACTAAAAAAGACATGAACAGCAAGATCAATGATGGAGAAATGTATAATTCAGTATTGGCAAGAGTAAGATTCGCTTCGAAGCAATGCGGAGGCGATTGGGAAAACCCCTCATTGGAATGTCTTCTTAGTATAGTGAAGTACCTTGAAAACAGCGCTTCGGCCGCAGGAACCCCTGATGACATCGTAGCTCATCATAAAAACCAGATACTCAGAGTCCTTGAGGCATGCGAAAAGCAGTGCGGTTAACCACGAGAAGCGAATAATTAGAGAACATTAAAATAAATTGACAATGGACAATTGACAGTTGACAATTAAAAGATAGAACACAAAGAAATTCTTATCTCAAATAGTATTTCTCAACTTGCAACCTTGAACTTTTGAACCTTTGAACTTGGAACGCTTCGGCACTGCGAAGCAGTCCGAATCACTCCCCTCTGCACTAACCTTCTATGAAAGAAAAAGTCAACC
>JAGLWT010000027.1 GCA_023133295.1 bacterium | reverse complement strand
GTGGGATCCAGTTTTATTTCATCCCATCTTTTCCCCACTTCACACTTCAGACTGCATTTATCATTGGAATTGACTCAAATCTAAACATTCCATTGTCAAGGTAACTATGAAACACTACACCAGTTCCTTCATGATGCGCCAGAAGGCGTTCAAAGGGAAGCCTACAATATTATAATAGTCACCTTCAATTCGTTTGATAAATGGGGCAGCACGGCCCTGCACCGCATAACCTCCGGCTTTATCCGAGTATTCGTGGCTGGTCAGGTAGTCAGCGATATCTTCATCCGTGAGATGATCGAATTCAACTCTGGTCACAGCCTTTTTCTTTTTAATTACATCGTGTTTACCGTCATAAACGACCAGAAAACTTATCACCTCATGCGGAGAGGACGCAAGCGTTCTCAACATTGCAAAGGCATCGTCCCTGGATTCCGGTTTTCCGAGAAAGCCGCCATTGATCTTCACCACCGTATCACAGGCGACAATGATCTCTCCGGGAAAATCTTCCTTAACAGACTCCATTTTCTTAGTAGCCAGCATCTCTACCTGATCATCCGTTTCGATCTGAAATCCCGAATCATCGAACTTCGGCGCGACATGATCCTTCAAATATCCGTGAAGTGTCAGCAATTCTATCCTTCTGGGTGAGGTAGAGGCAAGTATGACCTTTCTCACATTACGACCTGATAATTTTCAACAGATCTTCCACTTTCTCTTTCATCAGCTCTTCGGTATCCGCTTCAAGGGTCAAGCGCAAGAGCGGTTCGGTATTGGATTTTCTCAGATTGAACCACCACTTCTCATATATCACGGTCAGGCCGTCAATGCGGAATTGCTCACCGTCCTTATACATTTTCGCCACATCTTCGATCTTTCCGTCCTTGTCTTCGACCTCAGAATTGATCTCACCGCTTTGATAGTATTTCAGAAACGGCGCGGCCAATTCGGAAAGGTTTTTTTTCTTTTCAGAAAGGAAATTAAGCATCTTCATCATCATGATCGTACCGCTGTCCGTATAATAATTCTCTTTGAAGTAGAAATGTCCGGCTAATTCTCCGCCGAAGAAGGCATCCTTCTCCCTGAGCAGCTGCTTGAAATAGGCATGTCCGACCATACAAAGGTAGGAATTCCCCCCCGCGGCGTCAACAGCCTCTTTTACCATTCTGGATGATCTGACATCATACAGGACACCGTCATGCCCATGCTCGACCATCCACTTTCCGATTATCGCAGTAATGATATCAGCCGGTATATTATCGCCCTTTTCATCGATGAACATTATACGGTCAGCGTCGCCGTCAAACGCCATGCCGAAGTTAAATTCCCCAGAGCGCACCATTTCCTTCAGATCCTTCAGATTCTCCTCTTTAAGCGGATTTGCCTCATGATTGGGAAAATTGCCGTCCAATTCCATATAAAGGCCTTCAAAGCTGATATTCGTACCCTTGAGTATCTTAGGAACGGTATAGCCACCCATTCCGTTCGCTGCGTCTATCGCAACATGGAATTTTTCTTCTGTTTTCAGAAAGCTCCTGACATGGACAAGATAATCTTCCATGATATCAAGTTTTTCCCGCGTTCCTCCTTCGATACGAGGCATTTCACCGTTCTTCACCAGTTCCTCGACCCGATTGAGGCCCATCTCATATCCGATAGGAAGTGCGTTCTTGCCGGCAACCTTGAATCCGTTGTATTCCTTGGAATTATGAGATGCGGTTATCTGAACGCCCCCGTCCAGGCCATGCCTGCCTACTGCAAAATTGATCATGGGTGTCGAAATAAGGCCGACTTCAAAAACATGCGCTCCTGCGGCCATCATACCCTCGATCAAAGCCTCTCTCAATGGATTGGAAGAATCCCTCATATCATGTCCCACCGCGATCCGCTTTCCACCCATAACCTGGGGAAGAAAGTATCCTATCTTACCGGCTATCTCAACATCAAGCCCATCATTGTATATCCCCCTGATATCGTATGCTTTAAATATTCCCATGGTCTTTAACCTCCTTCAGATATTTCTTTAAATACCGGCCTGTACTCGATACCTTGATCTTCATGATATCGGTAGGGCTTCCCTCGGCAACAATATAACCGCCGTCATCTCCGCCGCCGGGACCCATATCCAGTATCCAGTCGGCATTTTTAACAAAATCAAGATTATGCTCGATCACCACTACGGTATTCCCCTTATCCCTAAGCTGCTCGATCACTTTAAGAAGACGGTTCATATCTTCAAAGTGCAGGCCGGTAGTGGGTTCGTCCATAAAGTATATCGTGCCTTTATTCGTCTTTTTACTTAATTCACGGCCCAGTTTTATCCTTTGCGCCTCGCCTCCGGAAAGAGTCGGCGCGGGTTGTCCGAGTTTGATATAGGAAAGGCCGACATCAACAAGAAGCTGAAGTCTTCTTCTAAGGGCGGGTATATTACTGAAAAAGCCATTGGCTTCTTCAACCGTCATATCCAGAACATCGGCAATACTCTTGCCCTTGTACTTGATCTCCAGCGTTTCCGAGTTGAATCTCTTTCCCTTACATACATCACATTTTACATAAATGGCGGGAAGAAAATGCATTTCTATCCTTTTCTCTCCATAACCGCGGCATGCCTCACAGCGGCCACCCTTTACATTGAATGAATACCGTCCCGATGTGTATCCCCTCATCTTACTCTCGGGAAGCTTGGAAAAAAGTGCCCTGATAATGTCCAATATCTTCGTATAGGTCGCGATATTGGATTTTGAAGACCGGCCGATAGGATGCTGTGAGATAAATTGAACGCCGTTTACCTTGCTCAGGTTCTTGAACATCGAATACTTCCCCGGCCTCTTACGCCCCACTCCCGTTTCCCAAAGAATGCCCTGATATAGTATCCTCTCAAGCAATGTGGACTTACCCGCTCCGGATACACCGGTTATGCAGACAAATCTGTTCAGAGGTATCTTGACATTTATCCTTTTGAGATTGAATTCTTCCGCGCCATAGACCTTGATATGGTCACTTGAGCGCGTTTTTATCTGATTCAGCGAACATTGTTTTTTGTGAGAGAGATACTTCCCCGTTAAATTATTGGATTTCAGGAGGGATTTATAATTTCCCTCAAAAACTACCTCTCCGCCATGAATGCCGCTGCCCGGCCCCAGGTCAACTACCCAATCCGCCAGCTCTATTGTCTCCCTGTCATGCTCCACAGCGATCACCGTATTTCCCAGATCACGGAGTTCGGTAAGAGATCTCAGCAGACGCTTTGTATCCTTTGGATGCAGCCCAATGGTGGGTTCATCCAGGATATAGATAACTCCCGTTAATTTAGTGCCCAGCTGTGTAGCCAATTTTATCCGCTCAAGCTCGCCGCCGGAAAGCGTATCAATGGACCTGTCCAGAGAAATATATGACAGGCCTACATTATTAAGAAATTCCAGACGGGCAGTGATCTCCCTTACGATCGGTTCGACTATCTTCTTCTTCTCCCCCTGAAGATCAAGTTCTTTAAAAAAGACACCTAATTCTGATACAGTGGACGAGGTCAGATCCCAGATATTCTTTCCTTTGATCTGCACCGAGAGCACTTCGTCCTTCAGTCGGGCTCCGGAACAATGCCTGCAGGGAACCTTTGTAAAAAAATTCAGATAATGATTTCTGGCATGCGGGGATTTGGTTTGATTGAAGCGCCGCTCAACTATATTCGCCACACCTTCAAAGCTACCCTTTTTGCCCCAGAAGAGGTAATTCCTCTCCCCTTCATTGAGTTTCTCGAACGGTTTTGTCAGGTCAAAACCCTGCTTAGAAGCTATATTGACGATATGCGACATATAATTACTGCCTGAGCCGAAACCTCCGACATAGGCCAAAAGGCCTGACTGCAATGATAATTTCTTATCACGGATCATCAGCATCGGGTCCACGGAATAAACAAAACCCAGTCCCGAACAGGAGGCACATGCCCCGAAGGGATTGTTGAATGAAAAGATCCTCGGCGAAAGCTCCGGCAGCGACCAGCCGCATTCCGGACAAAAGAAATTCTGAGAGTAGATCATTTCTTCGGATTTTCCGGGAGATTTTTCATCGATGAGCATTATCGCTATCAGTCCCTCCGATTCCCTTGAGGCCAGCTCCATTGAATCATATAAACGGGTCCTGATGCCTTTTTTGATCGCTAATCTGTCAACGACCACATCGATCCTATGCTTAATATTTTTGCTCAATTTCAGGGAGTGAGCCTCAGAAACGCTGTAAATCTTACCATCTACACGAACGCGGACATACCCCTTTTTCTGAATATCAGGAAAGACATCCCTGAAGGTGCCTTTTTTTCCGCGGACAATGGGAGCAAGGACGGCGAACTTGGTATTTTCAGGGAGCTCAAGAACCTCATCCACGATCTCATCAATGGAGTGGGAGGTGATCGGAATATGGTCATTGGGACAGAACGGGACACCGGCACGCGCAAAAAGGACTCTCATATAATCGTAGATCTCGGTGATCGTACCGACAATAGATCTCGGATTATGTGACAATACCCTCTGCTGTATCGCGATAGCGGGAGACAATCCTTCGATATACTCCACATCGGGTTTACTTTTCAATCCCAGAAACTGTCTGGCATAGGTGGACAGGGACTCTACATATCTTCTCTGCCCTTCAGCATATATTGTATCAAACGCCAAAGATGATTTTCCGGAGCCCGATACACCTGTGACGACGACGAATTTGTTTTTCGGGACATCCAGGTCGATGTTCTTCAGATTATGCTCTTTTGCGCCTCTGATCACTATTTTGTCCACTCAAGATCCTCTTTTTTAAATATCTGATGCTTCTTCCACTTCCTGTCGTCGAGAAAAGAAAAATCCTTCCTGAAATGCGAACCCCGGGATTCTTCTCTCTTAAGGGCTGCTTCTGAGACCAGAAGGCCGTTGACGATCAGAGATTTACATATAAGGTTTTCCGCAAATTCATCGCTGTAGTTGATAAACTCGCGATATAGCTTCTTGAGATAATTCACGGTATCCTCCAATCCCTTGCGGTCACGGATAATCCCCACATTGATCTCCATCTTCTCACGGATCTGATCTATCAATTCCTTATCTATCCTCTTGTGAATGTACTTCTTTTCCTTGAACGGGATCTCGGTGATCTTCACATTCTTGTAATCTGAACCGCATTTTCCGGATTGAAACGCGAAGACCAAAGATTCCAGAAGTGAATTTGATGCCAGACGATTGGCCCCGTGAAGGCCTGAACAGGATGTTTCGCCCGATGCGTAAAGGTTCTTGAGAGAGGATGCTCCGGAGGCATCAATTCGTATGCCCCCCATAAAATAATGGGCAGCGGGAACCACGGGAATGCTGAGAGAAGAAAGGTCATGGCCGTGTGAGCTCAGGGTCTTGAAGATAGTCGGGAATCTCTTTTCAAAACGCTCAACTCCAATGGAGGAAATATCCAGCATAACATGATCCTGCTTTGATAGTTTAAGTTCATTATGTATGGCGCGCGCCACAATGTCTCTTGCGGCAAGGTCCTTCATCGGATGGTATTTTTCCATGAATGCCTCACCCTTGGAATTGCGAAGAATTCCACCCTCGCCCCGGACAGCCTCCGTAATAAGAAATCTAGGATAGATCTCGCGGGCAAAACTGGTGGGGTGGAATTGTATGAATTCCATATCCATTACTTCCGCGCCCGCCTGAAAAGCGAAATAACTCCCGTCCCCCGTGGATACCGGAGGGTTTGTGGTATTGCGGTAAAGCTGACCGACTCCGCCCGTAGCCACAAAAACCGCCTTGGACCATATCACTGTTCTTTCACCCTTAATAAATGCAATAAGGCCATGCACCTCGCCGTCTTTGACGATCAATTCCGATACCCTGGTCTCTTCCAGGAATTCGATACCCGCCGCTCTGATCTTGCCAATAAGCACGGTTTCAATATTCGCTCCCGTGGCATCGCCGCCGGAATGCAGAACCCGGGATACCCTGTGGGCTCCTTCCTTTGTAAATGAGAAATGCCTGCCCTTTACATCAAAGGCAACACCCCAGTTCATTAATTCCTTCACTCTGTCTGGCCCGTCTTCCACCATCTTCCATACCGTCACGGGATTACATATACCGTTACCCGCATTTACAGTATCGGCAAAGTGAAATTTAGGCCTGTCAATAGAGGAATATACGACGGCAACACCGCCTTGAGCATGTTCCGTTGAACCCTCGGAAAGAACCGTCTTGGTCAGAATGAGGACCTCTCCATAATGCTTCAGCTCCAAAGCGGTACGCAAACCGGCTATGCCGCTGCCAACCACAATAAAATCAACTTTTCTTGAATCGGTCATCAAATATTTTTTTCAGAAGGGAATTTCCCCTCTTCGATCTCTTTTTTATATTCGGCTAAACCCTTTACCGCATCGGACCATAGATCCTTATACTGCTTTGAAAATCGAGGGCGAAGCCTGTCATAGAATCCCAGAACATCATTCCAGACCAGGATCTGGCCGTCGGTATGCCTCCCGGCACCGATGCCTATCGTGGGAATATTTATTGATCTTGTGATCTCTGTACCGATCTCCTCGGGTATCGACTCCAGGACGATGGAGAATACGCCGGCAGCCGCGAGGTCCAGGGCAGATCTCAGCAAATATTTCCTTTCATCCATCCCCTTGCCTACTTTACGGTACTTGCCGAATTTCAATATGCCCTGCGGGGTCAAACCCAAATGTCCCATGACCGGAATATCGGCTTGTATAAGTTTTTTTACTGTGCGGCAAATCTCTGTACCGCCTTCCACTTTTACGGCATCCGCATTACCCTCTGTGATCATTTTACCCGCATTTAAAATCGCTCGTGACGGTGTGATCTTATAGGTGAGAAACGGCATATCTGTAATAATGAAGGCATCCGGAGCCCCGTTGCGCACATACCTGGAATGAAGTATCATCTGCTCGAGGGAAACCTTGATCGTGTTCTTATCGCCGGCATACACCATGCCGAGAGAATCACCGACAAGAAGAGCATTGATCCCGGCTTCCGAAGCCGTTTTTGCGGACACATAATCATAAGCGGTAACCATAACGATGGGCTTTTTCTTTTTGGAGAAGATCCTTATGGAACTCATAATTTACCTCTATTTTGTATTTTATCTTATATAAGGGAAATTATCAACAGGAAAAGGGAGGTGTGAAGTCTGAAGTGTGGAGTCTAAAGTGGTGGAATAAATTCGACAATTAGAGAGTGTCATCCAGAGGGAGCTTGCGACCGTGGGATCCAGTTTTCCCCTCTTCTCTTTCATTGTTCATTATTCATTGTATTCCGTCATTCTCGACTAGATCGGGAATCCACCCCTTTTATGTAAGTTCAGGAAGGGGGTTGGGGTATTTCATAACATCAGATGTGATTTTCTATTATTTTATAGAGTACGGGTCGTGAGAACGGAAAACCTTCTCATATGTCCTTAATCTTCGCTTCCTTCAGATCGCAGTACTTATCTATTTTCCCACGATCTCTCAGATATTCTATCCTCAGGCCGACAACCAAATTTACAAGGCCAACAAATATGGTTAGATATTTCTCAATATTGCTGTATGTATTTCCCGTTTTGCTGAAAAATACCATCAGCCCTGATAGAATTAAAAAAAATAACATCCCGACCATCAAGTTAACACCGAAGTCAACCTTTCTAATATAAACCTTTGAACACTTATTGCACTGAAAATATATTTTTCTTGAAAACAGACTATATCTAGATTCTTCATTCAAATTATAGCCGCAATTGAGGCAACTGTAGTTCTCTACCGCCATTCTATACTTCTCTCTCCATTTCAAATAGCCCTCAACTGGTAAATTATACCATAACCGATATCAGAGTCCAAATGATTGAGAATTTAACTGGAGCACTATCCTTACTTCTCCGATTTTTCTACTTTTTCTAGTTATCCAGCACCTTATTCAGAAGTGTTTGACCACCGTCCGCATTTTTCCAGAATAAATCTATATCTTATAGCATTTGCGTATTTGGTTAAATACGAAACAGCTATTCCAACGGTTCTCTTTCTATACATTTTAAGCCATCCTCTATTAATTTACTAAGATATTTCTCTTTTACCTTGTAGCATTTCCCATCATCTTGAAAAGCTGAATGACTCTTTTTTCTTGATCGCTAAGCATATCCCCTCTCTGTATTCAGTAATTCGGCTGAATACGATTTTTCTTTCATACTATTTCACTTCGGTATTTAACCAAATACGCAACTACTATTTTCACAATTATAAATCTGTCATCCAAGTACTTGTTCTTTCTGATTTTTATCACCATTTGCAAACAACCCTCACTAGATAGATTATATCGTAACTGGCTACCAAAGTTCAAATGATTAAGAACTTAACGGAGCTCAGCTGATAGATCAAACAAATCCCAGTTGCATGATTTGTCAATTGACCAATCGTGCAATCGAGCCATAGGCATTAGTACTTCGCGTTAAGTGCGACTGCTATTCTTTACTCTAAAATACCTTTTTGGCACGAATGTTCAGACTTAATCGTACCTTTTTGGCAGGAACCTTGCTTTTTTACTAAGGTACCTGGTCTTTATTTTTTACTTTTTCTATTTATCCCGCAACTATCAGTTTCGGGACCACCGTCCCCAAATTTCCCTGGATCCACTGGTTTTACAATTCCGCCAGCAGCTGAAAAATAAGTATATTATTAAGAAGATCCTGGGATTCGCCATTGATCTGATAATTCACAGATAATCTGAGTCCGGGACCGAGCAGATCACAATTTAAACCGGCGGTAAACCTTGTTCTTATTTCACCAGGCTGAGCTTTATCACGGTCAAAAAATTCATATCTGGTCACGAATTCACAATCCGAGACGAAGAAGGAGAGATTAACATAATAGGAATATGAATAGAAATTCCGGTCAAATTCATCTTCATCCTCCGCAGCTGTGAATTGGGCGCGGAAGAGAAAATTCTTCTCACGGATATTTGCGAAAATATTGAATCTTCTTGAGATCGACCATCTCTTATCTTCTATGAAATGATCCTGCCATCCGGAAACACCGAGATACATATCTTCAAATGGAACGAGATCCATACGCAGCATGTACGCCTTTTCTGAATCAGTGTCAATGAAACCCGTGAAAGTATTGGCGCCGGAGCCGTTAGCAACCAAAGCGTACAGCACGACCGGGCCGAATGTCCCCTTCAGCAGTATCCCCTCCTCCCTCCATGGACTGAAATCCTCTAGCAGTGGATACTCAAGGGTATTGAGATTCCACGGGGAGACAGGTGTATAAATGTCCATAGGAACAAGGAATCTGCCGACGGTAAGGTCAAACATTGAAGAGCGGAAGCGGATCTTGAGATCAAGAAGATTCACATCATCGGAGAGCAGATCGAGCTGTAGGGCGAGGCCTATCCGGTCCTCTACAATATCACCGCCTGTCTTTACTCTGACACGCCGGAATTGGAAGGTATTCCCGGCGGATTCCTCCACCTTATACCATGCCTGTCCATATGCTTTAAAATATCCCCAAGGGGTATCGGCAGAAAATATAAGTATTGCCTGAAGCAGTACTGCCAGTAATAACAGTGATCTTTTCATGAGATCCTCCAACGCGATATTTAAGCAAAATACAAGACAATTGTCAAACTTTACACAATAACTTCCGTCTGTAAAGTTTCTTTACAGTTCGAGTGGCCGTCACAGGCAGTTTTATCCTATATCTCTGCCTTTATGTCATTGGCACACAGTTTGCACAATTAATTGACGCTAGGGCATATAGCCCATGGAGGTAAAGATGAATGTAAGAAACTGGAATCACGATGCTGTTTTTGGAAGAGTATCCCGTTTAGAAAACATCTTTAAGGACTTCCTTTGCGATATGGATGTTCACAAAGATAATACGGGGAGGGCTGCCGGCTGGAGCCCGAGTGTTCTGCTTCATAATCATAATCAGAACACTAAGATCGATATAATAGAGATAAAATAGGAGGAATGACATGGCAGGAAAAGTCATAGGAATTGACCTTGGTACTACAAACTCTTGTGTGGCGTTGATGGAAAACGGCCAGGCAAAAGTAATTCACAATGCAGAGGGCGGAAGAACTACGCCTTCAGTTGTTGCCTTTAAATCAGGAGGCGAGATCATCGTCGGGGAGCCCGCGAAAAGGCAGGCTACAACGAATCCCCAGAAGACGGTATTTTCAGTCAAACGGCTTATCGGAAGAAGCTTCAGCGAGATCTCCGAAGAATTGAAGATCATCCCCTATGAGGTTTCCAAAGGAAAATCTCAGAATGTCGTGATCAAGATCGGGGATAAGAAATACACTCCTCAAGAGATATCTTCCATGGTCCTTAAAGAGATGAAGAAGATCGCTGAGGATTATCTCGGAGAAGAGGTAAAGGATGCGGTAGTCACCGTTCCCGCTTACTTCAATGATTCACAGAGACAGGCTACAAAGGATGCGGGCAAGATCGCCGGCCTGAATGTGCTCAGAATAATCAATGAGCCGACAGCCGCCGCCTTGGCATTCGGAGCCGACAAGAAGAAAGACATGAAGATCGCGGTATATGATCTTGGCGGAGGTACCTTCGATATCTCCATACTTGAGATAAGTGACGGTGTTTTCGAGGTCAAATCAACCAATGGCGATACTCATCTCGGCGGTGACAATTTCGACATGATCCTTATCAATCACATCGCAGATCAATTCAAAAAAGAACAGGGCATAGACCTGAGGAGCGATCCTATCGTACTCCAGAGATTGAAAGACGCCGCGGAAAAAGCAAAGATCGACCTCTCTTCAAAACTGGAGACCGAGGTTAATCTGCCGTTTATTACCGCCGATGCGAACGGCCCCAAACATCTTCAGATGAATATCTCCAGAGCAAAGTATGAGAATCTCGTTTCAGACCTGGTCGAGAAATCCATTGAACCCTGCAAGAAAGCGGTAAAGGACTCCAAGTTAAAGGTCTCTGAGATCGACGAGATACTCCTTGTTGGCGGCATGACCCGAATGCCTCTTGTACAGAAGAAGGTCGAGGAATTTTTCAAGAAAAAACCCAATAAAGGGATCAATCCCGATGAGGCGGTCGCTGTCGGCGCTGCAATTCAGGGAGGCATACTTTCCGGTGACAAATCAGTCGGAGATATCCTGCTTGTTGATGTTACTCCTCTCTCACTGGGTATCGAAACACTTGGCGGCGTTTCAACAAAGCTGATCGACAGAAACACACCGATACCTGTCAAGAAATCGGAAATATTCACTACGGCAGCTGACAATCAGCCCGAAGTCGACATACATGTTCTGCAGGGTGAAAGGCCAATGGCAGCCAACAATAAGACCATTGGAAGATTCCAATTGGCGGGAATTCCCCCGATGCCGAGAAGCGTCCCTCAGATCGAGGTTACCTTTGACATCGACGCGAACGGCATACTTCATGTTACGGCGAAAGACAAGGGCACCGGCAAGGAACAGACGATCAAGATACAGGTTTCAAGCGGACTTTCCGATGATGATATAGAAATGATGGTCAATGAGGCAAAGGAGAACGAGGAAGAGGATAAGAAAAGAAAGGAGATCATCGAAGCACGCAATAAGGCGGAGAATCTTGTTTTCCAAACGGAGAAGATCGTCAAAGAAATGAAAGAGAACAAGAAGATCTCGGAAGATGAAGAAAAGGAGATCGGAGAAAAGATAGAGACCCTCAAGGAAAAGGCAAAAGGCGATTCCAAGGAAGATATCGAGAAAGCCATTGACGAACTTTCACAATACTTTGCGGGAATTTATCAGAAGTATGCAGCCGATCAGCAGTCACAGCAGCAGGGATCTCAGGAAGGAGCCGAAGAAGCACCGAAGGGAGAACCCGCAGCCGACGGAGATGATGTGATCGACGCTGATTTCGACGAAAAATAGAAGTTTACATATATTTATGCGGGGCGGTTTTCCGCCCCGCCGCGCGGAGTTGAACTGTGGAAATAAAAGATTATTATAAGGTATTGGGAATTCCGGAAAATGCCTCTCAAGACGAGGTGAAGAGAACATTTCGTAAATTGGCTAAGAAATACCACCCGGACATCAATAAAGCCGCGGGAGCTGCTGATAAATTCAAAGAGGTCAATGAGGCGTATCAGATCCTCTCGGATAAGGAAAAGCGCAACAAATACGACACTTACAGGAAGTACGGCGGAGCAATGCCCGGCGGAGGCGGTGCGGGATTCAATATTTCCGACCTTTTCAGCGGATTCGAAGGAAGAGGCGGAGGATTTGAAGATATAACGGATATCTTCTCTGGTTTTTTCGGAGGCGGAGTGGGCAATAGGAAAAGAGGGCCGTCATACGATCAATTGTCGATACATATTCAATTATCCCTATCCTTCGATGAATCTATCAGAGGAACAGCTAGAAAGATACGGTATTCGCGCCATTCAACATGCGGATTCTGCGGTGGAAGCGGAGCAAGTAAGCAGGAAACCTGCCCTACCTGTCATGGAAAGGGCTCTGTGATCGTCGCCGGAATAATGTCTCAACCGTGCAGGGTCTGCAAAGGGACAGGTAAGGTAACTGTAGAAAAATGCTCCTTCTGCAAAGGTAGCGGTAAGACCCCTAAAAAAGAAACAAAGACGGTCAATATTCCTCCGGGGGCAAAGGAAGGAGACAAACTCACATTAAAAGACCTCGGAAACAGTTCCGAAGGTGTTACAGGCCCTCTTGTGATCCATATTTCCGTAATGCCTTCCAGTATCTATAGAAGAGAGGGAAATGATCTTCATATGGACCTTAAGATAGGCCTATCAGAGGCACTGCTCGGAGGCAGCAGGGATATAGAACATTTCGGCACAATCATCACCGTTAAGATACCCGAAGGCACCAATAACGGAAATAGGTTGAAGATATCAGCAAAGGGAGTAATGAGGGGAAAAAGGATGGGTGATCTCTATTTGAAGGTCAAACTCATCCTGCCGAAAAAACTCTCCAAGGGTCAGAAGGCGAAACTGAAGCCATTCCTGGATTCGATAAAGTAAAATATATTATTTGCCAAATTCCTGAGCATTTGTTAGAATAAGCGGGAGGAAAAAGTGTTTCTAATACCTATCGGCACAACACAAAAATTCAGGAAGATACCGATCATCACGATAATACTAATCAGCAGTATGGTGCTTATCTTCATGTCCACCAACGGAGCGACAAAAGCCGCGGAGAAAGAATTATACCGGATACAAGAGGAAGTAAGCATCATTGTTCTAAATGAACTCAAGTATGACCACGATTACTCTAAACTTCCCTGGAGAGAGCAGAAGGCGATATACAATCGAAAGATGAACGAGGCATTCGAGGGCACTTTGGAGCTGCAGAGCGATTATGCCCAGATCACTTTTGATGAGCTTCATGAGGAATTGGAGGCGCTGCTTAACAATCTGGCAATAATGAAGTTCCGTTTTGATCCTAAAAAGCCGTCTGTGCTCACCGCGGTAACAAGCGCATTCATTCATGGCGGGTTCATGCACCTGATATCCAATATGTGGTTCCTCTTCCTCTTCGGTGCCCTTGTAGAGGATTTCTTAGGCAAGATCAATTATATAATATTTTTCATTGCGGGTGCCATCGGATCAGCTTATATACACGGGGCAATGAGCGAGATCCCGGTTATCGGCGCCTCAGGCGTCATTTCAGGCTTGATGGCGGCATTTCTGGTCTTCTTCTTTAATCGGGAGATAAAATACTTCTTTTTCATGTTCTTGATCTACCGGGTATATGCGAAGAAATTCCTCTTAAAGGCCTATCTCGCGCTTCCCATCTGGTTCGCGGTAGAAATAGCCAACCACTTGCTCTATCAGGGAGCTGATAATATTGCTCACTCGGGACATATAGGAGGTTTCCTCACAGGAGCTGTCATAACTTCGATAATACGCTTCACGCCGCTTTATCCATATTTGAAGGAGAAGTACTTCGTCTCTTCTTCACTGGAAAACCCTCAGAGCTATATTGATGATATTGTTGACCAGATGGCGCTGGGAAAGCATCGCAAGGCCCTTGACATCGCCCAGAAGGCATTGGAGGTAATGCCCGATTTCCTTCCCCTTCATGAGAAGAAACTCGAGATCTATCGCGCCATTAAGGACAGAGCATCCCTGCGGACGGTATACAAGAAGATCTTTCCCATTCTTATTCGAAATGATGTCAGCCTGAGCAACACCTTTCTGGCGGCATATTCTGATTTTGGAGATGAGATACTCGTTGATGATATGATGCCGGCCGTTCTCTTTGATATGAATACCGATCATATGTATGAAAGCACTTGTTCCTTCGGCGAGCTTTTCTTGAAAAGAGCTACCCGACAGAATCGTGTTCTTTATTCAAATATACTTTCATCCGTCGCGGTAGCGCTGATGGCGTCACAAAATTATGATGATGCTTTGATAAAGGTGTATGAGGGGGTACTCTTGAATAAAGAACATCCGAAACAGCTTACGAAATTCAGGGAACAGAGAAAAGAGATCTTCACCAGAAAATTCCGTTCTCAGCCCCATCAGACGATCATGCACCTTATAGAACTTGATGAGCTGAGATTGAATAAGAATCCCGAAGGATTTAAAAACAGTATTGAGAAATTAGCGGATTTGAAGGAGATCTCCTTCTCTTTCGAACAATTGCTTTACTACTCCGAGATATTGCACCCCAAAGAGGATTTTAAGAAGGTGGGTAATATCTTCAAGATCATCGTCTCTTCCTATAAGGATCATCCCCTGCTCCATATCGTATATTTCAGGATGGGAAAACTGTTGATGAAGGTAAAAGAGGATAAGCAGGCAGCGATGAGATATTACGAGCAGGCATTTCACTTGTGCCAGATACCCGCTCACACGAAGATGCTCGAGAACGAGATCAACAAACTCCGCGATGTGTTATAGTGTTCTGATTCATAAGTCGTTCACAAGTGTGAAGTGTGAGGTGTGAAGTGTAAAGTGGAGAAATACAATTGACAATGGAGATTATTCTCCTGAGCAGTTGGCCTTTTCTTCTCCTTCTATTCGCTATTTTCTACTCTCCTTTCTC
>JAGLWT010000026.1 GCA_023133295.1 bacterium | reverse complement strand
TCTTGAAATTGAAACGACATAAGTACATCCTGCATCCAAGTTGGAAAAGCTGAAATTCCCGAAACCATCGGTAGTCGTATTTTCAGTTGCATCCCCTGAAAGATGGACCGTCACCCCGTCCGCAGGACCTCCTGTATCCAGATCATTTACCGTTCCGCTGATATCATACTGAACCGGAGTCGCCGAAAAATTGCAATTTGTAACATCAGTAGAAATGGAGTTATAATAATAGTCCGCGGGACTATAAGTGTAATATGGATCGCTGGGAGTAACGGTATATGAATAAGAGGTGCTCCCTGTCGACAGATTCTTGAAAATGAAGTATCCGGTAACTGATGTTGCCAAAGAATCTGTAACCGAACCCGTAAGATCAATTGTGATATCGGCAACTGGGCTACCGCCATCCGTAACAACACCGGAAATATGATTTGCGGTTTCGCCGTAAAAATTCTCGCTCACATTGTCCATGACATTGAAGAATGTCCTATCATTTGAAGGCGGAAAGGCGTAATGATCGTATTCAACAGTGATGGTATAAGTTGCTCCGGGAGGGAGATTGAAGAAACAGAAATATCCTCCTGCATCTGTGATCGTTTCCGCATTTGAGTCCCCTGAAAGCGTGACAGAAGCGCCCGTAATACCCATCGGTGCCTCATCATAGACAAATCCGCTGACCATGACATTGCTGATTCTGGCATGATACAGCCATTGGTTATTGTTATTGTAATATGAGATCTGGGGCATATTATTGTCATCAAGCGCCAGGAAGCAATACTCTCCCGTCATAGCGGAACCGTCCACTATATCTTCTTCCCATACAGGGCCGACTTTCTTGGCAAATTTCAATTGCATCGAATTATCGTAATAAAAAGCGATATTCGGGACCCCGTCGGACCCTATTTTGATCGAGGAATACCAGCCTGAGGGCCCGGTGGAAGTCGCATTTTCATAATTCCAACTTCCGGAAGTGTTATACGCGTATCTCAGTAAGAATGTAGTGTTGTCTTTATAGGAAATATGCGGTTTATCATTATCATCAAGGTCAAGCGAAGGCTTTCCCGCAAGGGCGGCGGCGTCAATGAGAGTTATATCCCAGCCGGAACCAATGTTTTTAACATATTTAACACATTGTAAGCTATCATCCTGATACGAAATGTGCGGGTAATCAAGGGAATCGAGATCAAGAGACGCATAATTGCACCCCATAGCTGCTGAATCCACAAAATCATATTGCCAGTCAGAACCATCGTAATAGCAGTAAAGTAGGTCCATATTATCCAGGTCTGAATAAGCAATGTGAGGATTGCCGCCGGAATCAAGATCAAGCGAAGTGTAATATCCCACACCTGTTGCGCCCGCGGTAGAATGTACGACCTCAGTACTCCAAGGGCCGCCGCTGTTCGTGGCATATTTAAGATCCATTTCCAAAGAATCAAAATATGAAATATGGACATCATCAAGGGCGTCGATCTTTATGGAAGTGTACATTCCTGTGCCGGATGAATCAATTACCGTATAATTCCAATTGGATCCAGTCCAATAAGCATATTTCAGCCTACTATTGGTACTGTCATAGTATGAGATATGCGGATATCCGTTGGAATCCAGGTCTATAGAGGAGTGCTGGCCTACCATTCCCGTAGAATCAACAATATTGTAATTCCAAGTTGCCGCAGATATGGAAACGCAGAGCATCAGAAAAACAAACACAAGAGTTAAAATTCGGGTTCTCTTCATAAATTCCTCACTTTCTTTTATATAACGATTATATTTTATTTTTCCTTTATTTTCAATTACTTAACTAAGAAAGTAATAATATCGCGAATGGGGACGGTGGTTCACAAAGTTAACAAAAGGTTCGTACTGTCGAATACTAAAGATTTTATGCGGATATTGGAACGAAACTAAGAATTTCTTCTGAGCTCAAAGTTATATGATTCTGGAAATCATATAGTATTCTGCAGCTTTTGCCCTTTTTCCGCATTATAATAAAGGTGCTGTGCCACGATCCCCTATTTATTTTACTGTCATCATGGAAGAATAATGATTTTGATATTGAAGTCTATCCAATCGTAAAATTTCAATAGATCCTCTTTATGCATGCTGATACAACCCCATGTCAAATCCTTATCTCCATCATTTTTCCATCCGGAAGCTATCCACCCATGGATTCCTATCCCGCCCCCTAACTTAGTATTTTTTGGCGGAATTTCATTTTTCTTTAAAGCATTAATAATTTGACCATAAGTATGTTTAGAAATATATTTATTTCCTAATCCCCATAGTGCATCGTATTCATTAGGATAATTTATATTGATCCATCTATCACCCAAATATGGATACCACCACTTAGCGTCTCCAAAGGGACCTTTTTTCTTCAAACATACTTTATACTCTCCTTCCGGGAGCTTTAGATCATTTACAAGTCTTTTCGGCCCTTCCGGTTCCTGGCTGAGAGCGATATGATATGTTTCAATGAGCTTTCCTTTCTCATAAATATGCATTTTGTATGTTCTTTTTGTTACGATTACTAATTTGCTTTCAGATAACGGGTATGTACATTGCCTATGTTTTTCAATAAATTCAGAAGGATGCTCATAATGTTCTTTTACCCATTCCATTGATCTATTATGTGAAGAAGGCCAATAATTAACAGCATAACTCTCCATATTTGCCTTTCTGATCTCGAAATGTAAATGAGCATAATATATCTTATTAACATCCCGTCCTATCGTACCGATAATCTGCCTTCTTTTTACCACAGCCCCTTTCTTAACGCTAATATCCCTTAGGTGAGAGTATTGAGAATAGATTGTTTTCAAGAAACCATTCTCCAAATATGTGTGCTTTAATAAAATTATATTTCCCCACAATGCGGTTGATTTACCGGCAAATATCACTTTTCCATTTCCGATTGAATGTACAGGTTGCCCGAGATCGGTATTTCCACCTCCCTTTCCATTCCAGTCTTCTCCGGGATGTATCCATTCATTAGAAGTATATATTTCACCAAATTTCGTTGCTATATACCATGATTCATATTCCTTCCCTGTAATTAGCGATGTATATTTACCTTTTCCATTCGCGTCTCCAATGGGATAATCAAAACCGTCAGCCAATATTTCACTAAAATAATCCTTATTAATAGCGTATTTATTTAGAGCAATGTTCGGTGATAATGAAGTAGAGACAGTTTTTGATTCAGAAGGGGTACAACTAAAAACTGTAAGCAAAGTAAGAAGAAGTATCAGTCTATTGTTTTTCATCGTGTTTAATCCTAAATCACGGAATCATGGCTATCAGAATAAACTTTTCTCAGAGGATACCCTCCAAGTTTTTCTTTCCGCTACTTGGGCTTTTTAAAACGAGACGGCCATCAGAAAAATCGAATAAATAGTATCAGACGATCTCGGTTGCGGCAAATAAAATATAAATGTATTATATTTCCGTCTCCAGTCGTTCACTTCTCAACTAACCTCTAGCCTCCAGCCTCT
>JAGLWT010000025.1 GCA_023133295.1 bacterium | reverse complement strand
TAATATATATATTTTTCTTTTTGAACATCATGAAATGATGTGAGAAAAGCATATGTTAATAATGAAAAGATGGATTGTCGAATCTAGCTCGACAATGACGGATGTGATTCCTTTTTCCTTGCCCACTTGTGCCTTGTGCTCTTGTCGCTTGTGCTCTGCGAAGCAAAGCCTCTATCCTCGATTGTTGGATCATATCACGAAACTAAACTAATAAAAAATCTTTTTCAGGACTTTTTGGAATCAGTATCTAACTTGATATACTCCATCTGAAGATGAGTGACCATATCCCTGAGATACCTCGTCAGGATGTCGTTGAGGTTGCCTGATGTCTTGTTTTGGATCATAATGAGGATATCTAGATTAATACGGGCGGATTCCATGTCAACCTTATCCTCTCCGGTGACAGGATTCTTTTCCAGGCCCATTGAGCTTTTGACCGATAATTCAAGCATTTTAATAAGGTTTAAAAAGAGAAGATCTTCTCTATCTACTTCTTGCTCAGGTGCTTTTTTCTTTTTATCGGTCATATTATTCTACTATCTTGATCAGGCCTTTGACCATATCTTCCAATTGCGCGATCTTGTCGGTGAGGAAATTGGCTTGATTGACGATCTCGCTGTTCTTCTGTTTCACATCCTCAATACCTACGGTGGTGCTGGTCACATCACTGAGTATCAGGGACAGGTCCCCCATTGTTGATTTCAAAGTACCCAGCTGCCGGCTGAAATCGTGATTCTCTTTGATGGAATCGGTGATCATCTTCTCCACATAACCCTTCAAGGTGCCTACAACGGTCTCCGCCTCATCTGAGGTTTCTGACTGCTTTTTGAAGCTGTTATCCAAGCTGACAATAAGCTCTTTAATAGAATTTATGGTCGTTGTGGTCTCATAGATATTCTTTTCTGATTTATTGACGAGTTCTTTAATATTATTGGCTACAACAGCAAAGCCCTTGCCCAATTCTCCGGCGCGGGCGGCTTCAATAGCAGCGTTAAATGAAAGGATATTCGTTCTTTCTGAGATATCCGTCAACTTAGCCAATGTCATATTGATGCTCTCAAGTGACTCGAAAAGTTCCTTCACGCGCAGATGAGCTTCATCAACACTTGAAAAAATAAGTTTCAGTATGTCCATGGTCTCAAAGAAACGGTTGTTCGTCATTTCAGCGGAATCGGCATTCTCTTCGATCCTGGCGTTGATCTTTTCGATATTTTTGTCGATCATCACTTCGTTCTTGGCGATCTGGCCGATCCTCTCATTCAATTCATTGTTCTTAGAGGCAAATCCAGTCAATTTGTCATTTACCTGATTTACTTCTTCTTCGATCTGAATATATGATTGCCTAACGGTCGCCGCAAGCTCCTGCACATTCATCAGAACATTCTTCACTTCTCCCGATTGCTTCTGAAGTTTATCATTGATAATGGTATTATTGATTATCAGGGCCAATTGTTTGGAGAGCTCACCAAACAATTCTTTCAGGAACTCATTGAAATAGTACTTGTTATTGGATTCAAGATCGATGACACCGACAACTTTCTCATTGAATATCATGGGTATTGTCAATTCTGAACGAATACCTTTTACACCCTCATAATAATCCTTTTCCTTGGAGATATCCGGGATGTAAATGATTTTCTGCTCATCAACGCATCTCCCGATCACCCCTTGACCGAAAGGCAGGTCGAGAATATCATCTAAAAGCAATCCCTCGGGTTGACAAACCTTCAGCATATTCACTTTCTTATCATTGTCGGTAAGCCAGATGGAGATAAAATGTATCTTGTAATTTTCCAATATGGCATCAATGATCTCTCTAAGCTGATCGTCCAGAGACGATTTTTGAATAATCCTCCCCATCATCGTCAACAGAAGCCCATACTTCTTTTTCGTTTCAAGGTAATTGGTGAAATACTGCAGTAGCATCATCAGCAAAGTAAAGATAATAACGAAAAGGATTGCGCCTGTAGTTTGAAGGTTCTGTGAAAAATAAAAATAGCCGGTGGTAAAGATCAGAGAGGCCAGAAAGAGAATTCCAAAAGAGACCAGATCTCTCATGAAATGTGTTCTGGAGTACTTCTGACTGATCACAACGAAGGTCATATTCGAGATCTGCCTCATGATCAACACGGTCAGGGTCAATATAAAAAGGTACTTGAACGCTCCTGAAAGGTTTTGGAATACTATGATATCACGATAATTCGAATAGACAAGATCCCCGATAACAGCGGAAGCGGAAATAATGAACACTCTGCGCAAGATGTTGGGGAAAGGGATCTTGCGTAAGGCATCGAAGGTAATATAAGCGGTGAGAAGGATCAGTACGGGAATATAAATATTTTCGAAAACCAGAAATATTCCAAGAAGAGGAATGATCTCCGGGGTTAATGTGATATTGCCTCCCGCCATTTTTACATAGAATATCGCGTAGGGAATAGAAAATAACAGGACCAGCACGTATTTGAGCAGGGAGTCTGCCCCGTTGCCCCCTATCTTTGTCACCATAAAAATGATAAAGGCAAGATTAAAAAATAGTGTTATTGGGAATTTTTTTATTCTCATACGATATTTTATGGTGTTTTTTAATATATTTCAAGTATTTTGACCCAAAAATATCCTTCTTTTTCTAATTTCAGGATAGCGTCAGACGGGTAACTGACCCGATAGGATTGTGGATAACGGCCCGTAAATACAGATAGCTCCGTTGCTCTTCCTTTCGTAAACTCCAAACGGGCAACCTCCTTATTGCCTCTTATATACGAATAGAATATTATTTCACCCCAATCGGTTCTGAGAAGATCATCCAAGTTCAAAGATAGAAGTTCCTCCAAAAGGTCTCTTGGCAGATCATCTGGTATATTCGACTTCTCAATGTCATTCAGGTCGATCTTCTGTGAAGAGCCTGTAAGAGGATGATAAACGATCAAGGTGTTTTTTTTCAGGTCCAGTTTAAAGGAAATAGCGACTGGAAGCCCTTCAGTGCTACCCATCTTTCCGGAAAGGGTCTTTTCCTTTACCGTTGAAATTATTCTGCCCATAAGCCGGTCATGGTCCTCAAGGGTCAATTTCAATGTACAGCCGGTGAAAATACCTAGTAATAATGCGGAAATAAGAAAACATTTGATCGATTTATTCATCCGGATCCTGCTCATAATAATATTTTTGCTCAAACTCGCCTTCCTTCGAAAAATACCTTTCCATATACGAAGGGAGCGGACCACTCTGATCTTTTACAAAATTGATTTCGTATTCCTTTGAGAAATACTGCTTATACTTGTACAGAAAGAGATATAAAAAAGGTTCATTCGTTTCTATGATCTTAATTGAAGGGTCAAATCCCAGCCCTTCCAAGGCCTCTTCCAGGCCGCTCACTTCAGTCCAGAACAATTCACTTGACTTAAGAGAGAGCATTCCCCTTTCTGCTATGGGTACTGTCTCGGCGCGAAAGAATGATTTAGGCCAATATTTAAGCAATAGGTATCCGGAGATATCTATCTTCAAAGGGCATTGGTCGATACAATTACCGCAATATGAGCATACCAGCAGCCGATCATCATGTATTCCTTCGCGCATAACAATGATCTTCCCGCGTACGGAGAAAACCTGGTCCAATTTTTTTTCGTATAAAGGGCAATCATACATGCACTTGCCGCAGTAAACGCACTTTTCAATATCAATATTCTCTTCAAAGTGGAGCATTGATATACCTCATTAGAACATCGGTCATAGCACCCGGGCAGGATGTCTTTCCGGACCTTGCGAGTTCACCGTGTGAAAATATTCCTTTTATCGTCGCCATCTCCTTCAAATTCCTGACAAGCGTGAGAAGAGAGTCGATTTGACGGGCCGACGGTAGATCAAGGTCGAAATCCCCGATAAGAGCAATACCGAGATTTCCCTGATTCTCCCCTTTTACATGAGCGCCGGGGTCCACTGGAAATCTTCCATTAAATATCTTTCCATCCCGGCCGATCAAGAAGTGATACCCTATGGAATCCCAGCCTCTTTTCAAGTGCAGTGCAGTGACCTGCTGAATAATTTCCTCGTCGGACTTTCTGCTGTCATTGAATGTATTGGTGTGATGCAATGTAATGCGGTCGAATTTCTCACACCCGTCTAATTGCGGCATTTCGCTTCTTTTCGCGGGATCGGTCATTGTCAGTATATCACCAATATCAATATTCTTACCATTAATAAAATCCCTTGCTGCCATTGCGGCCTTCCCGAAGGGCTTAACCTCATGAACTGCAATACTGCCCTTCCCCGTGCCGACTTCAAAATGATCCTTGCCCAATGAAAGTATCTGCCCCGGAAAAAAGTCACCTTCTGTTTTACAAACGGTAGAGTGAATAAATTTGATCTCACGGCCCGCAAGAAATGAAAAAGCCACAGGCCAGTCTGAAAAAGCCCTTATATGATTGGCTATCTCAGTCGCGGGCCTGAGCCAGTTTATCCGCCCGTCTTCTCTGTCAAGAAGCGTTGTATAGCAGCATTGTGAATGATCTTGTGAGACCCGGCATTCAATATAGTCCTCTAATTTCAGAAGGGTGGAATGAAGGGCGCTCTTGGCAAGTTCTGTCAATCTCATTTCCAATTGTGAGTAGCTCTCGTCGGAATGTATCTTAATGCTTTTTTGAAAAAGGATATCCCCTGAATCCAGCTTCTCATTCATCTCGATTAGAGTGATGCCGGTTTCTTCCTGTCCGTTCCAAAGCGCGAAAGTGATAGGTGAAGCGCCCCTGAAGCGGGGAAGCAGTGAATAATGCACATTGATGGGCGCCAATCTTGGAATAAGCAATATCTCCATAGGGATAATACGGCCGTAAGCGATCACCACAAAGACATCAGGGTCCCAGGAGCTTAATTGCTCAGCCATTTCATCATCCATCAATTCAGGAGTAATGCAGGGTATGTCATTGTCCAAGGCATATTGCGCGACCGGAGTTTCAGTCATGATACGCTTTCTACCAAATGGCCTTGCGGGTTGAGATACTACGCCGGTAATATTGAATTCTTCATTGTCTAAGGATTCTAAGATCTCCTTGGCGACATGAGGGCTGCCCCAGAATACAATATTGAGATCAGTTCTCATTTTTGTATCTTTTTTTAAGTTCCTTTAGGCCGGAATTGACCTTTATCCTTTCCACAGGAGAAAGCCTGTGGATGAAGAGAAGCCCCTGTAAATGGTCATATTCATGTAGAAAGACCCTTGCGTTAAAGCCCTCCAGGTCTTCCTCTTTTAATTCCCCTTTCTCATTATAATAACGCACTCTGACCTTCTCGGAGCGTTCCACTTTGGCGAAAATCTCAGGAACGGAAAGACAGCCTTCTTCGAAGGTAGCATTTTCTTCCGATGAGGAAATTATTTCGGGATTAATAACAAAGCGTTTGATCCCATCGGAAATATGTGAAGTATCAAAGCAGAAAAATCTCTCATTGATCCCTATCTGAGGGGCGGCAAGGCCCATTCCGTCTTTTTCTTTCATTAGAGGGTAGAATTTTTCAACAAGAAATTCCTTGAACTCCTCAGTGATCTCTTCTACCGGCTCACTCATTATCTTAAGTCTGGGATCAGGATAAACTACAATTTCCATGTTTAATTATACCAAAATCGATTTGCTTATGCAAACTATAGTATACTGATTTATAGAGATTATAACGAGTTGTACAGGATCTCGGAAATGCCGATGGCATCAAGCTTTTCGTTGACATATAGGGCCTTGTCCTTGCCGCCTTTCAATCGCAGCACATCTTCCGCGTATGCGGGGATCATCTCTTTTTTCGCTCCATAGCCTGATAATCCGCCGGAAATCCCTATATCTCCGATCCATTTTTCAAAGAGGCGTATCCCTTGCTCTATGCTCTTCTCCCTCGGAGTGTCTACATCAACGCCCATTACATTCTCGGAGAAACGAATCAGCTTATCCTCATTGAAAGGAGAGATATACCTCAGATATGAAGGCATAATAAGCGCGAGTCCCCGGCCATGGGCTATATCCAAATGAGCGCTAAGGGAATGTTCAATGGCATGCATCACAAAATTACGGTTCCTTCCGGCATTGATAAAACCCGAAAGCGCGAGGGAAGAGGCATAAGACAATATGGATCTCGCTTGCTCATCCTCGGGATCCTTAATACAGGCGGGAACAGCGGCCATGATATTTTTCACCAATATTTCTGTAAATCCGTCCTGAATGGGATTGTGATCCGGCGTAAGAAAATAGCTCTCCGTGATATGCGTGATGATATCAACGCCGCCGCAGGCCGTTAGCTCGCTCCCTGCGCTGTATGTCAATATAGGGTCAACGACTGAAACATTCGGGAACATAAGTTCGGAGAACATCGCGGCTTTTAAATGCTCCTCCCAATTCGTAATGACCGAGATCGGGTCAAATTCAGAGCCGGTTGCCGCCAGCGTCGGGATCAAAAGTGTCGGGATCTTCTTTTCAGGCCGCTTCATAGTGGAGGGGTCACCCAGATATACATAGTCCCAAATGGAATGCGAAATATCATCAAGGGATATACTGACCGCTTTTGCGGCATCCATAACGGAGCCGCCGCCCAGGCCGATTATAAGATCCGGCGGGTCTTCGGACATCGCTTCCCTTATTCTGTCGATCGTTGTGGTTCGTGGATTGGGTTCAATGCCTTTGAATACCGTGTATCGGCGGTCAAGGCTTTCAAGCTGGTTCGTTAATGTCTCCAAGTAGCCGTTCTTTACCACCGAATCACCGCCTATGACGATGGCGGCATATTTTCCCATCGGCTTCAAAACGCTTTTCATTTGAGAGAAAGTTCCGGGGCCGAATACATATTTAACGGGGTTGTAGAGAGTGAACTTCTGCATATTACTCCTTCGTGCTTTCGAGTATCCTCAGGTAGGTGATGGCCCTGTTCACATTTCCTATGTGAGCCGGCTGGCCGCGGGCATGGTCAATATATAGCTTCCAGGCCTCAGTTGCACCGGCATCATGGGATTTATGAAGTACCAAAGCCCTATTGTAGAGGGCCCTCAGATTTTCAGGTTCCTGTGACAGCACCCAGTCGATATGCTTCAATCCCTTCTCGAAATCCTGTGTCTTCGCCAATACCAGCCCGAGATTCATATGAGCCTTTATATAGCCCTCTTTTTGATTTATGGCAATGGAATACTCCCGTATCGCTAGAGTGAATCTGTATGTCTGATCATATATCAAGCCGAGATTGAAGTGTACTTGAGGAAGTTCGTATTCCTTCTCCAGCGCCTTTTTATAATGCTCCTCAGCGATATCCAGGCGATGGGCCTTGAAATACCGGTTTCCGGTGGATACCAGCTCGTCTATTGAAGATGAGCTCTCCATTAATCTGATCGCCTGATACTCATCCTCCGCTTTCTGCTTATCCCCTTTGGGGGCGCAGGCTGTTAGAGTAATGAGGAACAGGATGATCAGTAAGGAATAGCTATTTGAATTTCTCATATAGAATCGCCGCGGTCTCCTTATTGACCAGTCCCTTGAGTTCGCCCTTGAATTTGGCGATCTCCCTCACTATTGAAGAGGAAATAAAGGAAAGTTCCATCGCGGGAACTAGATATATCGCCTCAAAATCAGAATATAGGTTTCGATTGGTCAGAGACATTTGAAATTCATATTCAAAATCCGAGAGCATTCTCATGCCGCGCATGATGAGGTTGACCTCTTTTTCTTGGAGGTAATCCACTAGCAATCCTTCGAAAGTATCAATCGTTACGGCCTCATTATCCTGAAAATAGCTCTTTATGACCTTGATCCTTTCTTCCGGATCCAAGAGGAGATCCTTCTGCGGATTTTTCAGAACAGCTATGATAACATGGTCGAACATCTTCAATGCCCTGTCCACAAGGTCCTTATGTCCTAAAGTGAAAGGATCGAAACTGCCCGGATAAACAATAACCTTTTTATTTTTCATCTTTCCTCGCTACAATAATGGATACCTTCCCATACCTCTTGTTACTAATACTATATTGAAATCGCGAGCCGTTGTCAACCGGAAGTTCCCAGATCAAGATGCCCCTGAAATTCTCTTCCATACCGTAAATGAGCTCATCCATTCTTTTGAAGCCGAAGGGAGGGTCGAGGTAAATAATATCGTTCTCTTTTGTAAATTCACCCACCATGTCAAGGGCTGAGCGCTTTGTGATCTGATATTTCTCCGAAGGTATCGTCATCTGCGTCAGATCGGTCTTGATCTGCTCCAGATTTCTGCGGTCGATATCAATAAATACCGCAGTATCAATATTTCTGGAAATGGCCTCAATGCCCATTATTCCCGAGCCGGCGAACATATCGACCCAACGGAAACCGGAAAGGTCATTCCCGATCATATTGAAAACCGCCTGTCGTATCTTTGACTGTGTCGGCCGTACATTGTTCTTGGGAGAAGGAATTATCCTGCCCTTCAAGGAACCACCGGTCACCCTCATAATATCTCCGAGTATTTCATTTTCTGCTCGTAATATTCCTTTACCAGACGGTTCAGGTCTTTCAATTCCTCAGCATCCTCATCATAGATCTTTCGGATGGAGGAGATCATTTTTCGGGCTGTTTCGACCAGCTGACGGTCTCGAAAGACATTGAAGAGCTTGAAGGGAGGAACGCCGGATTGTGCGGTGCCCATGATCTCTCCGGGGCCGCGTAACTTGAAGTCCTTTTGAGAGATGTCAAAGCCGTCTGAATATTTTACCATCACATTCAACCTTTCATTGATGGGAACTTCCGTATAAAGAACACATTTGGATGCCGCGGCGCCTCTGCCGACCCTGCCGCGAAGCTGGTGAAGCTGGGAAAGGCCGAATCGCTCAGCGTTCATCACCACCATCAAGGATGCCTCAGGAACATCTATTCCAACCTCAATAACGGTCGTAGAGACCAGAACAGAAAGATCACCATAGGCGAAACTATCCATTATATCCATCTTTTCAGGAGATTTCATCCTGCCGTGCAATAGTCCCACACATTTTACGCCGAAAAGGTCGACCAGTGCATCATATCCGTTCTGAGCGCTCAGCAGATCGACTTTTTCAGTTTCTTCAATAAGCGGGAATACAACAAAAACCTTTTCACCCCTTCCTATATGCTCCTTTATAAGAGAAAGCAAGGCATCCTGATCCCTGAAAAGGGTCAGTGTCTCTATTTTCTTTCTTCCGCCGGGAAGTTTATCAATGATAGAAAAATCCATATCTCCGTAGAGCGTAAGGGCGAGTGATCTCGGGATCGGCGTAGCGCTCATTACAAGCACATCAGGGCGTACCCCTTTTCCGATCATCTCCATTCTCTGCTCAACTCCGAAACGATGCTGTTCATCAATGACCACGAATCCCAACTTCTTGAATTCGATATTTGATTGAAAGAGCGCATGCGTACCGACAATGATGTCAAACTCCCCTTCAGCTATCTTTCTCGTGGTCTCGTCATATTCTTTCTTCTTCATTTTCGAGTAGATCAGTCCAAGATTAATACCTAATCCTCTTATAAAGTTCAGTATTTTTACATAGTGTTGTTGGGCTAATACTTCAGTAGGTACCATCATCGCACATTGATAACCGTTTGCGACAGCATTTATCATTGCGATCAGGGAAACGACCGTTTTTCCACTTCCGACATCACCCTGGAGAAGACGGTTCATCGGTTCTTTCTTTTCCATATCCGCAAGTATTTCTTTAAGTGCATTTGCCTGAGCATCGGTCAATTCCCAGGGTAGGTTCGCATAGATCTTATCCAATGCGGGGGCGTTGATCTTGAAGGCAATACCCTTTTTTCTTTTCACCGCCAGCTTCTTTCTTCCCCAAAAATACTGCAGAAGAAAGACCTCATCCAGGATCAAGCGTCTCTGATATGCTGTGGAAAAGGACGATACCATGGAGAATTCCTCGTCGTGCTTTGGGAAATGCATTCTTATCAGCGCATAATTGATCCGCGGAAGCCCGAACTCATCTCTTATCTTCTCCGGAATAGGGTCCATCAGCTTATCCTTGGCAAATGTGAGGCAATTATAGACGATGTTCCTCATCCGATTCTGCGACATCCCCTCGGTAAGCGGGTACACGGGGACGATCCTGCCGTGATTTATGGATGATTCCAACCCGACCTTCTCCCAATCGGGATTATTAAAGAACAGCCGGCCGTAATTAAATTCGACCTTACCGGATATCAAGAGCTCATCATCATTTTTTAAGACCTTCGTAATGTATTTTTGATTGAAAAAAACCAGTGGCATCCTTCCCGTATCATCACCAACGATGACATCGATCCTCAAAGGCCCCCTGGTCCTATGCGCTATGATCTCTATGATCCTTGCTTTGATCGTATATTCGCCTGTATTCAGCTGCCCGATATTGACCACTTCCCTTCTATCTTCATAATCTCGGGGGAAAAATGTCAGAAGTTCCTTGACGCTCTCTATGTTCTTACGCCTCAGGAGTTTTTTATTATGGGGGCCTATTCCCTTGACATACTGCAGATCAAAGTCTTTCAGTTGCGGGTCTAGAAGGAACATGCTACATTATATAACCTTCGCTGCCAAGGTCATAATCATCGAAATAATCATCAAAATATTCATAAATTCCACCGAGAAGAAGATGGTCTTCACCGACAAAGATCGGCAGGCCATGGTCCAGAGAGATTATTATCCCGTCAACAAGGTCGATCTTCTCCTTCTTTCCGGAGGAGAACAATAAATATACATCGCTGTCTGATATGTTCAACTGTCTCAGCGGTTCCAAATATCTATTTTTCTTCAATAGATGGAAAATATCATTCCGCCTGGAAGATTTTCCGATTATCGAACGAAGTACCTTGACCTGATCGATCGAAAGCTCGATGGGCTTTAGGATCTTACTCCCGCTTTCCGCCTTCATAACAAGATAATTCTCTCCATTATCGGTGGTTAAGATCTCGGAATACCTTATCCTTTTAAATTTTGTCCTATCCATTTCTTTATCTCTTTATCCCGACTATGCTTCAAGAGCATATCTATGATCGCGTCCCCATCTTTGATGTCACCCTTGCGAATACCCGTAAGTATCCCTTGGAAGAAACCGAGCGTCATTATGGAATGATCCTTTTTCTCCGCCTCTAAGAAGCGTTCCAAGGCACCTTTAATATTGTTCTGATTCAGCCGTGAAAGCCCTCTGTAGAAGCATGAACGGCTTAAAACGATATTATCCTCGCTCGCCACCGCCGCCTTTGAAAGATATTGCTCGGATTTCTCAAAATTGCCGGCTTTTACCAACAGGATACCGAAGTTCAGATCGGCGTGAACACCGGGGTTCTCAATTGACCTGTACAGCTTTTCTGCACTCTCGCCGTCACCTTTTACATAATGATAGACATTGGCCTTTTCAAGATCGGACTTACTGATACTCAGAAGGCGGTCACCCCATTGATAAAGCAGTTTCTCAACATTCAGATCCTTTTCAAGGCCCTTTTGTATCCAGTATCTGAACATCTCAAATCGCCCGGCGTCAAACATACCCACAGCTGTCTTAAAGGTATTATAGCCATCTGCGGAAAACTTCAATAACTCAAGATTATCTCCGATCTCCTCAAGTGACATATACTTAAAATATTTCCACCTTGCCTCGTCCATATCGCCAAGCACAAATGCCTGGAAATACTGTACTTTCGCATCTTCTATCCTATTGGTTTTCTCATATACTATGCCGAGATTGTACCTTATCAGGAAATCATCCTTCAGTGGAAGCGCCTTCTTCAGATATTCTTCGGCCTGCGCCCATTTCTCTGCTTCCATAAGCATCGTTCCGTAAAGATTATAGAGATTCAGCATACCTTTCTCTTCGATGTTTCCAGGAAATAACTCTATTCCCATTCGGGCTTTCTCCATGGCTTTTTCAACGCCATGCACTGTTTTTGTTGCCCTTATGAAGTAGAAGAAGGCATTGCCCTCCTTAAAGGTAGGGTTTGTCTGAACTATTATTTCCAGAAAGGGCAGCGCCTTGTCGTGAAAACCGCCATTGAATTCCCAAAGGGCCTTCATATACAGTTTTACAAGATTATCTGTCTGCTGGGGAACAATGATGCGTTTAAAGGCCTCTTTTGCTTTGGTATATTCTTCCAATTTAAAATAGCACTCACCGATCATATAATCGGCGGAATTCTCTCTTGAGGGCGTATCTTCTCTCACCTTCGTAAAATATTTTATTGCGCTCTTATATTTTCCCGCTTCATAGTAGCGCGTGGCCTTCTCCCAGTCACTCGTTTTACTGCATCCTGCGATCAAGATGAGAACGGTAAGCAATAACATAATTCGTGTCTTTAACATCATTTTACAATATCCTTAAGCCCCTCGATCACCGCTTGTATTCCCTGTGGATCGCCACCTCCGCATTGAATAAATTCCGGCCGCCCGCCGCCGCCGCCGCCTATCGCCTTGAAATACTGCTTCATGAACGCGACCAGATCCAGTTCTAACCCGCTGCCACGCCCCAAAGCAAGCGTCAGTTTTTCATTCTTCACTTGATAAAAGAGAAATACCTTTTCCGGGAAACGATTTCTAAGATCATCTATGACCTCCCGTGCGGGAGCAAAATGCAATTTCGCATCGATCTTAATGATCTGAAGTTTTTCTTCCGACAATGAATATTCCACCGCCTTCTGAAGCAGGGCTTTCTCCAGAGATAAAGCGCGCTTCTCGGTCTCAGACAATGATTCCTGCAATCTCCTAATCTCTTCAAGAGGGTTTGCACTCTTTGTCTGCTGCTTTATCACATCCAGCGCTACCCATGCCGTATTCACCATATCAATATATTTCTCACCGCCGACTGCCTTTATTCTTCGTATCCCCGCGGCAACCGAATTTTCGGAAATGATCTTGAATCCCCTGGCCTGAAGCGTATTTTCCACATGCAGGCCGCCGCAGAGTTCAAGGGAGACCCCTTCGACATGTACCAATCTTACCTTATCCTTATATTTTGACTCAAAAAGTGCCATCGCTCCCATTTCAAGAGCCTGCTCATGGGTAGTTTCTGTGATCTGTACCTCATTTGCCTTTCCAATGGATTGATTTACCTTTTTTTCAATAAGCGTCAATTCCTCATCCGTAACCTTCTTGAAATGTGTAAAATCAAAGCGGAGGCCGGATTCTCCCACGAAAGAACCCGCCTGGTGACAATGTTCGCCCAATACATCCCGTAGAACCGAGTGTAAAAGGTGTGACAGCGTATGATGAATACGGATCTGATCCCTCTTTCCTTGATCAACCGTGAATCGGATCTCATCCTTGACTCTCAATTCACCATCTTCGACCTTGATCATGTGAAGATGCCGGTCATTGAATATCTGAGTATCATATATCTTGCCTTTGGCTTTTTGCGACGAAAAGTTCCCCGAATCACCGGCCTGTCCGCCGGATTCTCCGTAAAATGGCGTATTTTCAAATAGCAAAATACCCTTTTCGCCATTTTTAAGAGCATCGACCGGATTGTATTTGAGATCCAATATTGCCAGGATATTGCCCTTGCCGGTCAAGGCATCATACCCCGTGAACACGCTTTCAGGAATGTTTCTTAATGCGGAAAGGTCCTGCTTCTTATGAGATGACCTTGCCATTTCACGCTGTACGGACATTTTCTCATTAAAGCCCTTCACGTCAAGCTTTAATCCATCATCACGCGCCATTTCCTTGACGAGGTCTATCGGAAATCCGTATGTGTCATAAAGCTCGAAGAGTTCTTCGCCGCCAAGTGTATCATTGTTATTGGAGGCCTTCTCCTTCAATTGAACATATTTGGTAAATCCCGTTTTCACAAGACGGATAAACCTCTCTTCCTCTTCCAGGATTATATTCTCGATCAATTGTGTCTTCTCGGAGATCTCGGGATAGAAATCCCCCATGCTTGCCTTGACGGTTCTCACTAATTTATACAAGAACGGCTCTTCTATGGATAATTTCCTAAGATTCGAAGCGGCACGCCGCAGGAGTTTTCTAACCACATATCCCCTGCCGGCATTAGAAGGCAGGACACCGTCACCTATAAGGAAGGTGAGTGCTCTGATATGGTCGGCTGCAACCCTGAAGAAAGGTTTCTTCCCTTCCTCCTGGGCATATCTTAATCCGGATATCATTTCGATCTCACGGATCAGCGGAAGGAAGAGATCGGACTCAAAGTTGTTATCAGCGCCCTGAACCACCCTTACGATCCTTTCAAAACCAAGGCCCGTATCAACGTTCTTCTTAGGCAGCGGCTCGAGATTCCCGGCATTATCCTTGTAATATTGGGTAAATACTATATTTCCCAATTCAAGATATTTGATAGAATCTTCAAGATCCTCAGCGGTCGGCGTGCTCTTGCCTTTCAGATCGTATATTATCTCTGTGGAGGGCCCGCAGGGGCCGGTTTCGCCCATTTCCCAGAAATTGGTCTTATCCAGCTTGAAAAGTCGGTCATCCCCTATGCCAATCGTATCCTTCCAGATCTGCATGGACTCGTCATCGTCCTTGTAAACGGTGATAAAAAGACGGTCAGCCGGGATCCCCAGTATCTCGGTATAGTATTTCCAACCCAAATTGATCGCATGTTCCTTAAAATAATCCCCAAAGGAGAAATATCCCAACATTTCAAAGAATGTGTGATGATGAGGAGAAAATCCAACGGCCTCGAAATCATTATGTTTGCCGGAAACACGAATACATTTCTGTACGCTTCCCAGACGGGTATCCGGAGGAAGTTCTTCACCCGAAAAATACTTGGAGAACTGGTTCATACCTGCGTTCGTGAAGAGCAGGCCCAATTCCTTTGGGGGTATTAACGGAGCCGAAGGGATGACGTTATGACCGTCCTTTTTTAACATGTTGACAAAATCATTTCTTATCTGAGAACTGGTCTTCATTTCATCTCCCTTTTCGCTATCCGACATTATATCAAAAGGGAGCTTCTTTATCAAGGTTTTCGAATATGGGGACGGTGGTTGGCATAGTTGGCATAATCCACCTCTATTATTCAGTATTATTGATGTTATACTGGGTTTATTCGACGAATATTGCATTTAGAATATTTCCAAATTATTGGGGCCAGAAGTTGAAAGTGCAATCTTGTTCTTTTACCGTATCTTTAAATTCTTAGATAATTTCACTTCATTGACAGGCCGGTAATAAGGACGAGCTTATCCCCTATCATGATATCTTTAGTGATATTTGGAAATCGCGTCCTAAACCTTTCTCCAACCTCTTTTGAAGTGCAATGTGCGATCCCAAGTATTTCTAAACTCCTTAACCTTTCCAAATAACTAAATGTATTTTCCAATTCGGGGCAATTCGGGTCCATGAGATGAAATCCCCCGATGATTCCAAGGAGATCTTCCGAAAAATATTCTTTGACCTGCTCTATAGTATTTCTTAGCCCGCTATGACAGCAGCCACACAGCAAATATACTCCTTTTTCCCCCTTTATCATAAGAGAGGTGTCATCATACAATAAATCTTCCTTTTCTCCAGATTTGTCTAGATAAAATTGGTTTTTATCAAGAGGAAAGACCCTTGTATTTATCTCACCTAAGAAATAGACATGTTCTGAAATTTGAACTATTTTTTTGGTCTCATTAAAATTCACCTCCGGCATCAAAGGTATTCCGATATACTTTGCTGGATCATATTTCTTTGAATACTTAGCAAATTTCGCTGCGGGATGTATGAATGTTGCCCTCTCCCCATAATTGCGAAAGAAACTTGGGAGGCCGCCCGTATGATCGTAGTGGCCATGACTTATGGCAATAGTATCTGTTCTTGCAAGATCAATGTTCAGCTTTTCAGCATTCTTGATAAATGCATCAGACTGTCCAGTATCAAAAAGGATACACTTCGCCCCATCTTCGATAAATACAGACCAGCCGTGTTCTGCAGTAAATCCCGGCACATTCCTATCTTCAACCAATATTGTAAGTTTTAACATTCAAATAATCCCGTGTCTCATGGAAGATACTGTATAAAGCTTGGAGCTGGTAATATTTATATCCTTTTCTCATAGTATCTTGCTAACAATTTTGTAACCCACGATTTTGTCATACCAAATAATCTCGCGATTTCAGCACGCGTATATCCCCTGTTTAAAAGATATTTTATCGCGCTCACCTTAACCTTCATCAATTCAGGGGCTTTTTTATGTTTGATAATTCTATCGAATTTGATTTTGCGTTTTTTAAGATATTTGTCCAGATCTTTTGTTATAGTTATCTGCTTCTCTTCAAGATTTCTTCTTTGTACAAATCTCCCCTTCTCTCTTCCGGGATACCTTTTTTCAAAACTCAAATAATCGGCCTCGTTCCCTATTGCATCTTTATAAGTACTATATTCACCAATTTCTGAATTCATCAATTTCAGATAATGGGATTTACTTCCAATTTCTGAGAGACCTTTTATATTTAATATGTGCTTTTCTTTGTTTCCTTCGTAAAACGCAGCACTTGAGTATTTGTATTCTCCCGGGACATCACAAATGGAAGCATTCACAGGATTCAGGTGAATGTACTTTACGAGATGGAACAAATAGCTCTCATCCAAAACTATTATTAACTTATAACGCCCCTGAAACACATGTCCGACAAGCCCATATTTTTTATTAAAATACAATGCGTACTTCGTATTCAGTCGTTTCATAAAATTGTGGATCGGGTGATTATTTCTCCTAACTAATAAATGAATGTGATTTTTCATCAAGCAATATGCAAAGATCTCAATATCATGCTCTCTCAATATTTCATTAATAAACATAAAATAAACAATTCTGTCAACTGGAGAAAAAAACAAAGGGTTCTTCCGTTGGCCCCTGCATATTAAATGATAGAAGTATCCCTTTTTATCGTTTCTTGCTCTTCGTGCCATAGCGTATGCTAGCACTTTACATTCTGCTTGTCAACTTCTGGCCCCAATAATTTGGAATATTTCCAAATGCAATACTCACCTTTTACATCGAACATTACATCATTAACGGCGATATATAACGGCGAATTATGCCAACTATGCCAACCACCGTCCCCATACTTGACTTTACATAATATTGTGGTAGAATGGAGGAAGGAGCAAATATGTACAAAATAAAGGTATACGAGAATATTTCAAGTGCGCATCAATTGCGCGAATACAAAGGCAAATGCGAAAATCTTCACGGTCACAACTGGAAGATCGAAGTGGTCTTTCAGGGTAAAGGACTCGATTCCACTGGGATGCTGATCGATTTTAAAATAGCAAAAGAATTGCTCAAAGAATTGGCACAGAAGCTGGATCATAAGGTTCTGAACGACATCTCCCCTTTTGACATAGTAAATCCCACTGCGGAAAATATGGCGGGGTATATTCATAAAGAGCTTAGCGACACATTGAATGTTCCCGGATGCCGCATATATTCGGTCGCCGTTTGGGAAACAGACAATAACTGCGCGATATATCAGGAAGATTGATGGATATCACTGACTTTACCGGTGAAATAAGAGCGGGCATTGACGAATCCGGCAAAGGTGATGTCTTCGGCTCTCTTATCATCGCCGGAGCGATCGTTCTCCCCGAGCAGGAAGAAATGCTCAAAGAAAATAAGATCCGCGACTCAAAGATGATTTCACCGAATGTCATCAAAAAACTGGCCCTTATTCTAAGAAAGGAATTAATTACATCTGTTGTTATGATCGGCCCTGAAAAGTATAATCAACTCTATTCAAGAATGGGAAATATGAATCTCATTCTGGGTTGGGGCCACAAAACGGTAATCTCCAATCTTCTTGAGCAAAGACGGTTCCCATATGCCATATCAGACCGTTTTTCAAAAAAGGAGAGGATCGATGTAAGCGCATTGGATGTACAGCTATACCAATTCGAAAAAGGAGAACGAGAGGTCTCAGTCGCAGCGGCAAGTATCCTGGCAAGGGCGGCTTTTCTGGATTCCATGGACAGAATGTCGGCAAAATTCGATATGGAATTTCCCAAGGGAGCAGGACCTCAGGTCAATGATGCCCTTTTAAACTTCACCTCCAAATATAGTCTTGAGCAATTGCATCAGGTGGCTAAGATCAATTTCAAGAATGTAAAGAATATATGGAGTTAGAGGGATACTTCGAGAGCTTTATTTCCTTCCTGGCACTGGAAAAAGCCCTGAGCCCCAATTCTGTTGACGCATATACCCGCGATGTACGGATGTTCTTTGAATATCTGGATTCGCCCGATCCGCTGAAGATCAAGAAGCCGCATATAATTCAATATCTCAGTAATTTGAAAACGATCGGACTGGCATCTACCAGTATGGCAAGAAAATTCTCATCCATCAAGGGGTTTTTCAATTTTCTTATATACGACGGCTTTCTCAAGGATAATCCCATGGAAACGATGGACCCGCCCAAGATATGGAAGAAACTGCCCACCGTGCTCACCTATGGGGAAATTAGAAGCATTATGGATCAATGTGATATTTCTGATCATTGGCAGTTAAGGGACCTTTGTGCGATAAAACTCCTTTACTCTTCGGGATTGAGAGTATCAGAACTCATCAATCTCAAGATCGGAGGGATTCTTTTCGACATTGAATTCCTGCGTATCTTCGGAAAGGGTGAGAAAGAAAGATTGGTTCCTGTCAATACCGACACGCTGGATACCGCAAAGGCCTTGATCTCTATGAACGCGAAACTTTATGATTCCGAGTACCTGCTGCTTAACAGGCAGGGAGGTAATCTTTCAAGGCAATATATCTGGATGATGATCAAGAAGTACGCTTTGAAGGCAGGGATTCAGAAGAAGTTATATCCACATATTCTGCGGCATTCCTTTGCGACTCACATGATCGAGAACGGCGCGGATATAAGATCTGTTCAGGAAATGCTGGGCCATTCAGATATTTCCACCACACAGATCTACACACATGTTTCCAGAGAGTATATTAAAGAGGTTTTTAAAAAATGTCACCCAAGAAGCTGATCTATGACCTGACCCAGGAGCAGATCCGGGATATTCTGAAGGCACACGATGTCCCCAAATTTACCGCTAAACAGATATTCTCATGGCTCTATACGAAATCGGTGTTCTCACCCATGGATTTCTCGAACATTTCCAAGAGTAATCGTGAGTTGATCGCGAATATATTTGATTTTACTCTACCGGAAATTGTCAAGAAAGAGACCGATCCCAATGATAAAACAGTAAAATATTTATTGAGAACATCACTAGGAAGAGCCATTGAGACGGTGGTTATGGATTCTCTTGACCACAAGACACAATGCATCTCTACACAGGACGGATGCGCTTTGGGATGTGATTTCTGCCTGACCGGAAATTACGGTTTCAAGGGAGACCTTTCACCCGGAGAGATCGTTTCACAAGTCCTTATCAGCATCAAAAACGATAATATCAAGCCGAAGAACCTCGTTTTCATGGGTATGGGAGAACCACTGATGAATGTCGATAATGTGATCAGATCAGTGGAGATACTCTCCCATGAAGAGGGATTGGACTATGGAATGAGAAGGATCATCATTTCAACCGTCGGCATTTTGAAGCCGCTGAAGAAGCTTTTGAACAGATTTCCGAAGATCGGGATCGCCATATCATTGAATGGAGTTCCTGGCGAGCGCGGGAAATTGATGCCGGTTGAGAAAACTCATCCCATTGTCGCCATTATAAATTTCTATACAGCTCACAGGGAGTATAGAAGGCCAACATTCGAATATGTGCTCATCAAGGGAGTGAACTCATCCACCGAAGATGCGGAAAAACTGCTGAACTTCGTTGAACCTGTCAGGTGCAAGATAAATCTGATACCCTACAATGAAAATCCAAATCTGAAATACAGGCCGCCGTCAGAGGTAGAGCTCAACGCCTTCATCCGTATTCTCAACAAGGGAAGGAACGCCGTGACGGTCAGAAGAAGCAAAGGGAAAGACATCTCAGGCGCATGCGGACAGCTTTCAGGAGAATCCCTTGCTGAATAAATGCATCCTATCCTGGGAATCCGGAGAGAAAGAGCTGCTTTTTTCGACCTTAGCATCAGAATTCATCGGCGGGATAATAATATTTCAAAAACACATCGGCCCGGATATATCGGAGCTTCTGCGGGATATCAAAGAAATATCCAAGAACCCCGGCCTTGTGATCTGTGTTGATCAGGAGGGTGGGACTGTCAGAAGATTCACCGATGACGATATATCTGTCATGGGTGCCCGGGAAGCATCTACCCGCCAGGATACAGCCCAATATGGAAAAAGTATTCAAGCAATGGCGCATAAGTTGGCCGGCTATGGCATAAATATGATCCTTGCTCCTGTTGTGGACATTGTTCTTTCTGAGAAGAACATTCTTTATGATAGGAGTTATGGCTCTCTTAATAAGATCGAGATCTACGCTGCTACTTTTATTAAAGCTCTGAATACTCATAATATAATGCCCTGCATCAAACATTTTTTCGGCTACGGCCTATCTGAACCCGATCCGCATCATCATGTTCATCATCTCCCTGAGGGCCTGGATCTAAATACCGCCTTAGCACCCTTCCGTAAGTTCGCTGCAACTGGATACAAAGGTGCTGTAATGACCGCACATACCCGCTATCTTAATGATGAGATCATCACTTATTCCAGAAAATGGGTCTATGAGGCCTTAAGAGATGAATTGGGGTTTACCGGACACTTGATCACCGATGACCTAATGATGAAGAGCGCGGGCGAAGAGCCTCTGAAAGACAAGGTCAACGCCGCAGTAGATGCGGGACATGACCTTTGTATCGTTTCTGGTAGTCTTGAATCTGCTCTGAACAGGATACTATAAACCTGACCCGCTCCATCCAATATTATAATTTATCCTACGAAAGCATTTCATTGCTCTTTCGCTGCTTTATATCATGTCAATATATATTATTCTAGTGTTCTGATTTACGAAATCCAGCGAAAAGATGGAATCTATTCACTACTTCAACAGAGGATATCTCTCTTGATCTTGTCCCCTTTTCAGTTATCAGAATAAATTCATTGAATCTTGAAGAATAATAGAGTTCTTTTATCGGACTGCTCTTTTTTAAATGGTAAAGACCCTTCGTATCGCGAAGCCGTATCTCATACAGATTCATATCCGTAACATTGTATTCGATCTTGCCGCAAAGGGAAATCAAAGCGGCATCGCCGGTAGCCTTGCACCACTCCTTCAGGAGCTCTTCCCTCCTTGGAGCTGCATTATACTCATTGATATAGGGTGTAATTATCTCTTCTTTATACCTGGAGATGGTTTGATATGCCATGATGAGATCCCAATTCGGCACATAAAAAGATTCGATGGAAGAGGTGGTCAATATGAGGATCCCCAGAACTAAAAACAACGCTGTACCCCCGTAAATAAGGACTTTTTTACCGCCTATTTTCATCGTGGCACATTATAACATGAATGAATTGGGATTGCAAAGCAGAAGAGATACGAAGTACCCTCTTTTTGACATTTCCTGTTTTTGTTAATATACTATAGCAGAGAAAGGGAGGGTTCAAGATGATAGAGCCGCAAACAACTGATTCCAGATTCGCAAAGATCTATTTAATTGCCAACGCACCGATGTATCTGGCACTTATAAGCGTAGTGCTTATGCTTTTATTAAATCCTGTGAATAATTCCGGTATTGAATTTCTTTATACCGCCATTATTGTAATACTAGGCGTATCGGGTATGTTCTTTCTGGTTTCACTGCCGATATGTACTGTGCTGAATATTATCTTTCTCATCAAATACTGGAAAGAGGAAGGATTTAAAAGGTCCAGGATCATAACATCATTCTTCATATATATATTCATAGCGCTCATAATGGCTGCGGTAGTTATTCCCAGTAATAGGACGGTATACGACAATGTGTTGTTCAGCCGCTGCAGAACTAATCTGGAAAATACAGGAAATGCTTTGGATAGTTATCGTATTAAATTCGGGATTTATCCTGAAAACCTTGAGGATCTGGTAAAAGAAGCATATTTCTCTGAAATCCCGAAATGCACCCTTAACGATAGTGATTATATTTATGAAACCGATGGGAATTCACACTTTAAGCTCTCATGCCCTGAGCCCGAAGCACACACTAAACACAGGGGTTTTAAGAGAATTAAATTCACAGCCATATTCTACGATTCAGAAATGGGGTTCGTCGCGGAAAAGAAGGAGTAGTATTTGGAAAATAACAGGAAGGTAAAACCTTATCATATTCTTCTCACAATACCACTTATTTTAATCATCGTATATGTGATCATACTTATGAACATACCGCAGTTCGATATGGCAATAATTACGAAACCACGTGATTTCATTGCTCCACTGAACATAATTATTTTTATTATTCTCCCTGTGCTATCATTATTATTTCTTGGAATCCTAATATTTTCCAAAGGTAAATCGAAAAGAATGAAAAAGATGGAGAATTACCTCCTTATTCTCAGTATCATATATATTATCTTCGAGGTAATAGTACTTTCGTTCCCGTATAAGCTAATATTTAGGCGCAGAGGTTCCCTTTCTGCATGCAAAACAAATATGAAAGCTATTGCCTGGGCTCTTGATATGTACTCGGGGAGAAACGGGTTCTACCCTGATCCATATATAAACAGGCATCCTGCTTCTGAAGAGGGCATCCTAGTAAAACAGGGATATATCAAAAGTACGATCAATGATCCTTTGGCCCATTGGGATTATATTTACATTTACAACTCCGATAGGCATATCTATGAGATCCTGTGTCCAAATCCTGAAATGTACCGATATTCAAAACATGATTATCTGAAACGATTGAAGTTTGAATCCGAAAAAGGTATTGTCACCGATCCGGAGGGGAAGTGATCTGATGAAGGAAAGAGAAAGGTCGAATAAGAAAGCAAATACTATTATAATATCGATTTCAACAATATTTGTCTTTACAATTATCGTCTTACTTCGTATAAACATGATTCAAGTGAAGATAAAAGCTACAACTGATCTTTGTTTGGCAAATATGAAATATATTGCCAATGCATTAGACCATTATCATGCAAATACAGGATTTTATCCAAACGACAATATAGATAGAGATTCTACTGTATATCAGATACTTATTGATTCAGGATATCTAAATATAAAGGATATCTCCTGTCCCTTGAATGAAAATGGAATTTATGAGTATCATTCTCTAGAAGAGAGCGATTTCTTCAGCATTATCTGTAATGAAAAACACTGGTACGATGAAACATTCTTTGGGAAGAAGAAATACTACAAGGCTCCTATTAAATATGTAGAAGGCAAAGGCATTGTGACCGACCCACCCTTGCTTTGATACACGATAGTGGAGGATACTTTCGTATGACGGAAATATTTAATAAGGAGATTCGTATCTTCTCCATCGAGACACTGGGTCGCTTACTATTCACTTCTGGCACCAATATTTTGTAATATTTCTAAATACCGAATTCGTCGTTATCATCTATTATAACATTATTTACAGAGTTATTTAGGGACGAATTATGCCAACTATGCCAACCACCGTCCCCATTTTTTCTCATTCTTTTTGACTCTTTCCTTATATAGTGTATAATACCATTTATTATGAGAATGAAATATCCGCCGTATGATGGCGTATAGTAAAATAATAGGAGGTACTATGAAGAAAATGTTGTTCATTTTTCTCACAGTTCTACTTTTTTGCAATATCACAGCAGACCGTCTCGAACTTCGAAGCGGAGAGCGTGTAAACGGTGTTAGTATCACTGACATCAAAGAAGGCAAACTCATCACCGACAAGGAAGAATACTCCGTCGAGGATGTTGCGGTGATCGGATTCAGCGAAACGAAACAAAAGGGCACCAAAGCACATACAGCCAATGAAAAACTCTCAAAACGGAATATGAAGAAATATCTGGATTATTTTGCCATCGGTGAAAAACTGGCAAAGAAATACTCGGGTATTGAATTTGTGCATATAATCGACATTGGAGTGAATCAGCTGAATAACGACGGCACAAGATCCTTTGTATATAAGTTCCTTGGATATGTTGTTAATCCCAAAGCAAAAGAAGACCTGTCCAAGATCGGCTTCTATCTGGATGAAGAAAGGATCAAAACCTCCATTCAAGTTGCCCGTGTCATCACCAAAGACGGGAATGTTTACAATTATGATCCGAACGATTATAAGATAGTGAAACCGCAAACCGAAAGTTGGAGTTACGGCGGAGGTCAGAACAAGATATACACCATACCCAATGTCGAAGTAGGCACTCTGGTCGAATATGTGTACACATATGAAAGCATTAATCCCGTTAACAGGAAGATATTCGAACCCGGCTTCTCCTTTCAGGGCGATGTGCCTGTTTATCTTTCACGATTCACTGTAAGGTTGCCTTATTATCTTCAATTCAAAGACGGCGAAGGCAAGAACGTTTATATTGAGAACCCGAAACTGAAATATAAAACCTGGGCAATGGACAAAAAAAGCGCCACGCCCCGGGTTCGAAACAGGAAGTCCTACAAAGAATATACTTGGGAAATGAAGAATATGCCTCCTTATATTGAAGAGCCTATGCAGAAGAATATTGAGGATTTCCTTCCCCGAATGGAGGGATCGATCCTCAAGAACAGAAAAGAACTGAATGACTGGATCGGGCGGATGGAAGAGGAGAGGATGGAAGTTACTCCAGAAATCCTGGAAGCCCTTGAAAAGATCATCGATAAGAAGGACAGCGCCGAAGTAAAGCTGGGCAAGATCTATCATTGGATACAGAAGAACATTATTTATCTTTCCGTTAAAGGCTCCATCTCATCAGGACTTACAGGACATCCCGCAGTCGAGACCCTTGAAAACAAAAAAGGCGATTGCATTGATAAGGCGATACTCTTCGCCACGATGATAAAGGCATTGGAAATACCTGAGCTTAAGGTATATCCGGTAACCGTAAAAGCAAGCCATGACAATGACATGACCGTGGACATCCCTGTCATTGACGGCAATCACGCCATCAGTGAAGTTCATTTCAATGACGAGATCTTCTACCTTGATTCCACAGCCTCCTCTTACAGATATCCTTACTTCAGAGGAGATGACAAAGGGATTACCGCGGTGAACGAGATACTCGGCACCATAAAGATGATACCGGTTCCTGATCCCAAAGACGAGATGAATTATTATGATGTCAAGATGAAATTCGATAAGAAGGGAAATATCACCGGCAACAGCGTCGGCACATACACCGGCGATTATGAGGCGCGTTTAAGAGCCCTTTATCTCTATCGTTCGGGTGAAAAGGAAAGAGAGGCCATCTTCAAGAGCATGGTGAATTCAATGTCCCCAAAGGGCGATCTGACAGGATTTGAGCTTACCGATGTGGATGATTTCTTTGAACCGTTCGTTCTGAAATACTCTTATGTTCTGACCGATTTCCCCACGATAGCGGGGAATTACATGATATTCAAGATCCCCGGATGGGACTATTATTTCCCGTCTATCTCACTTCAGGACAGAAAGTACCCCATTGAATATTCTACGAGCCGCTATACCGGGCATAAGATCGAGATCGAGATACCCAAGGGATATTCGATCAAGTATTTGCCAGAACCACTGGAGATATCAAATGAGGATTTCCACTACAAGGCGGAATTCAAGGAAGAGAACGGCAAGATAATCTTTATTGACAGTTATAAGCGTTTCAAAAGGATCATCGAACCCGAGAATTACAAACGCTATAGAGAAGGACATTTCAAGATACTTGAATATACCGCTAAGTCGGTAATCATCAAGAAATAGGAGCGGTAGATGAAAAAGTTATATATAGTTTTGATCGCATTGATCCTTGGAGTCGGAAGCTTTGCGGACACAATTTACCTGAAGAACGGTAAGGAGTTCAAATGCGACTTGATCTCTATTGATAAAGATACTGTCAAAGTCGTTTTGAAGCTGGATGGAACCGAACAGGTATATAAAAAAAGCGAATTGAATAAGATCAAACTTGACCGGACAAGAAGGTTCGATGATGTAAAGAACATCAATGAGATCGATGACAAGGACATTATATTCGCCTTCAACGCAATGCTGAACCGTGAGAATTTCCCGAATTCAAATTTTATTAAGATCATCCAAAGGAAGGAGATCGATCTTTCCGGAGAATTTCCTGTAATAGTTGAGAAATATGTTTACAAGGTACTGAACAAAGACGGTATCAGAGGCGCCTCCAGCCATACCGAGGCGTATTTCAAGGATTCGCAGGACTTCTCTCTGGATTTTGCGCTGTCCGTATCCCCTACCGGTAAGGTTGAGACCATCTATGAGAACCTCATTGAGGATGAGACGCGCTATGCGAGAATGCCCGATTATATCAATTCCCACAATGTAAAATTCTCTATTCCCAATGTTGAGCCCGGTTATATCGTCGCTTATCAGGTTACCAGAAAATATAGGAAAGGAAGCGAGGAGCTGCCGTTCGTCAAGGATGTGGTATTTGAGGGAACCGTCCCTTCACTGAATCAATTTGTGACGATCTGGGGAAATGACAGCTGGAATTACAGGATCATTAACAAAGGAAAATTCAAGAAAACCGTTAAAGACGGCAAGACCACATTCTTCTATACCTTCCCCAAGGAATATACCGACACAAGGCTTGTTTCACCCTACGGAAGATTTGCACCGCGGATACTCTTCTACGCCGGCAATGATCCGAAAGTATTCTCTGATCAATTCAATAAGGTGATAAACGACCGTAATGAAGCGGATTTCGAGGCCTTCGTGAAGAAGATCGATTTTGAGAATAACGACCCCGAATATATGATGAAACGGGTTTTCAGATTTCTTCAGAACAGCTACACTCATATTCCGGTTGGACCTGGTCAGTACAAATACGCCCCGCGGCCAATGGAAACACTTCTGAAAAAGGGAGAGTTTTCCGCATATGAAAAAACAATTTTGGCACAGGCGATCCTCTCATACCTTAAAGTTCCGACATCAGTGATATTGGCGTCTCATGTATACGCCAAGGTAGATGAGAAGGAGAAATTCAATTTCAGAAGATACACCACTCCCATTCTTAAGACGGCTTCGAGCAAGACACCTTACATTTATTTCGGAAATATACTTCAGCCCTTCGGCATTATTCCCGAGCTGTCTTACGGCCATCGCTATTTTGATATCACAAATAACAGCTTCGGAACACTTCCTCCGCTTGAGCAGGCCGAGTACGAATTCTCGAACACTATCGAATTAACGGGGAATATCGGAGAGAACGGAGAATTGGCGGGGACATTGAAATTTTCCTCTTCAATGCTTCAGGACCAGGACCTACGGGCGATACGCTACAGGAAGGAAGAGGAGATCGCCATTATTTTCCAGAACATCATAAACTCTCATATTTCCGGAGCATCCCTGAAGGGCTTGGACATTCAGAATTATGAGGGCGACGACGAAAAGGTCACCGTCAAAATAGATTTTACCGCTCCCGGTTTTGCCAATATCGCGGGCGAAAACATCCTCTTTAATATTCCGCTTATCAGCTTCAACGGCTATGATGTGGGAAATGACAAAAGGGATCTTCCCGTGTACCTGGGCGCTAAGGATTATACGAAGTACATGATCAATATCACGCTTCCTGAGGGTTATGTTGTCACTTACACACCGAAAGATATTAAATTCTGTAATAAGAATCTCTCAATAATTTCCAATACCGAGGTAAATGGCTCAGAGATATCTATCGTGTTGCAGGAAGAAACAAAGAAATCCATGGCAAAGAAGAAATTCTATTTCAAATATAAAAAGGCAATGACAAAGCTGGTGAAATTTTCCAAATCGGTCATTATAGGTGAAGAGAAGTAAACAAGACCGTAGCGGAATACCTGAGGAGCCCGGAGTATATTATTTATACGATCCGGGCTCTACTATCATCTATATCGGCAAAGCAAAGAATTTAAGATCACGACTTTCGACCTATTTCGGCTCATATTCGGATACTTATAAAACATCACTTCTGAAAAGAACCTTCACACAATTTGATTATATTGTGACCGGGACAGAACTCGAGGCTCTTCTATTGGAGAGTGTTCAGATAAAAAAACATCAGCCGCGCTTCAATATCATGCTTAAGGATGATAAGACATATCCCTACCTGGCTTATGTTAAAACCATTAAATTCCCCTATCTCTTTTTTACCCGAGTAAAGAAGAAGAGAAAAAATACGGTTTACTACGGCCCGTTCGTCAATTCAGCCGGCATGAAGACCTTTCTGGACTTTCTCCTGACGCGCTATAAGCTCAGATGGTGTAAGGGTAAATTGCCGTCAAAACAGTGTATTTATCACTCTCTGGACAAGTGCATGGCACCTTGTATCGCTCCCGAGCGGGCCGGAGAATATGAGGATAATTTCTCGAAAGCATTGAAAGACCTGGACAGAAAACCGAAGGCCTTGATCACGGAATTCACAGAGCTTATGAAGGAAAAGGCAGCACAAGAGCACTTCGAGGAAGCCGCGATGTACAGGGATATGGCAGAATTTCTCACAACTGCGAGAAACAAACAGTATGTGGTGAATGTTCGCGATAATTTTGATGTCATATCTTATGAGTTCTCCGGCAATCTTCTTGTTTTCGGCATCTTCCATTATCTTGGCGGGGCCTTCAATGGCGTATTTACCAATACTTACGATATCTTCGAAGAGGAACGCCTTCAGGAGATCCTCCTGGACTTTATCGAACTTTACTATCTTGACAATTATATCCCGGCAAAGATCATCTTCGATCAAGCGATTGAAATTACAGGGATAAAGCATCTCTTTGACACCGTCCTCAATAAGAAAGTGGAATTACAGACACCGGGCTCCAAGGGAAAGAAGCGATCTTATATGGAACTTGCCCAAAGAAATCTCAAGAACGCGCTTAAGACCTTTCAGGAAAAGAAGAAAAAGATCAATTTGAACAATCTCTTTCCAACCTCACCCAATATTGACATTGTGGATGCTTTTGACATCTCCCACACAATGGGAGTAATGACCATCGGCGGCGTTGTCAGATTCAAGAATTTCAAGCCGGACAAGCGTATGTACAGAGCATACCTGCTTCCTTCGGTCTTTGGCAAGCCTGATGATTACGGCTCGATCAGGATCACCTTGGAGAAACACCTCGAACATCTTAAAAAGCATTCCTTCCCAATGCCGCACATGATACTTATTGACGGGGGAAAAGGACAGTTATCTTCGGCGGAAATGACAATAAAGAAGTTTGATATGGAGATACCTGTGCTATCCATCGCGAAGGGCAAGCAGGAACGGATATTCAAGCCCGGCAAGAAGGATCCGCTCATCCTTTCCAGGACCAATCCCCTTCTGAAGTACATTGTGGAGATACGGGACGAGGTTCATCGATGGTCTATTTCCAATCACACCAAACGAAGAGACGGATTTCAGTACTCTATTTTACTGAAGGTCCCAGGAATAGGAATGACGCGGGCAAAAAAGCTCTTAAAGGAGTTCAAGACGCTTCATGGCGTAATGAAAGGAGATAAGGAAGCTCTGCTCAAGATATTGCCCGAAAAAGTATATTTGGAATTACGGCTTTTATTCGATTCCGAGATCATCTGAGGAGTGTGTATGCTTCGCAGTATCGAAGCGTTCAAGGTTCAGAGGTTCAAAGTTCCAAGTTGAGAAATCACATCCGAGATAAGAATTTCTTTATATTTTATCCTATAATTGTCAATGTAAAATTGACAATTGAA
>JAGLWT010000024.1 GCA_023133295.1 bacterium | reverse complement strand
CCGGGCTCCCGTTGAGCGGATGCGGGAAGGAAATAAAGAAGTGAAAGTGTCATCCAGAGGGAACTTGTGACCGTGGGATCCAGTTTTATTTCATCCTGGTTCCAACTATACATCTCACACACCACACTTCACACTTCACACATCGTTCGCCACGCGAACGACGATCATTGTATTTATGAATCAGATCACTAGTTGACAAATTGTCCTTTTCTCAATTACAATATTATAGATAGAGGAGGACATTATGAATCTTCGTCAAGGGAAAAGATACTTTTTCAGGAAAGAGGTTCCGCTTAAAAGGAAACTTCTGGCTTTCGGTTTCGCTTTGCTTGTTCATACTGCTTTATTTGTATTTATTAACCCGGTGATCCCTATTTCGGATCCGCCGCCGCATACTCATGGCCCGATTGATCTGGTATGGGAGGACTTTCGCCCGCCACCGCCACCGAAAATTAATACCGCTGAGGAAAGGTTGAGAAAGCCGTCCGGTGACCACGCTATTCCCGAACCTACTGAAATGCCGGAACCCCCGATAAATGAAAAAGAGTTAGATCGGGTTATAGAAGATTTGAATTCAAATAATCAAACCTCGTTCTCGCCGTCGATAAGCAATGACAAGGTAGGCCCCATTGCGGCTCCGATGCTGATATATAAATCCATTCCAGCTTATCCCGATCTTGCGATCAAGATGGGTTTCGAGGGAACGGTCGTGCTGACCTTGTATCTTGATGAAGAAGGTAGTATCTATTACACGAAGATATATGAGTCATCGGGACACGATAGATTGGACAAGGCTGCTCTTAACTCCGGAAAGCTCTGCAAATTCACAGGCGCTGTGCAAAACGGCAAAAATATAAAGGTCTCTATCACATTGACATATGTATTTGACCTCAATCAATTGATAATCAATTAACGAAGCGGAAAGCTTTGCAGTAGAGCGTAGAGTGTACAATTGCTTCACAATTTTCAACTCTCCGCTTGGAACTTTTACATCGGGACAGACGAACGCCTGTGGCGTACGACATGTCCCATATCTGAATTCGTTCCGGCGTTCTATATATTTTTTACGGATAATTTAATGATAATTACGAAATAGTGCTTTTCCGGTTACGGGTGTATTTCCTTTTCCCTTACACACTTGTGTCTTGTGCACTTGTTGCTTGTGCTCTGCGAAGCATAACCTTGAACTTTTCAACTTTTGAACAAACTTCTCTACTTTCACGCTGATTTGCTATCGCAAATCAGACGATGGGATTAAAATACAGATACCACAGAATAATATTCAGAATCAGTATTACACCCATAATCATCGCGAATTCAATTCTAGGCTTTGACGGTGCGTTGATCTTTCTGGGATCTATCGTTTCTATTTGTCCCGCCTTGAATTTGAATGCTTCGATAAGTTGCAGGTATAGCGAAATAGTGACATATACCAAAAATGGAATGATCAGCGCCATCCCAATGATGGGAATAATGTCGAAAATAGCGAGCAGCATAGCCATTCCAATGAAATATAAAAAAAGAGCGGTTTTATAGCCAAGTGTGAGGACATATCCAATATCAAGATTCTCTTTTACGCTCAGGTCATTGAAATGTAATGAGGAGATAAAAGAGACAATTATTATGCATTGCCACCTGAAATAATAAAATGGCAAAATTAAAATGGACATTGTCAAAAATGTTTTCACAATAAAATTGCCGTTTACGAAAGAGCTATGAAAAAAAGTGTCAAAGAACACCGATAATGTAGAGAACATTAAAAATGGCAAAAACGCCAGCAGCCAGAAGGTCTGGCCGGAATTTGAGGCTTTTGGTTCATCAGTCTCAGAGTTTGGTTCATCGGCTTGCGGTAAAAGTTTAAAAAGAAAGTTTATCATGAAAAAGAATGCGATCATGGCCGTTAGCTTAGAGATCAGCTGATAAAATTCAGGATATGTTTCATAAAGCGAAAGCAACACCGGGGGGAAAATGATTTTAATGCGCAACATCGCCAGCGCTTCCTGAATTCTTTCTGGAAAAGCTATAAAGATCAATAAACCATAGGCGATCGCTATAGGCATTATGCGGAAAAAGGACGATCTGTAAAATCGGAAAGCCGTCCGCATCGCTTTTGCTAAATTGATATCCGGTTTAATAAATTTGTCTGCCGCAAATTTGTGTTCCATATTCCGCCTCCGCGCTTGTATTATTGTATTGTAATAGCTGATGGAAGTCAAAATACGAATGAATAGTGAACAATGAACAGTGAACAATGTTAAGTAGAGAAAAGGTTTGTTAGGAAATGAAAATTGGGGAAGAAGACATTAACCGTACATCACGAGTGCGGCAATCTTTTGATACTGTAAAAAAAAGCAAGATATTCTTCAATAAGATTGAGTCTTTCGGTCGTAGTTAATTTGGAATATTTTCTTAGTTTCTCATCGCTGATCTCATAATAGTATTCCAGATCCTTCCTGTCGCTATTTTTCACTGTTTTGTTCTCCGAGCTTTCTTAGAAGTCTAATATCCTGAAGATCCTGTATTCGTCCCGAGTATTCCTTCATCTCAATAAGTCCGGCCGTTGATATGACGGGAATAATAATACCCTCGGATTCCATTTCCGTTCTCTCTGAATACTCCTTATCAAAATCTACATTATGGCTTAAAACTATGTCGATCTCTTCAAAGGGCTTATCTTTTCCATATACACAGAAAGCAATAAGGTTTTTCTCGGTAATCCATTTCTTTATTATTTCAGGAGAAAGGAGGTCCTTCAGCGCCATTGGTTGGCGCGGGGTAAAGCCCGCTTTTTGAAAGGCATTCACCAGATTTTGGAAATTCTCTAATTTGTTTTCAACTATCAGATCCAAGTCAAAGGTCATTCTCGGCACGCCATAAAGATTAACTGCCAATCCTCCGACCACGAGGTATCTGACATTTTCAGAATTTAATGTTAAAAATATATCTCGATAATTCATACTATATTATAAGGCATTTTTAAAATATGTAAAGATTCCAGTCTCAATTCTTCATTTCCTATAGTCATTTCCCGTTTATTCATTTTTCATTATATTTCCCCACTTTACACTTCACACACCATACTTCACACTTTCTTTTGCACTTATTGATTTATCCGGTAAAATATAATACCATTAACATTACGGAGGCAACATGGAGCTGCTTTTCAAGAATTATGTAAAAAAAGCCCTTATCTTCCGACTCGAAAAGGATGATAAATTTGACCTTATCACCCGATTTGCCGAAAGAACATGTAAACTGGCAGATATACCGGGACAGGCCGTATTTGTTGAAGAACTCTTGAATAGGGAGCGTCAGCTATCAACCGGCATAGGCCTTGGGATCGCTATCCCCCATGCCCGCATAGACGGGATTGATGATTTTATTCTGAGTATAGCCCGTGTGAAGGAAGGAATTCCTTTTGATTCGATCGATAACAAGCCGGTAAGAGTGCTTTTTCTTATTGCGGCACCCCGAAGCCGTCAGGGGGATTATATTAAACTTCTTGCGCAGATTATTTCTTTCGCGAAGGATAAAAATAATTTTAAACGACTTGTTAATGCTGAGGCTGGAGAATTGGAACGATATATAAAGGAAGATAAATAATAAAAAACAGATTGATCCTGCTAATAATCCTTGTACTCATATCTGTCTCGGCCTTTAGCTTAGAGAAGCCCTTGAACAGAGAGCAGTATTTCAATCCTCTTGGCCTGGAAAAATTTCAGGATGATAAAGCACCGTTTTATTTCTGTTTCTATGTGATCCCATATGATTATCTATGGGTATCATTAAAGTCTTCCATGTATAATGACTGTTACGGTAATTACGCGATCACCGCCGGAACTAATGCCTGGTGGTTCGGCTGGCTCGCTAATCCCGCGTGGGCGGGCGGCTGGGCTCCGTATTTTGCCGGCTGGCAGTATCCTAAGAATCTTGGAGAACATTTGAAAGGCCAGATCGCTTCTGATCAGAATGTTATGTGGGGATACAACGGCATCATCTCTGACTTTCTCTGGGAAGGCGATATTCAGTCACCGGAAGATTCTTTGATACATTACCCCGGATCATACAAGGACATGATCAGTTTTTACGGGTATTACTTTTCTTCTATAAATGAAGAGTTGGGATCACTATCCCAGTCGGATTATGTTACCTTTGCGGAAGATTCTTATAGCCGATACCCTCTGGGGATATTTGCCACCGTTAGAAATCTCCGCTGGAATTACCCGAATGCGGATGCCTTTAATATTCATATAATGACGCTTGAAAATACCTCTGAATATAATTATCCCGAATTCTATATAGGTGTCTTTATGGACCCGGATGTGGATTGGGACCATGCCGCAAAGAATGTTTCTTATTATGATCCATCTCTGGGAACGGCATATTCCTATTACGGCGCCGATGAAACCCTTGGTGTAGCCGGGTTGACGATATTTGATACTTCAACATTGCGCTCCGTAAAACTTGACCTTTCATATGAAAATTGGGGGGATTGGGGCAATGACGAGGCCTTCTGGACCTATCTTACCTCTGATCAGATACAGGAGAGAAACTCAAAACCGCAGGATGCCTTGCTTTATGTCAGTATGGGCCCCTTTGACCTGCCGATGGGCGCTACGGTCGCTGTCTCATGGGCAAATCCCATGGGGTACGATGTGGTGAAATTCAAGAAGAACGCCGCCACGGCGAGAAAGATATATAACAATGACTGGCTGATACCGAATCCTCCCCCCGAAGCTCCTTTTCTGGAGGTAGAAACGGGTAACAGATCGGTATTTCTTAAGTGGTCAAGGAATCGCAATTATATTCCAAAGCCCCTTCCCGGCGGCCTTGAGGGCTATTATTCCGAAGCGGATGACCCGTCTCCCGAGTATTCGATAGGGTCCGAATCTTGTGAAGATCCCCCCGATTCGGGGGTCAGGGATTGGGATGGATACAGGGTTTACAGAAACCTTACAGGTATGGGTGATATCGAATTGGGAGATTATGCCCTTGTTGTTCAGTTGGAATCGACCTATGTAAGAAACTATTATGGCGAGATCCCAGTTTCTGAATTACATAGAAGCACTTGGAATGAAACTTATTTTATGGAATACACGGATACGGATCCCTCTATCTTTAACGGTTTCACTTATTATTATTCTGTTGTCGCATATGACACGGGCGACCGGACTACAAATCCCCCTGTGGCTCCCGCATATTCATCGGCTCTCGCGAATGTCTTTCCCGTAACGCCTGAATGGCATACGGAATCCACACCTGATGAATACAAGAAGAAAGTGGAAGTGGTTCCAAATCCATACATTGAAGGTCAATACTCGTATTGGGAAACCAGCTATAAAAGGGTGGATTTCATTCATTTACCTTCCCGGTGCTCTATTAAGATATACACCATGTCCGGAATGCTTGCCCGAACTATCGAACATTACAGCGGGGACGCTGACGAAGCGTGGAATCTGGATAATGATTCCGGCCAGTTACTGGCTCCGGGAGTATATATCTTCAGGGTAGTCCCTCATAACGGCTCAGAGGAGATCACCGGCAAATTTATGATCATACGATAACACGAAATAGTGCACAAGCGACAAGAGCACAAGTGCATAAGTGTGTAAGGGAAAAGGAAACACACCCGTAACCGAAAAATCGCTATTTCGTTTAAACCACTAATTTTTCTGTTACAATCATATCGCGCCGCACCACAATCTTCGCAGTGCACCAGTGCACAAGAAAGTGTGAAGTCTGAAGTGTGAAGTGTGAAGTGTAAAGTGATAAAACAGTACGAGGTACGAGGTGCGATGTACGAAGTAGAGAAAAGGGAATGGAGATGGATTCCCGCTTTCGCAGGAATGACAAAAGAGAAAGTGATAGCATTCGAAGATGTGTGGAGTTGAGAAGATTGTTCGAAAGTTCAAGGTTAAAAGGTGGAGAAAAGAAAGGAAATGGATTCTTCGGTCGCTATCGCTCTTTCAGAATGACATTAGAAGATGTGTATCTTTTTACCAGTCTCAAACTAACCTCTAACCTCTATTTTATAGTTTTGGTATGTTATCATACAGATTCAGATAAATGCCATCGCTCAAGGGTTGATTTATATTCTGATTGTGTTTAAAATATAACATACGAAGGAGGCAATATGAAAAAGATAATTGTCCTTACATTGCTGCTTATGTTCTCGGCTGCGTTTCTGCAAGCTGATCTGCTTGATCTGGGCTTGAAATTCGGCACAAGTTTTGCCGATGTACAGATCACAGCTACAGATGACTCCACAGAGGCGTCTCTTAATGAAAATTTTGACCCGTCTGCCGGGTTCAACTTCGGCATATACGGCTCCCTTAACCTTTTCAAGGTAGTCTCAATTCAGACGGAAATATACTATCTGCATAATATTTCTCAACTGTCTGAAGTGGCTGAAACCACATTCAATTATAAGGAGAGGGTCAGTGATTATATAGAGATACCAATCCTTTTGAAGTTCCGGCTGGATGTACCCATAATAAAGCCTTATTTTCTCATAGGCCCATCATTTTCAATATTGACAAAAGCGGAAAAACTTACATTGGATGGGGTATGGGAAGATATCAAGGATCAGGCTGCAAATGTAAATTTTTCATTGGTCTTCGGCCTTGGCTTCGATTTTTATCTTTTCAATGTCCGTATGTCATTGGACGGCCGTTTTGCGATGGGACTTTCGGATCTGGAGACCACGGCAACGGTGGAGGGAGTGTCTTCCAGATATATTAATCTGATGGTGGCATTAGGAATAGGACTGAATATTCTTTAAAGGAGAAATGGGGACGGTGGTTGCAAAAGTTGCATGGAGTGAATATTTTCCTAGCAGGAGATTCAATAACTCCTATTATACTGGGGTGGATACTTATTGTAATAAGCATGATGAAAGGCCGGTATGAGATAAATGAAGCAATGCCTTGAAGTGAGGTTTGATAAGGTGATAAATATACTAATAAAGGTGCAATACAAGAGGAGTAGGGATGGGCTTGCAACTTCTGCAACCTCCGTCCCCAAATAAAGGAGTAAAATATATGGAAGTAAAAGGCGCGGCTGTTCTTCCCTTAAGGGAATATGTCAAGAAACATTATCCGAATAAATATGATGAGTGGTATGCATCTCTACCTGAGAGATCAAGGGATATCCTGGAAAACCCCTTCGTGGGAGCGTGGTATCCCATGGAAGATGCCGTTACCATACCCACAAAAGCCATCGTGGATAAGCTTTGCGATGGAGATATGCAAGTAACCTATGACCTTGGCATCTTCAGCGCGGAATTCGCTTTGACAGGCATTTACAAGATCTTTGTGAAAATGGGAAGCCCTTCCTTTATCATTAAAAAAGCAAGCGTTATTTTCCCGTCCTATTATAAGCCCTCCGCGATGCAGACAGTAGAACTCAAAAAGAACTCCGCCAAGGTCCAGATCATCGATTTTCAAGGCATGAACGAGTATATAGAACCCGGGATCCACGGATGGATACATACCGCCATGCTGATGACCGGGGTCAAAGACCTTTCGGTCAAGGTCACTAAATCTCTTACTAGAGGTGATGATATAACTGAATTTGATATTAACTGGGGGTAGCGAAGCATGTAAATGCTTCGCAGTGAACAAGTGCACCAAATAGGTGATAGGTTGATAGGTGCAGAAGGGAGAATATAGGATATGTCCTGCCTCCCGGATGTTCAACTGGGATATCGGGTCACTGGGTCCACTTGTTTAGGTGTTTGTCATTCCTGCGAAAGCGGGAATCCATCCCTCTTATGTTAATGTATGAGATGTAATATTTCGTCTATCGCATTTTCCTCCATAATATTTCTTGATTTAAACGGTATAAAATGTATAATTACACAATGAAAAGCGGAAGGAAAGCAAACGATTTATTTGAACGGAAAAGTATAAATTGCCATCTATCCATTGCTTCTTAACAAAAAGGATCTTTTAAAATTTTCAAAGGAGGAAAAAATAAAAAGAAATCTCTTTATGCTTGTTGTCGTTGGCCTTGTGCTGTTTTTGGGGTGTTCGGACAAGACAGATTTCCAAACAGTTCCATTTGATGTTAAAAGCCAAAAATCCGACATTTCAGGCTTAATGTTGACAAATGAGTCTCAGCTGAACGGTGGTGAAATTGTCTGGGCTCATACCAAAGACGGATTTGAGATCATTCGAATAGAGAGGCTCAATTCAGGGAAATATGCGGCGATATCTGAAGGAAGTCAGGGCCGCCCAACAGAATTTCACGAACTTCTTCATTACAAGAATGAGTTTTTTCTTATGGTTCTCAGGAACTATATCAACAATGGCCTGGTGCAATTTGTTGATGATACTAAGAAGAAAATATATGTGAACGAACTTGAAAAGATTATAAAATCAAACATCAGCCATACGGGACTATATAACAAAATCCAGCACGATCTGTTGAAAAAAGCGAAAAAATGGACCACCAATCAATATCACTATGCAATAATTGAAACCTATCTCGAGCTTACATTAAAAATATCGGAGATTTCTGAAGGTGAAGAGATTGATATTATATATTTTGCAGGCCTTGGAGATACAATTAATAATGTATTTGCTTGGGCAAAATATTTTTTTGGGCCAGTACTTTGGGATGTTGGCAAATGTCTTACTTGCTGTACGATTTGTTTGAGTCAAGCAGAGGCTTATGCTTCTGACTTCTACGATTGCGGAGTATTTACCTATGATAAAGAGAAGTCTGATCAGTACTACAAACAATGTTTGGAGAGCCAATGTAACTGTTCGGGATGCCCATGTGATGCAGGTACCCCCGGCCCATAGCGAACATGTATAACGACGGGATATCCCGGAGTTCTGACCTTGACCTTAAGAATATTATCGGTTTTATACTGGTGCTATATCTTTTCCGTGGTGTATTGAGTGCTCTGGGATTTTCTGTCTCTTTCCTGATATTTGACGGCTTCCCTCCGAAGGCTTTTCCAGATCCCTTTTTGCATTATTATCTTCCTGTGGTATTTCTGTTCTCTATAATACTGTTCAAAAGCTGGTTTGCTTCTATATCCAAGATCAAGCTTAGAATTACCAATCCGATAATGATCATTGAGTTCTTCATGTTCTGTATATTCCTTTCTCTTGCGATAATCCCATTTCAGGACACCGTTTCGGTGATTACTCGAAATATACACTTGATGAAAACGCCCATAAATATAGCATTTATATCGCCGGTTTTTGAAGAGATTGTCTTCAGGTTACTCCTTTTGAATTATTTGACTAAAAAATTCAAAGGCAAGATCATTTTACCGCTAATAATTTCCTCACTTCTGTTCAGTTTGCCACATTTTTTATCACCACAGTCTTTCGTGTTTGGCTTATTCCTTGGAACTGTGTATCTGGCAACACGGAATATCCTTATCCCGATTATATTTCACGTCGTATGGAATAGTAGGATAACTTTGGAGGAGCTTCGTATATATCCGAAATTCCTTGAGAATAGCCCGGAAGCTATCTCGCTGGTTTTTCTGATATTATCTGGGCTTCTGCTTATTATATTGATAATGCAATTGACAATAATGCTGATTAAAAGAAAAAAGCTGGAAAATTCCGAAAGATCGTTATCTCCGAATTTGGAAGATGTTTAATAGCAAACCTGGTATTTACGAACAAGTTCAAAGATTCCAAGTTCAAGTTTGAGAAATAGGAAATGGGAAGTGAGATGCGGATAATGGTTTCGTGTGATTGTGTACCCATTCTCCCTCCACCCACCCAAGTGATCTGAGTCATAAATAAGATAACAATGGAATGATTAGATTTGAGGCAATTCCAACGAACAATAAGCGCAGCGTACCCTTTGTGGTCCGTA
>JAGLWT010000023.1 GCA_023133295.1 bacterium | reverse complement strand
AGAGAGGAAGAAATTGACCAAAGATGAGTTTACCCTTCGGGCTGAAGCTCTTTCTATGTCTTCTGCGTTGCTCATCGCTCACAGACCGCGCTGGGTATGCAGCGTTCCTCGCGCCTTGAATACGGAGCAAAAGAGCATCAGCCATTGTCATCTTATTTATGACTCAGATCACCTGGGTGGGTGGAGGGAGAATGGGTGTAGAATCAAATGGGAACAATCTCCACACATCTTTGAATCTCTCTCCCTTTTTCTCTCCTAATTGTTCATTGTTTACTTCTCTACAGGCCTCCATTCTCCACACATCTTCTAATGCTATCCCTCTCTCTTTTGTCATTCCAAACTCGATTGGGAATCCATCTGGTATTTACTTCTTGTGTTTTCCCTCACTATTCATTATTCACTTTTCACTATTCACTTCTCTCAACCAACCTCTAACCTCCAACCTCTAGCCTCTAATCTATGCGTAGCATATTCCCATCGCATTGATTTGCTAAAAACAGAGGAAAAATGTAATATATGGCGGGTAAAATGAAAATACTTTTCACATCTGACATTCATCTGGAAACCGGGCATCCCGAGCGCTTTGACGCGCTGAAGGAGATATGCCGTATCGCCGTTGAGAAAAAGTGCGAAAGGGTAATTATCGGCGGTGATCTTTTTGATGAACCGTCCGAAGCTAAGGGCATCGGGCAGACGATCGGTGATGAGATCTTTGATAAATATGATATCGACATTGATATCATTCCCGGTAATCATGATATGGATGCCTTCAAAAAGGGCACTTACTTCGGCAAAAGGGTAAATATCTATCGAGATCATGGATATCTTGACATAGATAATTGCCGTATTCATTATGTTCCTTTCAGGGACGAATCCTCATACTTCACAAAAATGCTTCTTGAGATCTCCAAGAATACAGGGGAGAAGAATATTGCGGTCTTTCACGCGAATCTCACAAACCTCTTCTATGCAGGGGAGGAGAAGCAATATGAATATATGGATTGTGAGCTTTCCGATTTTGCCGGCTCCGGCATCGATCTGATATTGGCGGGACATATACACTCCGGCTTTAAGGCGCTTGGTTATGACGGCGGGCATTTCTGCTATGCCGGCTCTCCAGTTTCTGTCACTGCTAAAGAGATCGGCCCGCGAAGCGTGATCCTGCTGGATACAGGAGATCTATCTTTGCATGAGTTGCAATTGGAGAATACTTTTCACTTCACAAGGATTGAGATCGAGGTCTTCTTGAATGAAGCTGCCGCATTGAAGGACATTGAGACCCGTCTGAACGCGGTCAGGGACAATTGCAGAGTTCTTCTTCATATAAACGGCCTTTTTAAAACAGATGAAAATATTTTCCGGGAAAAAGTTGCCGCGATCGTCGATCAATATAAATTATTCGTGGATATCTCCTATAGTACACAATTTGTGGGGGATGTTGAGAGCCATCCGATATACAAGCGTTTCAAAGGCCTTTTGGACAATGGCAATTTTTCATCCGCGGATAGAGCACTCATGATCAGGGAATTCCTGTCGTCTGCGGGAGGGATCCTGTGAAAAGTTTCAAACTGGAAGCGGTTAAATTCCTGAAACTAGGGCCCATATCCAATTTCGACAAGAAGCTGAAACCATTTACTATCATTCGCGGTTCCAATGAATCCGGAAAAACATACCTTCTGGAAGGAATTCTATATAAGTTAGGCCTGCTCAAATACGATAAGCGCGGAGCGCCGCCATTTGATATCGCGCCTGCCAGATACGATACGATCGAGCAAATAGAGGGGACGATCACGCTGTATGATGACAAGGGCCGTCCTGTTTCGGACTTCATTAAGGTATTGACATATCTTGATCTAAGCGAAGAGGATTTCAGAAAACTCTTTATAGTCAGAAGTAGCGATCTGGATACCGGCTCGTATCTGGGGCCGTTATCCGAAAAACTCCTGGGGAGCGAGCAGAGCTTATTGCAGAAGATCGAGAAAAATCTCAGAGGAGAATTTCTGAGTCCCACAAGGGTTAAAACAGATTTAAAGAGTATTTTTAATGACATTGACGAGATCAATAAAACATTTTCCGAGGACGATGAGATCAGCAGCGGCAGGGAAGCCGAAAGAAAATATCTCGAATTAATGAAGGCATCGGCAACATTGGAAGATAAACTGGTACATCTGGGCAACGAGCATATTAGATTGGAGCAGGCAGCGTCATTCAAAAAAAGAGAGCAGGTATCTGCTTTTCAAACAGATCTGCAAAGTAAAGAAGAACAATTGAATGAGCTGAAGGCGGTTGAGGAAAATGCGGAAGAATTCAGGAAATTAGACGCGACTTGCAGCCGTTTGAAGGCTGAGCACATAACCCATGGCCTTGAAAAGACAGAACTTGAGCAAGCGCAAACTGCGTTTTCTCAGAAACTTGCGGAGTCAGCACAGAGGCACAAATACGGAAATGAGCGCCTGCAAAAACTTGAAAATATATGCGGCAGGATATCATCCGGGATCAGTAAAGGAGAGCGTGCCTCATTGACAAGCAGCCATCGGAAGGCCTTTATGCTGATCTCTGTTTCATCAATGGTGCTTTCTTTACTATTTCTGATCATCGGGGCTATTATGAAGAACCCGTACCTTTTGTATGGCGGTGGATCGGCGTTAATAATTATTCTCATACTGCTTCTGATAAACGTCAAAGGCGGTGTCAAGGTTTCAGAGGAAGCCGAGATCCGATGGAAAGATGAGATCCGTGGCCTTGGCCTTGATATAACAAACATTTCCGAGATCTTTGGCGAGACCGAGAAGTTGAGAGAGGAAGTATCAAATCTGGGGGCTGAGGTCGATATCTTAAATGGTGAGCGAAACAAGATCGATGGAAAAATAGAAGGCCTGACGGCCTTTATCGACAGTATTTCCGCAAAGTATTCCACAGCAGAAAATGGTCTTACAGAACTCAGGACCGCTTTGAAAATACAAGATCTTGATCAACTTGACGATCGACTGAGGAATATCGCCGACTTGAAAAAGGAAATACAGCAGCTCAGCAGGCAAATAGTGATATTATCAGCAACTATCTCTGACGAGAAAGAGCCGTTGACGGAGCTTGCCAAAGAGTATCGTGATATTTCACTTGATGATCTGAATGCCGGTATTGCCGATATCGTAAGCCGTATCGAGGGCGGTGCCGGCGAGAGAGATATTCTCGAATCCGATATAAGGAACATTGAAGAAAGCAGAAAGAAGATGAGAGACCAGGTGCGTAACTATGCTCTCAATGCCGGTAAGATCGCGGACCGTCTTGGCGCTTTCAATGAAAAGGCGGGGATGAATTTTGAAATAGAAGATATTGGATTTCATACCGCTGCCGCTGTCGAGCAGCTGATAAATGCCCTTTTACACGAGAAAGCCCGGCTTGAAACAAGTATCAGGATCAAGGAGCAGACGATAGGACTTCTCGGTAATATCGGCGATGATATCTCGTCGGAATTCTCACGGTATTTTGGTGCGGACAGCAGGGTGTCAAAGGTGTTTTCAAAATTGACATCAGATAAATACACGCAGGTTGATTATGACAGGGACGAAAATACCCTTTATGCGAAGGATACCGAGGGTCATATTTACTCTGTGGACGAGTTATCTCAAGGCACATTCGATCAGTTGTATTTCAGCGTGAAGATCGCTTTCGGTGAAGAGATATTCGACGGCATCAAGGGATTTTTCCTATTGGACGATCCCTTTATAGCTGCTGACAAGAAGCGCTTTGAAAACGGGATGAAGATGCTCAAGAAGCTTTCAGATGACGGCTGGCAAATAATATATTTTACGGTACAGGACCGTGCCGGAGTGGCAGATGCCGAGATCATTGAAATGTGAGGTTATATAAAAGATGAAAAATACATTTAAGCAATTGCTGTATTCATTGATAGTTGTGCTTGGCGCTCTGCTTTTTGTTCTATCTATGAAGTTGGAGTTAGCTCAGAACTATATACTGCTCTTTGAAGTGCTATGCGCCTCAATGATGCTCTTTGCGGTGGTGAGGATATGGATGCTTCATAAGCAGGACCTCAAGGATAAGAAAGCCGCCGCCACGGACACTAAACCCGGGATCTGCTCGATGGAGCATGCGCATCAATTGGATAATCCTTTTAGAAAGCTCGGACATAATGCCGGACGACTATTCAAGAAATATATTAACAAAGGTGATACGGTGATCGATGTCGGCTGCGGTACGGGGATCTTTTCCATCGGTATCGCTAAGATGGTCGGAGAGCAGGGCAAAGTACTTGCTGTGGATCTTCAGCAGGGGATGCTTGATATAGTAGCGGAAAAAATAAAGGGCAGCAAGTATGAAAAAACGATCGAGCTGATCAAGTCGGCAGCAGAGTCAACAGGGCTCACAGAGCCGGCTGATTTTATAATCGCATTCTACCTCGTCCACGAAGTTCCGAGTGCGGAAAATTTCTTCAAGGAGATGCACTCGCTGTTGAAAGCGGGTAAATATCTTTATATCGCCGAGCCGCCGCATCACACCACTACCGAGAGTTTTGCTGAAATGATCACCGTCGCGGAAAAGTGCGGATTCGAGATCGCCGCGAAGCCGACGGTCATTATGGGCAGAACCGCTGTCTTTTGCCGGAGGGCAAAAGAAGTGAATAGTGAACAGTGAATAGTTCGGTATTCGAGAAATAATCAACTGTCCATTGTAAATTATTATGATTTCCGCACATCTTCTAATGTTATTGATATTTCTGTGTCATCCTGAGCTTATCGCGAAGGATCCATCTGGTATTTACTTCTTGCGTTTTCCTTCACTATTCATTATTCACTATTCACTTTTCTACAGGCCTCTAATCTCTTTTCTGTAGGCTACTTTGGATCCGAGATAGCATTTTAATTATTGTTTCAAGCTCTTCAAAAGTACGATGAAAGGTATTTTTGTCTAAATATTTCAGTTTATACGATATCAACACTTGATGTCTCAGTTCTGCAGCCGAACCCTTTGAAATATCAATAAAATGTAAATAATCCTTTGTAGTTTGCCGGTAATTTCCTTCAACTAAGTTTGAACCAATTGAAATAGCAGCTCTTCTCATTTGTGAGGTTAACCCGTAAATCTCATCCTTAGGAAAGGGTTTTGTCAGTCTATAAATATTAATCGTTAAATCGATAATTCTTTGATATACTTCTAATTTCTCTACAGCCATCCTGTATACTCTCTCCTTTCTTCTCTCCCTATATTCTTACCCATCTTCAACCAACCTCCAACCTCTAACCTCTAACCTCCTTTTCTGAATATCCAGCAGATCTCGGGCGCGTAATCCAGGCAATAGGGCTTAAAAACAGTTTTACTCAATAGGTCGAAAAACCATCTGATCTTTTTTGACAATAATGAAATTCGATATACACCAATGGTTTTAAAGCCAAAATTCCGCATAATAGCATGCAGATCTCTGGGTGAATATGATTTTACATGAGAATAATCCGTTCTTATTCCAAGGTTATGAAAAATATTATTGGAAGAAATCACTAAATAGCCGTTCGGCTCAAGAGCTTCAAGGAAAAATGGGATAAATTCATCAATATAAGTAGCGATCTCAAGATGTTCAATTACTGCGAACATTGTGATCATTCCAAATTTTCTATTATCGCCAATATCTTTAATAGTTCTGAAATCATGATCATATGTCTCATCCTGATCCATAGAATGATAACGACATCTGTCAAGTGATATATGCCTTTTAAATCTGCGGTCATTGGCTCCTATGTCAAGAACCGATTTAATATTCTTTTTGCTAATAATTTCTGCTGCGAGGTCCATTGAAGATTTCGGCATCACTGGTAATCTGTGAAATCCCACGGCGGTCATTAATTCATCTTTGTATCGATTGACTTTTTGATAATTCTTAAGCAATTCTTCAGATGGCTTCATATTTTCTCTCCCTCCCTTGCACGAGTAACGCGAAGCGAGCTCGCATGTTCAAAAGTTGAAATGTTAAAAAGTTCAAGGTTACACGTTGAGAAAAATCATTCGGGATAAATATCTCTTTGGGTTCTACTTTTTAATTGTCAACTGTCAATTGTCCATTGTCAATTTCTCTTTACCGTATCACCGCGACCTTCTTAGTGCTTTTCGCACCGGAGTTGTCGCGGATGTATATTATATATATTCCGGGAGCGACTTTTTTACCGTCATCGTTGACAACGCTCCACTTCAGAAAATCCAAGCCGTCATTTTCGGTAGTGACCGCATTGTTCAGCGTTGCTATGAGTTCTCCGCAGACATTATATATACTGACCTCTTCCAATGAAGAGTTGTCTCCGAAATGATCGATCCTGAGGTGATCAAGCGCCGATGAAGAAGCATTCCACGGGTTCGGATAAACCCTGGCATTGTCAAGCTTATAATCAAAAGATACTTTCTGCGGGGAATTGATAAACAGCCCGTAAATCGCAGTGCTGTCAATAAAGGCAGTGACATACCCGCCGTCGTAAAGATCGTTCTCAGGATTCCCATCAGCATCATCTGATACACTTGAGTTGATCAATACCCATCTGCCGTTTGAAAATTTCCTTAGCTCCAGCCACTCAACGGGCCTGCCCATTAATTCTTCCTGTGTAAAGAATATCCTCAATTCGGCGTTTTTGGTGAATATTCCCTTTTCCATAATTCCGTCTGCCGTGATCTTTCTGAATTCACCGATAGGGACGATCCGCGGATCGTTGGAGGGAATATGCGAAAGTGAAGTCACTCCGAAATACGCATAATTCAATGCTACTTCAAGGGGTACGGATAATCTTGTATAGGCGTTATCCTCAATGATCAGTTTATCATCCTGAATAAATGAGTTCCCCTTCATGAACCCGCCTATCGTTTCGTCATAGACCACCTGAAGAGAATGTATTCCAGCCTGTTCTTTGATATAGGTGAAAGAATCTCCGCCTCCGGTCGACCATTTCATAAAGCCCTCATTCTGAGCATTCTCATAACCGGATATAGGTGAGTTATCACTGTACGCATCAAAATTCGTTGAAGACAAAGAGCCTATGGGATCGGTCCAGAAGTCATAATTATTGAAGCTATCCGCAACATCGCAAATATATCCCACATTATTCCCGTTTATTGAAAACGACGGTGAATATTCAGGATGCGTAGAGCTGCTGATCTGTATCAGTCTGGTATCACCCCAATCGCCGCCGTTCCCATCTCCGTCGGGGTCTCCTATTGGATTAGAAATGCCCTGGATAATATCTTGTACCTCAATACATTTAAAAATATTTGAATCCGCCGCTGCGGCGATCGGGCTTGCCGGCCGTCTGGCAAAAACGATCTGTGTGTTGGCCTGATTCCAATGCGGCTGATAGAGTTTATCTGTTGCGGTCATATCCAGATAAGGATCGGAAAGATCAGTGATCCTGATAATCCCGCTATTAGGATCTGCTGTGTTGTTGGGCTCATATACCCATATATCTCCGGAGATAGATGCCGCTACCCTCTGGACATTGCCGCTTTGATTCAGCTCATTGGACCAATGCGGATCTACCCATTTCAAATACGGCGATGGCAGTGAGCCGACTGGCTGCACTACATCAGAATTTCCCGCCTGAGTACCATCAGAAGCGATCTTGCGTAAATGAAGTTTTTCGTATATTGCGGTACTCGCGAAAATAATATACTCATCATCAGGAGACCAGGAGATCTGAGAAATATGTGATACATGATCAGCTTCCGTTGTAATGGCTGCCGGGCTTCCTGTGCCGTCGGCATTCGCGATCCTGATATTTGATATTCCGCTTGAATCCGTGTGAATATACGCTATCTGTCTGGGGCTGTTTGCCCATGACCACTCAGGAAAAAAGAGGCCTTCTCCGCCGGATGTGAGATCGATATCAATATCGGATTGTGAGTCGGAACATATTTCCAAACGCCATTCATTGAACTGTCCGGTAATAGCGGCATCATTATCGCTCGCGAATAATTTCCAGTCGCCATAAGCATCTTCTCCAAGGAAATCATCCATTGCCCCCGGGCCGTCAGGTACCGATGATGAATCATATATTGTATAGATGTCATCAGCAGATCCGCCCGATCTGTCATGTAGTCTGACCTTTGTTCCGGTCGGCGAGGTCAATTCCACTATCACATCACCGATATAGGCATGTGTGATATCAACAAAACAATTGATATCAATGATCTGTTTGTGCTCGCTGATAGTGATCGTACTCGTAACTCCTGCAGGAACATTATCCGGAATATCGATCGGTGTATCAGTTGAGAAGGTCCAATTACACCCTGTTCCGGACGGGTTGACCGTTATCATGAAGGTATCGGACCAATTGCCTTCATCCGAAGTGATATTCAGATCAAAGATCACATCGTAGTCCATTGGAAGGCCGTTATAAACATCGAATGTATATGGGGTCAGACTTTCGCCGGAAGCATTGTAACTCAGTACCGGATAATTAGCGTTATTTGCGGTAACGGTAATATAAGTGCAGCCGGTTGACAATATTGCCGAAAGATTATTTGCATCACCGTATCCGATATTTGTTAATGTTATCGGCATATCGATCTCTTCGCCCGATTCAACTACTCCATTGTTATTCCCGCCGGCGTTGTCGTCAATAGAATATGAATCAAAGATCATATCAGGTGGCGGTTGAGTACAATTATCTAAATATAAAGTTAATGACCATGAATTTAATGTGCCATAAAGGAGATTACCTGGATCATCAATAAGCACCCACAACTTCCACTTACCAAGTGAATTTTCACCATCAAAATTAGTCATCGTTCCTGGACCATCAGGGACAGTTAAACTATCATAAGTGGTAATAATATCATCAGTAAAACTACCGGTCAGATTATGTAAGCGAACAGTAGTCCCGGTTGGAGATGTCAGATCAACTATTAAATCACCGATATAGCCAAAAGTTATATCAACACTTGCTAATATATCAACAATATTGCAGGAATAGGGAACATCAATTATACTTGTAATACCTATTTTATCGTTATCAAATCTAAGAAGGTCAATAGGTGTGTCAGTAGAACTAATTATAAATTCGCTGACCATAACAGAAAAATTGACCTGGTTAGTATATGAAGAATCAGCATTAATATCTAATGTGAATATAATTTCATGCCCTATTGGACAGCCTGAATCAATTGAAAAAGCATAACTTGTATTTGAAAGTCCGGTATTGCCTACGGGAATATTCGGATAAGTTGAATAATTTTGTGTTATTGTAACATAAGGATCTATTGTTGATAATGTTGCATTAACCCCCGTTGCATTTGCATAGCCTTCATTTTCAAGAATTACAGGCATTATAATGCTTTCCCCTGGCTGTGCAACTTGATTATTATTTCCACCTGCATTGTCATCAATAGAATGAGAATTATATACGATTATTGGATAAGGCTCGGAACAATTATTAAGATCAAGCGAAAGTGTCCATGAGTTCAAAGTCCCTTCATCTCCATTTGCGGCATCATAAACATGTAATTCCCAATCTCCCCATGATTTCTCACCGTTAAAATCATCCATTATACCAGGACCGTCAGGTGCTGTAATGCTATCATAAGTTGTTACAATATCATCTGTGCTACTACCGGTTCTATTATGCAAATAAACAGCAGGTCCAGCAGGTGAAACCAATTTAACGATCAGATCGCCCTTGTAGCTGTGTGTAATATCAACCGATACTATCACATCGGTAATATCACAAAAACTCGGAACATTGATAGTGCTTACGATCGTATTTATATCGGTAATTGCGATGGGTGTATCCGTCGAGTCACCAATGAATTTTCCAACGGATATAGAAAACGCGGAGGTGTTTGAATAGCCTGTATCCGCGCTGATATTCAGAACAAATTCGATCTGATGCCCGACAGGACAATTATTTTGAACAGAGAAGGTATAACTCGAGTTTGAAATAGCATTACTTTCGCTGACAATATCTGGATATGTAGAATAATTCTGAGTAATGGTCGTATAAGAATCCGTTGTGGTAAGGGTTGCATTTACGCCTGTCGCCGTATCCATTCCCGAATTAGTCAGCGTAATGTTCATATCGATCGTTTCACCGGGATCTATTATGCTATTGTTATTACCGGCAGAATCATCAATTACATTTGAAAGGTATGAAATATTCAAAGGAACAGGGCAGGCTTCGCCTTTTAAAAAATTATCCCAAAATGTATCTGCTATAGAAGTTCCGTCGTATATGGATTCATATGACGATGAAGGCCGTTGATAATAAATGCCGACCCCGTAACAGTCATTGCCGGCTTTTGCGAAATTACTTGTAACGGCATTTGTGATCGCGGTCCTGACCGCCTGACTGCTGGAAATGACTGAAGCGGGGACGCTCTGAGCCTCCAACTTGAGGCAGTAGTCATAAAGATCTATCTGATTATAATACGGATAAGAGGAGTCGAGCTCATAACAATTGGTGCGGGCGGTATCGATCTGTGTTGAATATGAACCTCTCGCGCACATCAATTCCTTTGCGAAACTGTTGATAGCGGTAGATAATGCGGGTACAAAGGCAAGGTCAATAGAGGATTGTGTATCGCCGGTGGAACCGCCCTCGCCAAATGCGTAAGAGGCAACCAATGCATCCGAGAATTCTACCGGTGTCAGATTCCCATTTGAATCCTGTAGCGCCTGCAGGAAATGGTCATAGGTCCAGCCGTCATTCCACTCGCTCATCTCAGAAGCCACAAAATAGTCAAAATCCGCAACGGAGGCCACATTGTTTTCCCACATCTGATTCAGACACACATCATACCCGATAATGTCCCATTTTCTGCCGCAGTAAGCTGTTATCTGTGCGGTTGCGTCCTGTATCTCACCATTTGTGAAATTCAGATAAAAGGGGTCAATGGGGTCATCCGGATCAGCAGTTCCGTGATCATCCGTACATGCGCCTCGGCCGTCAAGATTTACTGTCCGCCAACCGTCTCCGTGATTCCAGATGATAAGTAAATAATGATCAGCGGGGTAATTATCATATACCCACTTTCCAAAATCGATCAATGTATCGGGGTTCCCCATATTGGGTTCGCCGATATCCATTATGGCATTTGCTGCGGTAGGGGGTATTCCGTTACCTACCAGAAATCTCTTGCAAGTCGACCATCCATAGGAATTACTAGTAGAATATGCGTCTAATTGTACTACGATATTTATGTCGCTGTCGGAGCCTACTTGAGCCATTTCGAGAAAGTCGTCAAATCCGGCGGCCTCCAGGTTATTATCGGCATCCAAATATACGGCGACGGTCCATTTTGCGGAAAATATTGTCATACAAAGCAGTAATGTGAGCAATATGAGTCCCTTCTTCATTTGTTTACCCCATTACATATTCTACCACTTTAAAATTTTGATTCAAATTATTACTCGTCCTAATGCGTGTAACGCATGGACGAGTGAAGTGTTAGGTGATAAAAGCAGTACGAGGTACGGGGTGCGATGTACGAGGTGAGAGCAAGACAATAAACATATCCGTCATTATCGTAGCTTGTTGTAGCGAAGCGGAAATCCCGAATATTTTCGGGAACCCGATAATCCATCCCTCTCTCTTTCATTCTTCAACCCTCATTTCCCAATTATTCATTGTATTCTGTCATCCTGAGGCAGCGCCGAAGGATCCATTTCTTCTACGGTCTGTACCTATTTTCGTATTTTCGTAATTACGAAAATACGAAAATGCCATTCTCCATTGGGATTAGTGATACTAAAAATAAACTCAAAATGCAACAAAACATACCTCCGTCCCTATTTCTCTTTTATGTCAACAATGTCAACCACTGTCCCTGTTGTTGATTCGAAAGGAACAGGAGATACGAGAGGGGAAGGAAGAAAAGAGAGGAAATAGGAAATAGGACAAGGGAAAGGTAAGGGAAATCTCCATACGGAGAATCCGTCATTCCCAACTCGATTGGGAATCCATCCCTCTCTCTTTCATTCTTCAACCCTCATTTCCCAATTCTTCATTATATTTCGTCATCTTGAGTGAAACGAAAGATCCAGCTGGCATTTACTTCTTGTGTTTTTCCTCACTATTCATTATTCACTTTTCACTATTCACTGTATTCTGTCCCTGGGACACTGGGTCCACTTGCTTTTCATTGTTCACTATTCATTGTTCACTATTCACTTCTCCATAGGCCTCCAACCTCTGCGAAGCGAAATTCTTCATTGTATTTTCCCACTTTACACTTCACACCTCACACTTGCTGAGCAAGCTCTGCATTGCTTGTCACTTGTGCTCGTGTGCGCTTGTGCACTTGTCGCTTGTGCACTTGTCGCTTGTGCACTTGTCGCTTGTGCTCTTGTGCTCGTGTGCGCTTGCGCTCTTGTCACTTGTGCTCGTGTGCTCTTGTCACTTGTGCTTTTGTCGCTTGTGCTCATGTGCTCTTGTCGCTTGTGCTCGTGTGCGCTTGTGCTCGTGTGCGCTTGTCGCTTGTGCACTGCGAAGCGTATCAATTGTCCATTGTCAATTTCTCTTATTAACTTCTGCACTTGTGCCTTGTGCTCTTGTCGCTTGTGCTCATGTGCTCTTGTCGCTTGTGCTCGTGTGCGCTTGTGCACTTGTCGCTTGTGCTCGTGTGCACTTGTCACTTGTGCACTGCGAAGCGTCATTGTCCATTGTCAATTTCTCTTTACCCGCCGCCCCTATCTTTGCTTTTCTGGAAGAACTTGACAAGTACCATGAAATATGGTAGGATAACCATATAATATGGTATGGATTTCACGACCATGGAGAAACGGAGGCAATATGTTAGAGGCAATTTTTGGAAACAGTACAATTGAAAAAGTGCTTCTATTCCTTTACACATATAAGGAGGGATACGGCAAACAGATCAGTGATAATTTTAATATCTCTCTAAACGGGATTCAACAACAGCTGCAAAGACTTGAAGAGGGTGGTGTGGTAGTGAGCCAGAAAAAGGGAAACACGCGGTTATATGTATTCAATCCAAGATATGTATTTCTGAAGGAGTTGGAGAACCTACTTGGCAAAGCTATGAATTTAGTTTCCGAAAAGGAGTTACAGAAATATTACAGAAAAAGAACCCGTCCTCGGAAAAAGGGTAAACCACTATGAAGCAAATTGATCTTAAAAATATTTCAATTGAGGATTTAGCCGGCCTAATTTCCAGAACCTTGAGGAAAAATGGTATTAAGGCTGTGCTTGTGGGTGGGGCTTGCGTAACAATATACAGTCATAACGAATATATGTCCGGTGATTTAGATTATGTAGTCTCTAATCCCGTAAAGGAGATCAAACCATTTCTCGAAAAAATCGATTTTCTTCAAGAGGGGCCGAATCGATTTGTAAATACAGAATGTGAATTCTACTTAGAATTTCTGCCATATCCTGTTTCCTTGGGTGAATCATCGCCGATTGAAAATTTTAACGAAATGCAAAATCAAAATGGCACGATCACGCTTCTTTCACCGACGGATTGCGTAAAAGATAGACTTGCCGTGTATTATCACTAGTCTGATCCACAGTCTTTTGAGCAAGCTCTTTTAGTTGCAGAAGCGCAGAAAATTGATCTGGAAGACATCGAATTATGGTCCGAACAAGAGGGAAAACTAGCAGAATTCAAGAAATTCAGAGACAAGTATAAGAGCAGATCGAAATAATGGGAGAAGTTAAGTTCAGAGACTTTCTCATGAATATCTGAACTCTCTTTCTTCAGGAATCTGAGACGCTGGTTCACCGATCATATATACTAAAAATAAACTCAAAATGCAACAAAAACAACCTCCGTCCCTATTTCTGTTGACAAAATATCATGCGAAGGGAACGGGAAATACGAGAAAGAGGAGATAAGAAAATTCCAGACGGAGAAAGAGAAAGAGAAGGAGAGGGTGAAGACAAGAAAATTTCCCATAAGGAGAATATGTTATTCCAGCGAAGGCGGGAATCCATCATTTACCTTCTTCTCTTCTTCCCTCTTCACTATATTCTGTCATGCAGAGCGTAGCGTGGCATCCAGTTATCTTATTACCTCTTTAACTTTTCAACCTTTTTAACCAGTTCTTTTGGAAATTTGCTTCGTAATGATAAAAGAATTATAATAACGCATGAGAAATATGGTTGAAGATAGAGTCAAATGGGTCTGGAAGTCAAATAAATGGATAGTGATCTTACTTTCCTATGTGCTGCTGACCTTTGTTATGCCAATTATTCTGAATAGATTCGGACTTCTTTCAGATGGATCTATACATATGCCTATGCCCTTGGTGTATCTGGGTTGCTTAATAGTGTTTGCGCGCAAGGATCGGGACCCTAAATGGTATCGCCCCTATGTTAATGTCATAGGTTATTTTCTTTTGATGCAACTTGGCGGAGTTGCATTTGGTCTTACTTTAGAAAAACTCAGCATTTTCCCAAAATTTGCACTCTTGAACGGCTGTATGATCTCCTCAACTCTGCTTCTCTTTGACGCCATGCGCCACTCCACGATATTTGTGAAAATGCAAGAGGCATCAACTGGTGAAGAAGATCCGGCTATGGTTAAGGAATGAGTTTTGTTAACTTTGCAAGCCACCGTCTTCGGCGACTAATGGTCCCTTATAGCAAGAAACATGAAGAGTATGGATTTTAATCAGATGCCTGAAGATAATTTGACAAAAACTCCAGTAGTTAAACCATGTCTAAGATGGGCTGGAGGAAAGAGATGGTTAATAAGTTATATAAGGACTCTTATACCTAAAACAGGTTTTAACAATTATCATGAGCCATTTTTAGGAGGAGCGGCAGTATTTCTTTCAATAAACCCAAAAAGAAAGTCATATTTATCCGATTTGAATAAAGAATTAATCGAGACTTACTCCTCTCTTCGACTGCATTCAGAAGAAGTAATAGATATTCTTAAAACATACAGAAATACAGAGAAATTTTACTATAGTTTAAGAAGTAAAGTAGTTATTCATCCAGTTGAAAAAGCTGCTCGTTTCATATATTTGAACCAAACTTCCTATAATGGCTTATATAGAGTAAATTTGAAAGGAGAATATAATGTTCCATATGGTTTCCGAACCAAAGAATTTTTGGAACCGGATAAATTAAGATTAGTTAGTCGTCGACTGAAAAAGGCCACACTTAGCTATGGAGATTTCTCTATCCTCAAAAATCATGTTGACGAAGGGGATTTAATATTTCTTGATCCACCGTATACGGTATCACATAACAAAAACAATTTTATTAAGTACAATAAAAAACTATTTTCACTTTCGGATCAAGAAAGGCTGAGTGAATTAATTGACTATATTAAATTACGAAAAGCGTATTACATTCTTACAAATGCTGCACATAAAAAAATACACTCAATTTTTGATAAAGGAGATAATATTGTGAAATTGAATCGAGCTAATTTAATTGGTGGAGTGAATGCTAAAAGAGGGCAAACCTCCGAGTACATTTTTACAAATTTAGGTTGAACCATGAATGAGAAACTAAAATCTCAATTCCTGGACGGTTTAATATCCGAGAACAAATTAGTAAAAGCAATCACTAGTAGAAAGAAATTATATATTTACAAAAGTATTCTACCTGAATCACAAGAGAGATATGAGTCTTTGGGTTGGGAAGTTGATAAAAAATTTAAGCATGTAATTCGAATGCGTAAGCACAAACCCTTTGACATGATTTTCGAGGATCAAGTGTGGGCAATATTCGCAAAAATCGGGTTTACCTACATGAATAAAGATCGTAACTTCCATTTGCCCTATTCGACGAGCGACTTATCATTAACTCAACAAATAGATGTTTTTGCAAAAGATAGTGAAACCATTCTAATAATTGAGTGTAAAGCCACTGAAGGAGAACCTAAGAAAGGAAATTTTAAAGAGCCAATTGAAGCTTTAGGTGCTAGGAGAAGTGGGATTATCAAAATTCTTAATAAGTTATATCCAAATATAAAGCACAAAGTAAAATTTATTTTCGCAACTAGAAATTATGTCCTATCTGCGCCTGATATTGAAAGGCTAAAAGAATTTAAAATACTTCATTTTAACGGTGAAGTTATTGATTACTACTCAAATCTCACTCAACATCTTGGCGTATCAGCAAGATTTCAGCTTCTTGGAAATCTTTTTGAAGGCCAGGAGATCCCGGAGATGCAAAATGAAATACCGGCAATTGAGGGCAAAATGGGGGGACATACTTACTACTCATTTTCGATTGAACCAGAGAAGCTTTTGAAAATCAGTTATGTGCTTCACCGCAATAAGGCCAATAAGAGATTTATGCCTACATATCAGCGATTGATAAAAAAAGCCCGTTTAAAAAAGGTCCATGAGTTTATTGAGAACGAAGGCTTTTTTCCGAATTCAATTGTTATTAACATTGAAACAAAAAAGAGAGCTCTACAGTTTGATATATCCAGTTTACAATCGAAAAACTCTCTATCTCGAATCGGAATTTTACATCTACCTAGGAAATACCGCTCTGTTTTCATTATAGATGGACAACATAGACTTTATGGATACGCTAATTCTGAATATAAAAGCAAAAATGCAATTCCTGTAGTAGCTTTTGTTGATCTGAAAAGAGAAGAACAAGTAAGCTTGTTTATGCAAATTAATGAAAACCAGAAAGCTGTACCAAAAAATCTTCGAAATACCTTGAATTCTGATCTCTTATGGGACTCAGAGAATCTTATTGAAAGAATAAAAGCTCTTAAGCTTCAGATTGCAATGGACTTGGGAGAAGAAATAGCTTCACCACTATTTAATCGAATAATTATCGGTGAAAATACCAAATCAAATACTCGTTGTATTACTATTGACACTATTAAAGTTGGATTAGACCGTAGCAACTACTTTGGTAAGTTTACTAAAACCGCTATAACTGAAAATGGAACTTTTTATAAAGGGAATAATAGTGAGAGTTATAATGTCCTGTTCCCTTTTCTGCAGGAAAGTTTCCGTTATCTTAAGAAAAAGCTTCCAGAGGATTGGGGGCAGGGTGATTTGGGGAATGGCTATCTTACAATAAATGCTGGAATTGAAAGCTTAATTAGGGTATTCAGTGATATTATTGATTATCTTGTAGATAGCATAAGCATTAACCCTAAGACGGATACTACTAATAAACTTGTAGAAGCAATGATATACTACTTAGACCCGCTCATTGATTATTTCAGGAATCTTTCTTCCGAAGAAAAACTTGAATTGAGGCAGAAGTATGGTACTGGGGGTAGAGCGAAGTATTGGAGAATTCTTCAGAGGGAAATACATAAAATAAGAAATGAATTCAATCCTACAGGAATGCTACAGTATTGGAAAGAGCAAGATATGAACTATACTGATAAATCATTTGGAATGATCAGGGATATTGAAACTTTCCTTAAATTAGATTTTCGAGAAAAATTACTTGCTTTACATGGGGATAACTGGTTTAAATTAGGTCTCCCAAAGAATGTTTATGATGAAACTATTAAGAGAGCTGCTGATAAAAACTATAAAGTAGTTGATTCCACAGGAGAATGCCAACCTTGGGACTGTTTAAATATCATTGACTATCGAAAAATTGCAACTTATGGGAGAAATTGGATCTCTTCTTTTGAGGATGATTACACTAGACCACTGGAGAGAAAGATTTCAGGTGGTAAAGAAGCAAAGACTAAATGGATGCAAAAACTTGAAGCAATCCGAAATCAAAACTTCCACTCATATGATGTGAAGGAAGATGAGTATGAATTTTTATGCGAAATTATTGAATGGTTAGTTAGAAGTGATTAGCAAGTAAAACTAAGATTTCCGAGCTAATCCACTCTCCTGTGTAAAATAATTGCGTGTGCTAGGCATGATTTCAAACGAACAGTCTCCTATACCATCAAACTCCACTTATTTGAAAATCTTGACTAAATTGAGTAGAATATACTTGAAGGCACAAGATGATAATCTGGTTAGTAATATTTGTGTCCTAAATTGCAATGAATTGAGATTGTTGCTTCAGAATTCGAGATGAGTAAAGGAGATTAGAAAATTATGAAATATATGAGGTTGAAATGATATCAAATAATACAATACTTCTCGATGAGTGCACAAATGAATATATATTAAAAAATGAGATTCTTGATTACAGTGAAGATCGGGCATTTGACATATTTGCCTCTTTATTAGTAACAAAAGAACACGATTTATCTTTTGAGGAAATAGAGAAAGGCATTACTGATGGTGGTGGTGATGGCGGAATAGATTCCTTCAATGTTTTGGTTGATAATCGAAGTGTATTTTCTATTGATGAATGTAAAGATATCAAAATTTCAGGAAATTCAAGAATAGCTATATATTTGTCCCAATTTAAGAGAAAAACCTCATTTCAAGAAGACGTGCTTGATAAAATACTTGTGTTTGAAGATAGACTTTTTGATCTTTCGGCTGAGACTAAAAGTTTACTATCAACCTATAATAGTACGGTTGTAGAGCGAATCTGTATCTTTCACGAAATTTGGAAACAAGCGGTGAAAAAGAACGCTGAAATGAATATTACATTTATTTATTGCTGTCGAGCGAACAATATTGAAACTAATCCAGCATTCAAAGAGAAGCTAAAGATAATTCAGAAAAAAGCAAAGGCTGTAATACCTACTACTAGTGTTGTATTTAATCTATTCAGTGCTAAAGAATTATTATCAAAATATCAAGAAAAGGAAAGTAATTGTCTTGAGTTGAAATTTCAGCAAGGCGGACTTTACCCGATTTCATTTGCCTCTAATGAGTCAGATCAAGAAGAGTATGGTTATATTGGGCTGGTGAACTTAAATCACTATTTAGATTTCATTAGTGATGATACTGGAAACATACTTGAACATATCTTCGATAGCAATATTCGTCATTATCAAGGCGAAGTTGATGTTAACAATATGATCCGGAAAACTCTTGAAACCGATATGCAACGAGACTTTTGGTGGTTAAACAATGGTATTACTATAATTGTTTCAGAATGCCGATTTACTCCTGACATTCTCTTTCTTGATAATCCCCAAGTAGTAAATGGCCTTCAGACTTCCTACTCTATATTTAAATATTACAAAGATAATCCCTCGAATAAGAGGTCGATTTTGGTTAAAGTAATTACCACGAATAACAAAGAAACAGTAGCAAAAATTATATCTGCATCAAATAGTCAGAATCCTATTCCTCCTACTCTTTTACGAGCAACAGATGATATACAAAGATTCCTCGAATTATTCTTTGAAAAAAAAGGATATTATTATGATCGTCAGAAAAATTACTATAAAAATCAAGGAAAACCGGCAAGTAAAATATTTAGTATTCAGTTTGCTGCTCAGTCAATAGAAGCTATTATTAATTTTAGTCCCTCTTTGGCAAGGTCAAAACCGACGACATTGATAAAAAATGATAAAAAATATAACCAAATATTTGCGCCAGATAGAGAGTTCGAAGCATATTTAAAATGTTGTTTGATTCATAGGAAGATGTATTCATATGCGGTTCAAGCTGTACCTTCAAAAAACAGTAAGCACATTAGAAATTTTGCTTTTCACTTCTCACGGATTTTTACATCGATATATACAGGGAAAGTCAAATATAACCACACAGATATCTCCAAAATCGATATTAGTTTAATAACTCAGAATCATTTCAAAATAGCTTTGGATATTTTAATTGAGTTGCTGGCTGAATATACCAAAGAATTTTCAGAGGAGAATATGATAAATATTGCCAAGGCTGATAAATTTAGCAAGTTTATTAATGACAATTTAGAAAGTATATTAGCGAAGAGAGAAATAATATGAGTCCCAACTACATGTTCTGTGAATAGTTAATATAATACTTAGTAACGGGGATAGTAACGGGGACAGTGGTTGCATTTGTGCAAAATCCAAGTGAATCTGCTAAGTATTAGTCCAATTTGAAAATTCCCCTTAAAAGAGCACTGTATAAACGACTTTTCTTGTAGCAACGGGGACAGTCGCTGCATTTGTGCAAAATCCAATTGAATTCCTAAGTATAGTTTGATTGGAAAATGTATCTTGAAATATCTATTATACATAACTACAGAGTGATAACTAGGAACTAAAAAAGATGGTCACGAAATAGTATATTGGAGTCAAAGTTGTTTACTTGAAATGCAAAGTTTTGCTATCTAGTTCAGAAATATTATCATCAACTTTAATATTACATGCAAAAGAATTACTATCAAATTTCTTCTTGAATTCTTGAGTATAGAAGTTTTTTAAAATGAAGTCAATGAAACGTTTTGGAGTAATAGGTTTTTCTACAGGAATTCTACAATCTTGAATATTACCAAATGTAGCATGACATGGAGGGTGATCTGATTGGGGGTTAATGGAGTAATCAAATCTTATTGGAAATCGCATCTCAGGTGATTCCAAAATGTTCTCATTCTGATTAGATTCATCATATTCTTCAAACTCAAATTGATCAATATCTTTATTCGGAGGAGGTGGAAGAAATAGTAATCGATGTTCAACTATTTTCCTTTTGTTTACCACAAACATCATTTGAATAAGAGCTCCATCATGCATTTGAATATTGAAATCCTTCTTCTTGAAACATTGGTCAAAAATGTCTTTGTAGGGTATTCTCTTCAACATATAAGAGATGCTGCTATATCCTTGCCAAGTAATGATGTCTCCAATTACAATAGGGGAATTTTGAGTAATAGAAAAAGAATTACTTATTAATACACTTGTAATCCATTTAATATCTTTAATTAGATCCTTCTTCATTTTCAATAAATTTCTTCAGAATTTCTTGTTCTTCCTTTGGAAAATCTGACAAATACACCTCACCAAGCTTTAATCGCATAATTATGCTTTTAAAACCTTCCAAAGTACTCATATCATTCTTCAATTTTAATTTCTCTTCATTACTTACATCCCTATGAATAATGTTGAGTTGGTTTATTTCCTCATTTCTGGGATAGTCAAAATGAAGTTCATGACTAGCATCTTGAATTCTCTCATATTCTTCAACGAGTGACTCCATTTTATCACCAATACCTGTTATCCTAACCCAGGCTTTTGCCCTAGTAATTGCCGTAAATAGAATATTCCTACTTTTTATCAAATCCAAATCATTGATATATCTGCCTGAATAGCAATTATGTGCATTAATTATATACACCATGGGAACTTCATTGCCTTTGGCTCGAAAAATTCCTGTAAATGTTACCGAATTATTTTCAAAGAAAACATCAGCATCATATTCACCAGCGATATGACTCTGAATTCCTTTTTCCCATAGCAACGTTCTGATTGGAGCTACATCATCTTTTGTAGTCTTTGAATTTGTATTAATGACAATGATATCGTTAAATAATAACTCTTGATCATTGATATCCTTACATATCATTTTGGCTACCCACTCTGCTTGATCTTTCAATGTATCAAATGATTTAAAAATCAAGATATCATCTATCTGACTATGATGCTCAAGATAATTTGGACTAGAATCATGATCACGATACAGTTGAACCTTTGACCCTGCTTCCAACTTACCTTTCTTCACTTTATATCCCAAATCGATCCATAATTGTGGTTCATCAAAAAATTGGACTAATCCACTATCTCGATATATTCCTAAACCCAAAGAATGTGCTGTAATTAAGGTGGGTCTTGAATTTCGATAGCATTTCTTCAAAATCGTATCTTCAGCCTTTTCACCAAATATTTCTTTAGGATTCCTAAGAGAAGTGCCTTTATTTAGTTTCTGTAATTCGTCATATGCATAGACTAATCGTCTTGGTTTTTTCAGTATTTTGTAGCACATCTGCAGAAAAGATTCGGGTAAATCTTGGGCTTCATCAATTAAGATTGCATCATACATTTCCGCAGGTTCTTCTACGCTGTTAATTGCTACACTACATAATTCATCGAAAACTGCTCTGTTACTTTGATTTTTAACTTTTAACTCTAATCCTGATTGATAGTTAAAGTATTTTATATTATGAACAGAACAAAAATTATAGTATATACCTTCATTCTTAGAACTACCCCAAGCTTGTAATATATGAACCTTTTTCCAATTAGGAGGTTCATTAGTCTTTTCGTAGCAGAATCTCTCAATGAGCTTTGCGAATTGATTTTTAAGAGCTCTAGTGTGAAACGTAACTGCTATATTCCAAGATGGATATTGTGAATGTAAATAAGCAGCTTTCAATGCAAGGACAATTGTTTTTCCGGAACCTGCTAATCCTCTAATGCGTTGAATACCATCGAAAAATTCGATAACCGCCTTTTCTTGATCTCTGTCCAAATTTGCAATTGTCTTTTCGAGATTGATTAGCTTGGCACCTCGTGAATCATCTTTTCTAACATTACTACGATCCTTTTGCTCCCTCAATCGAATCACGGATTGCAGAACACTTAATCCTGCTTCAAATAGTTCATTATTTCTCCATTCCGAGTGTTCTTTGATATATGAAACAAAATCAGATTCATTTGTCAATAGTTCGTCAAATCCTTCATTATTGCTCACAACAGGAGCAAAAGTGGCAACACTAATATCAATGGCGAGTTTTCTGTTAACATTTAATTCGGTATGTTGCATTAGAAAAGCGCTCATTTTCATATATAACCTGTCGTGAATGTCCCATATAGGTGTGTTTATTTGGGATCCTTCAATTAGGTTAAAAATGATGATTCCGGTCTCTTTGGATATTAATAGAGCATCAATAGTAAGCCTCTCGCCTGCAGATGCAAAAATTGGGTATCCAATATATAGCAAACCATTTAAATTCATCTTTCTTAGAATTACAATCAATTTTTCACATGAAGCATGTTTTGTAGTTATACCCTTTCGAAGTTCTATCATGCCTTCTCTCCTAAAATGCACTGCTCGTTACAATATAGTTTATTCCAAAGATAAGTGAAAGTCAAGATAATGACTAACAGGAATTTTCGGAGACGGTTGTTGCATTTGTTGCAAAATCATAAATAAACTCTCACAGTATTAGCTAAATTTGAAAATCCATCAGTATAATAGTAAAATGACGTGAGGGAGTATTTTGAAGACTAAGAGGAAGATAACAGTATCTGATTTACGGGAATATGAGTTTTGCAGTGTTTCGTGGTGCATTGCAAAAGACTTAGGAGAACATACCATTGATGCCATTACAGGCGCGGAGAAGTCAGCCCTTGGAAAAGATACAAAACGAGCAAAAAAAGCTCAGAGCCGTGGGGAAACAGCTCATTGGCTGTATGATTTCAAGAGAGTGATTGGGGCAGTATTGTTTTTGATCTTCAGCGGGATTGTTCTGTGGATTTTATTAGCACACATCTAAAAGAGATCCTTATTGTTCTTGTCTGGCTCATTTTTGTCGTTATTTTGTATCTGAAAATATTTGGCAAAAAGATTTTCGGACAATTCTCTGACAAGATACTGAAAATGGAAGGTCCTGATTTTATTGTTACCGGAAAACCGGACCGAATAATCAGAAAGAATAAGCAGATCATCATCTACGAATATAAATCCAGAAAGGCACCGAAAACCCCCTACAACGATCATATTCTTCAGCTGGGTGCATACTTTTTACTCTTTGAAAGGGCATATAAGAAGAGGGTTGCTTTCGGGATAATTAAATATCGTGATAAGGAATTCCGTATCGAAAATTCCGAGAGCTTAAAAACTACTGTAATGAAGAAAATTGACAACTATCTAAGTGAAACCTTTGATCCAAAATCAATAAAAAGAAATCATCACAATTACGGCAAATGCCACAATTGCCAATACAAAACCATCTGCAGGCAGTGCTTAGTAAAGTAGATCAACACCCCAGGACAGAAGAGAAAATGAAAAATGGCATCTTCGTATCTTCGTATATACGAAGATACGAAGATAGGGTAAACTTCCAAGTAACTACGGGATAAATTGCACGAGTTGCAAAAACCAATTGAATTCTCTAAGTATTAGCCTAATTTGAAAATTCTCTGCAAAACAAGTAACGCTTCGCAGTGAACCGGTCTCCCAGTGGACCCAGTCTCCCAGTATATAATCAAACCGTTGAATGATTGTTCAACTAAGATCTGGATTTGATAAATCTGTGTAAATCGAGTAAAATGTCCACAAGAGGTATTCAATGAAAAATTCTTTGTTTTCAGAAATCAGTCAAAGGGAAGACAGGAATATGTATTTGGGAGCAGTGAATGAACGATAAATCAGAAATTGTATTCTATACTGACCCGGACGGGCAAATTAAGGTTGAGGTATTTTTTCAATGTGATACGGCATGGTTAACCTTAAATCGGCTGGCCGAGGTATTAGGTACAAGTAAACAAAATGTCAGTTACCATTTGAATAATATTTATTCTGAGGGTGAGTTAAATAGAGAAGCAACTGTCAAAGGAATTTTGACAGTTCAAAACGAAGGTGGAAGAAGGGTCAAAAGGAATATTGAATATTATAATCTCGATGCCATTATATCAACGGGTTATCGCATAAACTCTGAGCGAGCAACACAATTCCGCATATGGGCAACAACCATATTGCGGGAGTATATTATCAAAGGATTTGTTCTTGATGATGAACGCTTTAAAAGCGGAACCTCTTTCAGTGATAGGTATTTTGATGAGCTTTTAGAGCGGATACGAGATATTCGGGCATCAGAGCGCCGCTTCTATCAGAAAATAACAGATATATACGCACAATGCAGTATAGATTATAATCCCGAGGCTAAAATTACCCAAGAATTCTACGCAACTGTCCAGAATAAACTGCACTGGGCCATTCACGGCCATACTGCAGCTGAATTAATCTTCCGGAGAGTTGATGCCTCAAAGCATAATATGGGTCTAACCACATGGAAAAATACTCCAAAGGGGAAGATTCGCAAATCCGATGTTACGATCGCAAAAAACTACTTATCGGAAAAAGAATTAAAACTGTTAAACAGAATTGTCACAATGTATCTGGACTACGCTGAGCTGCAGGCTGAAAGTCAGACATCAATGGTAATGAAAGATTGGGTAATCAAACTAGACGCATTTATTCGGTTTAATGAAAGAGAAGTGTTGACAAATCCCGGCAAAGTCTCCGCCGAAGTTGCAAAAGAGCTTGCCGAAAATGAATATGATAAATACAAAGATAACCTCAGAAAAATTGAGGCATCTCAGCCAGTCAGTGATTTTGACAAAATTGTCGAAAGGACCAGATCCTTGAAACATCATCAGCCCGGTAAAAAAAGTGAAAGAAAAAAGAAAAAGAACAAAAAGTAAGGGATAAGTAAGCTACAGACTTGCAGCAAGACTTGTAGCAAAGGTATCGGATCGCTTTTTCATTTCCGAATCCTATTATTTGAAAATCTATTGTAAATCGAGTGTGTGATTGGCAGTAAACCGGTGGAACCGGTTTCGCATGATTGAAATATGTATGGATTTTTCGTATGGGGATTCTTCCTTTCTCCTCCTTCTCCTTCTCGTATTTCCCCTTCCCTTCGGGCATATCTCAGGCATATATGGGGACGGTGGTTGGCATAGTTGGCATAATTAGTCTCTAAATATCCCTGTATGTATTGAAATGTTCGATCGTAACGACAATATCAGTATTTAAAATATTGCAAAAGAAATGGGGCCAGAAGTGGAAAATGATGCTTCGCAAGGATTCAGTGAAGTAGTGACCAGGATTGGAATATGTATGGATTTCTCGTATGGGAATTCTTCTTTTCTCCTCCTTCTCCCTCTCGTATTTCTCCTTCCCTTCGGGCGTATTCCGAAAACGAAAAAAATAGGGACGGAGGTATATTTTGTTGCATTTTGAGTTTATTTTTAGTATAGATGATCGTTGAGCCAGCGTTCCTGGATGAAGGCAAATGAAAAATGGACGAAAATAAGACGAGGTGTTGGACCACCGGCCCCATTTCTCTAGCCTAGGACAAGGCCCATGTTTCCCGGCTATCGGAAACAGAAATAAAAATAATAAAAGGATGTGTGAGATTGCTGTCTAATTGGCTACTGTCTATATATGCAAGTGAAAGAAGTGAAACACCGTCCCCTGTTTTTGGAGGTAGTATATATATAGGGGCGGCCGACGCCTGACCATGCAGGACATATGCGAGGGCATATTCGCCAGCCGACAGTGTACTATAGTAAATATCTAGTTCTATGTCAAATTATGGAACTGTATCATTGCTAATATATAGAAGCGCTGTGTCTATCAGCACCATGGTACAATTTGCATTTCTCAAAAGCAGTAATTTGGAAATCCATTGCAAATCAAGTAAAATGATTTGTGGAGAAAGGCTTATTATGAAAAATGAAAAAAAATCGCTCATAAATAAGATGAAGCATATTGATGAGCAAATTGAGTTATTGCAAAAATTAAAGGCACAATATCAAGCCCAAATCGATGTGCTGAACTCGAACTCCACAGGTAACCCTCAACCCCATTCTGCAAATAACCGAAGCTACGATAGAATAGAATCCTTTCATTCATTTTTCAGAGGCCGAGAAAATGTTTATGCTCGTCTGTGGGTAAACCAGCGAAGCCATAAAAAAGGATATAGTCCCGCCTGTAAGAATGAATGGGTTCCAGCATTATGTAAAAAACCGAATGTTAAATGCTCCATCTGCTCTAATCAGGCTTTTTTAGCTTTTGACAATACTGCTATTGAGCGTCATCTTAGCGGTAAAGATGTTATTGGTATATATCCGATGACGGAAGATGAAAAGTGTTTTTTCCTTGCCTTTGATTTTGATAAGGAGTGCTGGCTTCAGGATATAAACGCTTTGCGAGAAAGCTGTTTCGACGAAGGCATTGATATACGGGTTGAACGGTCCCGTTCTGGAAAAGGCGGCCATGGTTGGATATTTTTTGAAGAAGCAGTCCCAGCCTATTTAGCGAGACAATTAGGTGCTTTTTTGATTACAAAAACCATGTCAAGTCGCTTTGAAATAGATATGAAAAGTTACGATCGCATGTTTCCCAACCAAGACATACTACCCAAAGGCGGTTTTGGGAATTTAATCGCTTTACCATTCCAAAAAGAAGCAATGCTTCAAGGTAATAGTATGTTTATCGATAAGGAAGGTAACCACTACGATGACCAGTGGGGCTATTTATCATCAACGAAAAGACTTACATTCGCAAAGCTCCGAGAAATAGTTAGCGCTGGGTTAGCTGATAGATCTATTATGGAAGTACGATTTACTCCAACGGAAGAAAAGGCGGAAGACCTTTGGTCACGCCTTCCATCCGGAAAGAGGCGCTTTGAAACAGAGATCAAAAATTTGCCAAAAAAAATAGAAGCAATATTGTCAAACCGTATTTATATTAAAACTGATCAAATCCCTGCGGCGCTTGTTAATAAGCTTCGTCATTTAGCCGTATTCCAAAATCCGGAATTTTATAAAAAGCAAAAAATGCGATTTTCAACCCATGCAACGCCTCGTGTGATTTGTTGTGCGGAGTTTGAAGATGGATATTTATCTATACCCAGAGGTTGTCTCGAGGACACCCGGATGCTACTTCAAAAATACAAAGTTGACCTGCAAATCAATGACAAGCGGAACCAGGGAAAACACATTGATTGTAATTTTCTTGGTAGCCTCAATGCCGGCCAGACCTTAGCTCTAAATGATATCCTATCGAAGGAATGTGGTATTTTTGTGGCACCTCCGGGTTCAGGAAAAACCATTTTGGCAATAGCGGCTATTGCAAAGCGGAAAACAAACACATTAATACTTGTACACAGAAAACTTTTAATGGAACAATGGCGTTTGAGATTGTCGTCATTTCTTGGGATTGATAAAAAGGAAATAGGTTTAATCGGTGGCGGAAAAAGCAAGTATTCAGGTCTGATTGATATTGCCATGGTGCAGAGCATGGACGGAAAAGATGGGGTTGACGATCATATGGAGGACTACGGTTTCGTTATTGTGGATGAATGTCACCATGTAAGCGCGTTTTCCTTTGAGAAGGTTTTGAATCAAGCAAAAGCAAAATATATTTTGGGACTGACAGCTACCCCTTATCGAAGGGACGGACATCAGGCAATAATTCATATGCAGTGTGGAGCGATCGTTCACCGGGTTAAACAGAAAGATGCAACGGCACATATTTCGCATTCCAGAGTCATTCCAAGAGTGACACAGTTCGAGTGTGAATGGAATGAAAATTCAAAGCTAAATGATGTCTTGATAAAGTTGGTCGCGGATCAAGAGCGTAACCGTTTGATTATTCGAGATATTATTAATGTTCTGGATGAGGGGCGGTTCCCTCTGGTCATTACAGAAAGGCGTGAGCATTTAGAATACCTGGCCGCCGCCTTGAAAAATGATGTTGATCTACTGGCGGTGATGCACGGTGGATTGCGAAAAAAGATGCGTGAGTCTTTGGTTAAAGCAATTCGGAATGTGGCTGACGGAGATAGGGCTTTGATTTTGGCAACAGGATCATATATTGGAGAAGGATATGATGTTCCAAGATTGGACACCTTGTTTTTGACAATGCCAAGTTCCTTTAAAGGAAAAATAGTGCAATATGCCGGAAGATTGCACCGGTATCATCGGAATAAGGACGATATTCAGATTTATGATTATATTGATATGAATGTTTCTGTATTAGAGCGAATGGCAAAAAAGCGTAGGAACACTTACAAAATGTTAGGATACTCAATAGATGGATATGCGGAAGCATAACACATTCTCTGATGGAGTACAATGTCTTCCAGCACCCTCAAAAAAGTGCGGGGTAAATGAAAATTGGAATGTTCGTATGTTCGTATATACGAACATACGAACATAGGCCGATAGTAAATTGACACTTTACAACACAGTACAACAGTCGTTTGACTGTTTGACTGAGCGGATCGTATTTGAAAAAACTTGGCAAATCAAGTAAAGTCATATAGTGAGGAGGTAATATGGGTGACACGAGAAACTGAGTGAAAATAGATACTAACGCAAATATTCATGGATTACATAAGTCCCTGATAACACCGATAAGCGCTAAGTCAATAGAAGCCATTAATGACTATGTTGGAGTTATTAAGAAAATCCCTGGTTATAATTTCAAAGCTTTTATTGTTGAATTTAAACCAATCGAAAAACCCAATAATTATGAGATATGGTTAAATCCAAGATCAGTATTTATTAATTATCCGGTACAATTGTGGGTTGACATTGACTTTAAATATTACAGAAAGGTGTATAAGCAAGTATTTCACAATTTCAATTTGAGTAATATGGTTATTGATCATATCACGAATAGAAAATTTGCTAGACTCTTAGATTATAAATTTACACGATTGATTCATATTGATAGAGGAGTGAATTCAAGTAGTGGCAGAGGTCCAGAAACCGAAAGTGTAAAGAATCAAAAAAGCAAAAAGGATTATGAAAGGAGAGCTTACAAAGCCGTGATTGAATATGCTGATCCTATAGATATCATAAAGATACTGAATATCAAAACTGGAGGATTCCCACTAAAAAATGTTGGAGATCACTTACATCTCATGTATGGAAAATAAAAGCTGGCTGCAGAATCTTTACCTCTTACATTTTTCAGTAGCTGTGATTTGAAAATTCTCTGCAAAACAAGTAAAATACTCTAACATGGAAAACATCACTATTATCGGAATTGATTGTGCAACACAAAATACGAATATTGGGTTAGCTCTTGCAACATACAGTTCTGGAAATAAATTAAAATTGAAAGAAGTTACAAAAGGTTCAAAACAGATTAATCCTATTAATGTCATTTGCGGCTGGTGTGAAAAAGATATTGAGGGCAAGGTACTATTTGCCCTTGACGCTCCCTTGGGTTGGCCACAAGCAATGAGCCAAGAACTTGCAAATCATAAAGCAGGAAATATAATAAAAACTGATCGGAATACATTATTTTGCCGGAAGACAGATCGAATGATCAAAAAGATATTCGGTAAAACTCCTCTTGAAGTAGGTGCGAATTTTATAGCCCGAACCGCCCATCGAGCATTAGAAATACTGAATGCTTTCAATTTATCTATTCCTCTCGTGTGGAAGAACGATTTTACTGAAGAGGTAGGTGCTATCGAAGTATACCCTGGAGCTACTCTTATTTCGTATTTCTATAGGGAATATGACGGATATAAAAAATCATCAGGGAAGTTTGATAAACTAAGGAAGAAATTGGAAGATTTCTTTACAGATAAAGAAGAGCAGATATCTTCCATTAACACAGATCATGAGCTTGATGCTTTGATTTGTTGTATTGCGGCAAAGGATTTTCTTGATGAAAAATGTATTACGCCAATTGATGCAGAGATCTCAAACGATATTGTTGAAAAAGAAGGTTGGATTTGGGTGAAGACAAAGTGTGATATAAATGAACCTTATTCAATAAATTTGTAATTTGAAAATACATTTGCGATGCAGTAAAATAGAATGATGGATGGAGGAAGAATGAAACTTGGAAAACTAAACAAAATTGATCTACGAGACGTCTGGAAGCATGAGGCACTGGATTTTACTTCTTGGCTATCCAAAGAGGAAAACTTAAGGCTTCTAAGCGAGGAAATAGGAACAGATATTTCGTTAATTGAGACAGAAGCTCCAATTGGAAGATATAGTGTTGATATATTATGTGAGGAGGAAATATCAGGAAAGAAAATCATCATTGAGAATCAGCTTGAAAAAACAAATCATGATCATCTTGGGAAACTTATTACCTACGCTTCCGGGCATGATGCTTCATATATTCTCTGGATTGTTAGGGATTACAATGATGAACACCGACAAGCCATTGACTGGTTAAATGAGCAAACAAATGAGGAAGTCAATTTCTTCTTAATAAAAGTAGAGTTATGGAAAATCGGAGATTCCGTTCCCGCTCCAAAGTTCAATATTGTTGCAAAACCAAATGAATGGACTAAACTCATCAGGAATATTTCCAGTAACAAGAAAATTACAGAAGGTCAGATAGTGAAATTAGAATTCTGGACTGAGATGAAGAATTATTTTTATGAGAACGGGTCTAAACTCCCATTGAGGACGCCTCGCCCACATAGTTGGTTTGATCTTTCAATTGGTACGAGTCAAGTTTGGATTCGATTGGTGATGACTAAGAAAGAAATGAGATGCCAATTATTTACGTCAAACAAAGAGTTATTTCAGTCATTTGTCGAAAACAAAGATGATATTGAATTAAAACTGGGAGAGAAGGTTAAGTTCCATGAACCAGAAAAAACCGGCGTAATTACTATGTCATCACGAGCAAATATTGATAAGAGGGAAAAATGGGTGGAGTATTTTTCTTGGTTTCAAAAAAGAGGAGAGAAAACTTATTATTTCTTCCGTGATTATGCTCCTAAATTACTTGATGAGCTGGATGCAAAAACAGAAGAAATTTAGAGTATTTCCTATATAGCCAGTATTATATAGCATATGAGGAAATACAACCCGTACAAGAATATATTTTATTATTATCGTGGTCCGGGAAGTAAGAAGCACGGTGATTTTGATAAACAAATTGAAGATAACACGACGAAAGCACTTATAAATACATTAGAAAAGTCCAGAAAGAATATTCTGAAATCATTTCTGAAACTGGTAGATATCAATGTGCCCATTGAAAGCAAAGTAATACTGTATGATCTTCAAGTATCAGAAAAATTCAGCCGACCCGATGGGTTAATACAAATAGCCGACCAGTCTGTTTACATTGAAAGTAAAATTGACGCTCCACTTGAGAGGGAACAGCTCGAAAGGCATTTACAAAGTATTGATAAGGGATATCTACTTTGTATTACTCCGAGAGAGAAGGATTTTGATTTGATTAAGAAAATGAGAGATAATAGACTTAGGTTTATTACTTGGGAACAGATTTTTCATTTATTTAAAAGCACACTACCGAGAATCAAAGATGTTCAAACCAGATTTGTATTGACAGAGTTTCTAGAATATTTGGAGGTGATTAATATGGCTCCATTCACAGGATGGCAGAAAAAGGACTTTGAAGCTTTTCTTTTCATTGAAAATGATCCAAATAACGAGTTGCGATTGAGAGTGAAGGAGAAATTCAGATTATACATTGAGGAGCTTAACTCACTTCTCAAAGAGAAAAACATAATCAACACATTAGAACCTTATGTTGGGAAGCTCGGTGGAAAGGATGTTGATGTTTGGGGTTCAGTATCCGAGCCTCCCGTAAATAAAAAAGTTCACAAACCCCACTTCTCTGCTTGGATAAATTCCTATGAATTTGAGATCGGAGTCCAAATTGAAGGAAAAACTCCTGCCAATAAAATGAAACAATATATTGGAGAGAATAAATCAGAATTTTTGAGAATTCTACGAAGATTAGAAGGGTTCAAGATTGAATTAAATGAAAGAGTAGAGATCCAACCCCAGGTTCATAATTTTCGATTTGTGGCAAAGATTCAGGCAGGAAAGCATTGTACTGAAAATGATGTGAATTATCTATTAGAAAAAATGAATCAGTACAATCTTTTTGCTTTTCACATTGGAAAATCATTCAGCATGGATGATGAAAAAATTCAGTCACAGAAGTTCTTAAAAACCAGCATGAGAATAATAAAACAGCTAATGGATTACTACAATTTCGCATGGGGAAGGAAGTGAAATACAGTATTGAGTATGCGGATGAGGATTTCCGGATAAAGAATTTAGTATGCATTTGGTATAAATAATTGCAAATTGAAATATTTAAGGAGGTAATATTATGGGTGCTAAACAGATCAAGTACTTAAACGTAGAATCATTATTTCAAGATAGGCGTTTTGTGATTCCTGATTATCAAAGAGGATATTCTTGGGGGATTTCACAGATTGAAGATCTTCAGGAGGATATTACGCGGCTATTAGATAAAGATATTGATCATTTCACAGGGACAATTGTCGCTACTGCTAGAGATAATAAAGAATATGAGATCATTGATGGTCAACAAAGGATTACAACTATCATTATTTTATTGAAAACCATATTTGAATGCAATCGTGAGAAATATAGATTTCTAGAGGATTATCTAATTAGAAAGTCAGATAACGGTCAGGTACTTGTACTGAAGCCTAACAAAGAATCGTACAAATATTTTAGGGATTGCATTATAGGAAATGACTCTAGCAATATAGAGTATAACTCACATTTGAATTTAACCAATGCAAAGAATTTCTTTACTGAATGGATAAGAAATGCAGATGCTGATAAAATTCTAGAAGTAGTACTAACGAAACTTAATATTATTTTCTTCATACCAAATAATGAGGAAGATGCAGGGATAATGTTTGAAGTTATAAATAACAGGGGGAAAGAATTATCCGAACTTGAGAAGATAAAAAACTTTTTCATATACTTTGCTACCCTCCATAATAGAGGGTATTTGAGGGAAAAAATTAACGACACTTGGACTGAAATATTGAGATATTTAAATAAAGCCGATATGATTTCAAAAGATGATGAAAACAATTTTCTAAGGAACGCATACATAGTATTTTTTGATCCCGATAAGCAAAGGAGCTATGAAGTATATGAACAGTTGAAATTACGGATAAGAGTTGACGATGAAGAAGCTTCAGAGAGTAATGCGAATACCATTGAGGGTTTTCTTTCTTTCCTTAGAGATGCCTCAAGATACTATGCTTACCTTTTTAATAGCAATTTCTTTGAATCTGAATACTCAAACCAGATTAATGACAAAAAGGATCTGGGAAAAATAATAACATATCTTAGGTGCCATCCTCTAAAAGCTTCTATTATGCCGTTATATCTTTCGATTATGAAAAATAAATCCATAAACAGGGTAGATTTTCTCAAAATCCTGGAAATTGTGAACTTTAGAGTGTATATTCTACCTAGAGTAACTGCTCGTGCTGACTCTAGACAGGCAAGCTTATTCAACTGGGCTCATGAGCATTTTTCGAAAGAAATTTCTTCAGAACAATTGAAAGAGAATTTAATCAGATTTACAAGAGAAATGTGCAATCTATCTACATTTGTAGAGCATCTTACTGTTGATGACGATGAGGCAGAGAATTACTATCATTGGCAGGGGATTAGATACTTCCTTGGTAGGTATGAAGAAGTGCGCCAGGATGAGAAGAATAAGCAAACTTGGAACATAGAAAAAATTTTAAAGACACGGAAAGAAGGAAAAAGTGGAGATTACATTTCAGTAGAACATATTTGGGCAGTCAATAATAGAAAAGATCATTATGCTTGGGATGACATGCAAAAACGCAGATTAGGTAATTTCACTCTTCTTGAGTTGAGAGAAAACATCAAACTTCAGGATGAAGATATTTATAATAAAATAGATACTCTGATCAAAGAAAATACTGCATCAAAGTTTCAGCAAGTATACGATTTGATTGATTACAAGAAGAGGATAGAAAAGCATAAAGATATAAAGGGGAGAAATAAAACTCACGTTTTTTACTGGCGATACGCAATATTAATGAATGATTATAGAGAAACTGACTTAGTAAGATTTGCATTGAATACTTGGAAATTGGAAGGGGAAGATCCCGAAAGATTTGAAAGAGTTGATTCACTAGGTAAATGGAAAAGCAATTCAAAATATATTATACATCCTTTGAAGGAGTGAACAGATAGCTGTGGATTTTCAAAACTTATTAACGGAATTTGGAATATGAGGACGGTGGTCCCAAAACTGATAGTTACGGGATAAATTGCACAAGTAGAAAAATTACGAAAATAGAAATTCCGGGCTTTTGCATCATATTATTCTGAAATACGATCCACAATAAACAGCTAACGATGTCGCATTGTCGTAATTACGACAATGCGACAATGACATGGAGAAACTCCATAAGGTACTAGGGTTAGGGGACACGCTTCGTGCCGAAATGGGTGGTAGGATGATAGGTGTATAAAGATAAATTGACAATGGACAATTGACAGTTGACAATTACCCAGAAGGTTCAAAAGTTAAAAGGTGGGGAGAAGAAGGGAAAACTGGATCCCACGGTCGCAAGCTCCCTCTGGATGACACTCACCTCGCACCTCGTACATCCAACCTCGTACTCAGTCTGCGCAGCAGGCTGTTGGGTCCAATGGGCTACTTCTTTTTCTTTTTCCAGAGATTGTATAGAGTAGTCTTGTAAAATTCGCCCTTGTCGCGGTTGCCGGTGCCTTCATAGAAGAAGAAAAGAAGCATCATTTTTTCAGCGGTATCGACGCCTGTATGCTCAATCTCGGAAATGATCTTCTGCATCCACGACATGTTCTCTATGATATCAAGGGTCTTGAATTCTTCAAGTATCTTGGTTATCTGTCCGCTTTTGAAATAGTGAAGGATCTTCATGATATTCATGAGTTCATCATCTTTTTTATATTTCTTTACAAATTTCTTTTCTTTTTCATGATCGCCTTCAGCAAGGATATTGAAATATCTGTCGATCACCTCCTCTTTTGAGATATCAGTATCCTCAAATACAGGTTCTTCCTTAGCCGCTTCCGTTTTTCTTTCCTCTTCTCTCTTAGCTTTGGCTTCATCGATTTCCTTGAAATCTTCGCTCTCTTTGATCTCTTTGTTGACATTTGCCAGATCCTCATCGGAGATGCTCAAAAGGTCATCAGCGAGATCATCCAGGGAGTCGTAGACGACCTCATCTTTGGTTGTCGGTTCATCGGTTGACGGGGCTTCAGATCCAGTTTCTTCCTCAGTAGATTCTTCCGGTTTTTCTACTTCACTTTCTTCTTCACTGCTTTCTACTTTCTCATCTCTACTTTCTGTTTCTTCTTTTTTTGTTTCGTGTCCCGTGTCCCGTATCTCGTCCTCTGAGCCTTCCTCAACCTCTCTTGTCTGTTGTTCCACCGGGTCCACTGGTTCACTGGGTCCACTGCGAAGCGTGTCACTTGTCACTGATGAGCCCTGCTCATCTTCGGCTTCGGGTTTCTCTTCTTTCTTATCTTTATCTTTTTCAGATTTTTTTGCCTTCTTCTTGGATTTCTTCTTTTTATCCCTCTTCTCTTTCTTCTTTGTCTCTTTCTCTTCTTCAGTCGATTCTTCAGCCTTCTCTTCTGTTTTGTCTTCTTCTTTCTGCTCTTCGCCTGTCGCTGGTCGCTGATCGCTGGTCTCTTGGGCTCCTTCCTCATCCTCTCTTGTCTGTTGTTCCACCGGGTCCACTGGTTCACTGGGTCCACTGCGAAGCGTGTCACTTGTCACTGATGAGCTCTGCTCATCTTCGGTTGTCGGTTCATCGGTTAACGGGGCTTCAGATTTATCTTCATCAGTCGTCAGTTCACTGTCGTCAGCCGTAGGTTCCTCAGATTCTTCTATATTGTCGCCAGTTGACTCTTCTTCCGATTTCTCATTTTTCATTTTTTGTTTTTCGCTGTCTTCCGTCTCTTCTTTACTACTCTCTACTTTCTCATCTCTACTTTCTGTTTCTCCTTCTTCCTCTGCTGTCTGAATATCCGGGCCCGCTTCGGCACTTTTGATCACTTCGTCAATGTCGATCGCATCGTCAATGTCGATCGCATCAAGATCCGTGGGAGGAAGGTCCTCGTCAACAAGTGACGGTTCTTCTTCGTCGGATGACTGTGCTTCAGATCCAGGTTCTTCCTCAGTAGATTCTTCCGGTTTTTCTACTATCTTCTCATCTTCACTACCCTCTGCTTTCTCATCTCTACTTTCTGTTTCCCCTTCTTCACTTGTCCCTTGTTCCTTGTCACCTGTCACTGATGAGCCCTGCTCATCTTCGGATGACTGTGCTTCAGATCCAGTTTCTTCCTCAGTAGATTCTTCCGGTTTTTCTACTATCTTCTCATCTTTACTACTCTCTACTTTCTCATCTCTACTTTCTGTTTTCCCTTCTTCACTTGTCCCTTGTTCCTTGTCACTTGTCACTTGTTCCCTGTCACTTGTCACTGATGAGCCCTGCTCATCTTCGGCTTTGGGTTTCTCTTCTTTCTTTTCTTCATCTTTTTCAGATTCTTTTGCCTTCTTCTTGGATCTCTTCTTTTTATCCCTCTTTTCTTTCTTCTTTGTCTCTTTTTTCTTTTCCTCTTTCTCTTCTTCAGTCGATTTTTCAGCCTTCTCTTTTGTTTTGTCTTCTTCTTTCTGCTCTTCGCCAGTCGCTGGTTGCTGGTCGCTGGTCTCCGCGGAGCTTATTTCCACTACACCTGTCCCTTGTTTCTTGTCACCTGTCCCTTGTTCCTTGTCACTTATCTCTTGTGCCTTGTCACCTGTCCCTTGTTCCTTGTCACCTGTCCCTTGTTCCTTGTCACCTGTCCCTTGTTCCTTCTCCCTTGTCCCTTGTTCCTTGTCACCTGTCCCTTGTTCCTTGTCACTTGTTCCTTGTTCCTTGTCCCGTATCTCGTCCTCTGAGCCTTCCTCATCCTCTCTTGTCTGTTGTTCCACTGGGTCCACTGGTTCACTGGGTCCACTGCGAAGCGTGTCCCTTGTGCTCTTGTCCCTTGTCACTGCGGAGCTCGTCTCCGCTATCAGCTTCCTGAAAAGGAAGAAATACAGAGCATATCCGCCACCTGCAAGCACTACAATGATGATGATCCAGAATAGAACCCTCACGGACTTCGCCTTTTTGATCTTATCTATATGAACCTTGGCGACGGCGATATCCTCGCCGGGGTAAGATGAACGGAATTCCTCAAAAAGTCTCTCGGCTTCTTTGACTTTGCCTATGGCGATAAGATGGAATATCTTCTCCTTTTTGATATGCAGCTCGATCTCGCTGTGTATCATTTCTCCGATGGCAAAAATACTTGTCCGTTCTTTACCTTTAATGATCCCCTTCCTTTCGTTCTTCAACTGTTTTTCCAGTGAAGAGAGCCTCGCATCCATATTCTCAAGATACTTTATGATCTTTTCCCGAAGGAGCGCAGTTCTCTCCATCTCGCAATCTGCGTTGTCGAAGGAGAGTTCCCCGATTCTGGTCTCGACCTCGTCCTTGATATCGTAGAAGTGTATCAGGTAATACTGAAGCTTAGGGTATTTCCTCCAGTTCTTCTTCTGAGTTATTACTTTTTCCCCGTTGGGAAATACCTGCAGAGCCAGTCTGTTTAGGCACGAAAGAAGTTTCAGGTGGGAAAGCTCGTCAATGTTCTTTGAGGTTTCCAGCCCAATCTTCGCGTATTTAAGTGATTTCTTATAATCCCCCTCCGTGTATAGTATTGAAGAATAGATCTCGTTGTCGATAAGCTGTTCTATAGCCCTGCTGCCGTTGTTTTCAAGTATCTCGAGGTAGAATACGGCTTTATCGTAATTCCCGTTCTCATACAGGCATTTTATCAGGAAAGGGTACATACTGAAGAGCGTTGGTCTGTCCTTGACAAGCTCCAGAAATACTTCTTCAGCATTTTTAAAGTCGTTCTGCTTGAACAGCTCCATCCCTTCTTTAATATTTGCCGAGAAGCATGTAGCACTGATGATGAAGAAAATGAGTATAACGAAGCGTTTGCTCTTCACGATAATTAATTATATAGAAATATTAGTCTGAAATCAAACAGAAACAATCACATAAGAAAGTGTGAGGTGTGATGTGTGAAGTGTAAAGTGAGGAAATGGGTGATAGGTTGATAAGGTGATAGGGTTGTAGGTATAGGCATAATGAATAGTGACGCTACGCAGAGCACAAGCGACAAGTGCACAAGGCACAAGTGCAGAAGAAAGTGGGAAAAGACAATATACGAGAGATAGACTGGATGCCACGCTTTCGCTCTGCATGACACGATCGTTCGCGTGCGAACGAGGTGCGAGGTGAGCAAGTAGAAGGTGATAAGGTGATGGGCACAAGTATAGTGAATAGTGACGCTACGCAGAGCACAAGCAACAAGAGCACAAGTGCACAAGTGGGGAAAACGCAAGGAGTAAATACCAGATGGATCCTTCGCCGAAAAGCTCAGGATGACAAATATGTATCTATTCTATCTTATAATTGTTCACTATTCGCTTATCTATAGCCTCCAACCTCTTCTCTAAATGTACATTATTCATTGCTTGAAGCCACCGGATCCACCGATTATAAAAGGAATTCGGATAAATCCTTGACTTAAAACTTCAATATGATATAATACACGGTTCACAGAAGTGGACGCAAATGCTCTTTGTACGCAATAAATTTTTCGCATGAAAATAATTACTTGATAGAAATAAAATAAATACTATAGATCAGAGTATGATAATTACTCTGAGTTCCGGGTACTCATATACTTCATATTAAATACAATAAATATCGATATATCTTGAAAATCCGGGGTCGGATCGGCTTTTAACATTATTAATTGTCAAAAGAGTCGGTCGGGGTTTAGGAGGCCCCAATCTTATGCAGAACGCACAGAATTATCAGAAAAACATCGTTAATTTCGATAGTTTTAATCTTGACCGCCGCATTGTAGCGGGGATCACGCACGCCGGTTTTGAAGAACCAACTCCGGTACAGAAAGAGGTTATCCCTTATGCTATGGAAGGTAGGGATATCATTGGCACAGCACAGACAGGCACCGGTAAGACGGCGGCTTTTCTACTTCCCATATTGCAGAAACTTGCAGGGAAAAAAGATCACAAACTCAGGGCTCTGATAGTCACTCCCACGAGGGAACTGGCCGATCAGATATATGACAATATCATCGCTCTCGGAAAGAGGACGGGACTTCGCAGTGTAACGCTTTTTGGTGGTGTGAGAGACACCTACCAGATACGGACGCTTGAGGCCGGCGTTGACATAGCTGTTGTTTGCCCTGGAAGGTTCATCGACCTCGTCTATAGGGACTATGTCAATACGGATGATATTGAGATACTTGTCTTAGATGAAGCGGACAGGATGCTTGACATGGGCTTTCTGCCCGATATTAAAAGGATACTGGGATTTTTAACCAAGCAGAGGCAGACCATGCTTTTTTCGGCAACATTCCCGCCTGAAATAGAAGCGCTGGCCAAAAGGACTCTTACAAACCCGAAACGGATTGCATTGGGACTGAGCAAACCTGCCACCACAGTGGCGCACTCTCTTTTTCCCGTCCAGCAACATCTGAAAGCGAAACTCCTTTTAGAGATACTCAAAACAGCGGATACGGGATCGGTCCTTATCTTTACAAGGACGAAATACCGCGCTGACGGTGTAATGAGAAAGGTCATGAAGATGGGTTACACGGTGACCAGCCTTCACAGCAACCGTTCCCAGCCCCAGAGATTGAAAGCGCTCAAGGGTTTTAAGACCGGGGCCTACAGGATCATGGCAGCAACGGATATTGCCGCGAGAGGGCTTGACATAGAAGATGTATCGCATGTGATCAATTTCGATATGCCCTCTACTCCCGATGATTATATACACCGCATCGGAAGGACAGGCCGGGCAGAAAAGACCGGTGATGCTTTCACCCTTGTTACGCCGGACGACGAGCAGATGATAAAAAAACTCGAGAGAATAATGAGAAGCAGGATAGAAAGAAGAACTCTCGAAGGCTTCGATTACAAATCGCCGAAACAGGACCACCCGCAGGGCAGGGCATATAATAAAAAGAAGACATCATCTTCACATCCTGCGGCAAAGGGTGAGCGGAGCAGGTACAGGCGTCCGCGTCGTAAATAGATAGCTTCGCAGGGACACGCTACGCAGAGGTTAGAGGCTGGAGGTTAGAGGTTAGTGCAGAGGGAAATTAATACAATTGAGAATGAGAAATCAATAATGAAAAGTACTTTTAGAGGAGTATCCATATTATTTCTAATGGCTTTAGTGCTCACTGCCGCAATGCTATCATCATGTAAGAGTAAGTTACTTGATGGTGATATAGTCTTTCAGCATTCTGTCTCTTCGCAGAGTACGGCCGTGTCAAATGCCACGGATTCAGAATTAACCCATATGGGTATAATTTGTTTTATAGATGGTGAGATCTTCGTTTTTGAAGCGATAAATACGACTACATTTACTCCCTTGAAAGAGTGGATCTCAAGAGGCGGCCAAAGCAAGAAGTATATTGTTATGCGTTTAAAGACCTTCCCGGATGATCTGACTAGCAAAATACCAGAAGCTGTGAAGTATGCGAAAACTCTCCAGGGGAAGAGTTATGATTCACTGTTTTTATGGAGTGATGATGAAATCTACTGCTCGGAATTGGTTTGGAAAGTATATTATTACGGCTTGGGTATTAAATTGTGCGAATTGAAGAGATTTGCCGACTATGATCTATCGTCTTCAGAAGTTGCCAGAATAATTCAGGAACGCTATAAGGGCAATTTCCCGAAGGATGAACTGGTGGTCGCTCCCTCGGATATTTATAATTCTCCACTCTTGAAGAGAATCTATTAAGGATTTTTAGGCAGCATAAAGGGTATTGATTCCCGCTCCCCGATGTAATCGGGGTTCCCAAGGTCATGCGCCTGGGAATGACAGAATACAGTGAACAATGAAGAAAAGTTCAGTAAGGGAGACGCTTGATAATTATCTGAATTCCACACAAAGAGATACTTGTCTAAAGCCGAATAAAAGTCTTGGGCTTGAGATCCCGACTACTCCGAAATCAATATGATCGTTAAATCTTTCTACGGCCTTTTCCAGGGCATTTGACGAGAAGGACCCTGAAAAGATCGAAGTGGCAATACCCAGCCCTAGTGTCAGTAAAAAGACTATTGAATTATCGTCTATGAACTTATACATACCCGTCAACTCACCATCTTCAGGCAGTCTGTCCAATTCCAGTTTGCGCAAATATAGAGCAACCAGAGATATCGCCGATGGGACTATACTGGCCGTGCTGAGCATTTTTAAAGCTTTTGCGCGTTTGATGCCTTTCAGACATTCTGGATGATCTTTCATCACAATATCATAGTGGAGCCATTTGAAAAGGCGTTTGCCGCGATAGAAATATTTTTTCCCCCAGAAGGATTTCAAGGTTTCTATCTTTTCAGGTCCTTCCTTCGGGGCTGCCGCCTTCTCTTCAATGACCTTAGTTGTTTTTACCTTTTTCAGTTGCAGGGACGTGCCGTAGTGTTTGTTCGAGATCATCGCGGCAAGATTATGAGCGATAGTGATCACTATATCTACTTCACCTTTGTTATAACTGCTTTCCGAATATTTGATCTCACCCGTCTCCACACTGATACCTTTAACACTCAGGTAGAATGTCTTGCCTACCTTTGATACGGTTCCTGTAATGATGATGTTTGCCGCGAGGAGTTTTCCCATCTCCACAGCGCACTCGGTGGAAGTGCACCCTGAGATCTGAAAATTCTGCTCTTTCAAGATCATTTCCATTGAGCTACGGTCAAGAACGGTCAATTCCTCATTTGCTACCAGGATATTTCTGAATTCCCGTGCGCTGACTCTGCCAATATGGGGTTCGATACCCTCTGTATTGAAATCCTGAACCGCAATTGTTGTAGTGTGAGCACTTATGAATATGAAAAGCATTATCAGAATGAGACAAAACATTTTAAATAATTTCACACAACCCTCCGATATAGCAAAGCTCTCTAAGGAATTATAATCGCATTTCCTTCAAAAGTCAATCTGCTATAAGATAGAGCAAAAAGAGATTCTTTTCTCAAACGGCTTTCCGGTTACGGGTGTGTTTCCTTTCCCTTACACACTTGTGAAGTGTGAAGTGCGAAGTGGGAAAATACAATGAAGAATTGGGAAATGGGGAATAAATAATTGGAGAGTAACACAAAGAGATTTTTATCCCGGATGATCTTTCTCAACTTGCGAACTTGGAACCTGCGAACTTGCGAACTCTCCCTACGTTACACGTAGAAGTACCTATGGCCACCTTTTCAGGATTTCGGCGATCTTTGGTCGTTCTGATTTGATGCGTTCCTGGTCCACTATTAATCCTGTCGGCTCCATTGCTTCTGCGATTCTGTCATAAACGCCTTTGATCTTGTCATAGGGGATCGTTACTATCTGCAATGCGGTGACTCTGTCACTATTGACGGCATTACGGTCCGCGCCGTGTTTTATAAGAAGCTCCACAATATCAGCATGGCAGAAGAAAGCCGCGATATGCAGGGCAGTGGAGCCATCGGTATTTCTATAGTTAACATCTGCTCCACCTTCGAGAAGCGTCTTTACAGCATCAAATCTGTCAAATGTTATGGCGGTCATGAGGGGAGTGGAGCCGGTTTTGTAATCTTTTTTATTCAAATCAGAACCCGCTTCTATATAAGAAGAGATCGCTGTGAGATCTCCTGTCGCTGCTGCTTTTTGAATGTCAATCCTTGGTGTGGAAGCGCATCCCGTGAATACAAGAAGTAAAAGAATCGTGATGTGCTTGATTTTCAGATATACCTTCTCTTTTTCAGTATAAATATAGATAGGATAAAATATACGCCGAAAACTATGAGGGTGTACAAAAAAGTAAAGAATAGATACTTCCAGTAAACAGGCATAGCCCTGTAACTGACAAATACTGGATTGATATTTTCTATATACGGCTGTTTGATCGGTGAAATCCAATAGAAAAGATCTGTTAAATGCTTGATGCCAGTAAACAGGACCTTGCTGAAGCCTTTAAATTCTCCGCGGGCAATACTCTGGTGCAGCAGATCTCTCAGGTTGAGGAATTGTTTTGCGCCAACAAGCATGAAAAAAATGATCGCGAGTCCACTTTTTGTGAACAGAACTACAAGAAAAGCTGTGAATGTTGTCATAATGACCGTGGTGAAGAAATGATATAGAAGTGAATAGAAGAATCCTGCTTGAATGGGCAGCCCAAAAGAAATGAAGAGTATTACTCCCAGCAACATGGTGAATAAATATATTGCCGAGGTAACGAAAAGAGAGGAGATAATTGCAGAAAATAACCATTGCTTGGGAGAACATGGCTTGGTAAATACCATCTTGAGATGTTTCTTTGTATGATATATGTAGATGAAAAATGCGCAGAGAATGGGGGCTATCAGATGCCCGAACTTCATGAGGCCATTAAGGAGTATTGAGACAGCCTCGAAGTAATTCCTCTGTGCAAAGTGCGGACAAGAGTAAAGCATGAAAGTAAACAGGACCATAACGATAAAAAGCAGCATCGCGGTAATGATGTGCTTTCTTTTGTAATAAATAAGATTATTTAAGATGTTGGCTCTAAGTGTTTTAAACATTTTCATTCTCCTTTTCCAGAAGATCAAAAAGTGCATCTTCAAGCGATCTGTCTTTGAGGGAACAATTATGAAGTTTTGCTTTGCCTTGGGTTACGAACTTCATAAATTTGCCCAAATCTTCTTCCGGGATCTCGCCATTTATAAGAGAAGAAACGGTTGAAGTGATCGTAATATAGTCAGGTAACTTTTTCTTAGTCTCAAACTTTACAGAATAACCTGTGTGGTCGCCCTTTTTGAAATCCGTGATATTCTCTTCTCGCACTATCTGTCCCTTGTTTATAACAGCTATTCGATTGCATATCTTTTCCACTTCCGCAATTACATGGGAGTTTAGAAATACCGTAGTACCGTATTTGTTCAAGTCAAGTATCGCTTCCCTCATGACTTTGACCGTTACCGGGTCAAGACCCCTTGTGGGTTCATCAAGAAACAAGAGGCGTGGTTTTGAGATCAAGCTCTGGATCACTCCGACCTTTTGCTTCATTCCCTTCGAGCAGTTTTTCAAAAGAAACTTCTTGTATTTAGTCATCTGAAATCTCTTCAGATATTCATCGATTTTTTTGTCGGAAATATTTTTGTCATAAAGATATGAAAAATACCTGAGGCTCTCGATGACGGTCAGGTATTCCGGATAGATCGGAACTTCAGGCAGGTAGGAAATATTTTTAAAAGAACTACACCCCGGGGTAAGCCTTTCTCCAAAGACCTCTACTGTTCCTGTTACCGGTCTTAGCATTCCAAGAAGGCAGTTCATTGTAGTTGTCTTGCCTGCTCCGTTGGGTCCAAGAAATCCATAGATATCACCTTCATTGACTTTGAAGGAAACATTGTCCAGCGCCTTGAATTTACTAAACAGGCTTTTGAAGGTTACAGAGATGTTGTTACAGTTTATAACTTCCATGATCTACTTTGAACCCCCGAACTTAATTTCGAAAACAACATTGCTTTCCGTCTTATTCAATTCTTTGTCAATTATCGGCTTGAGCGTTACATCAACATTCCGTATCATTCCTGTCTTGCAAAACAGCGTTTTCCCGTCTTTACCGATCAATATGAATGTCGGAACACCCTTAATATCGTATTTATCTGTGAGTTCTCTTTCTGAAACTGCCGATATTGAGGGATACGGATATCCGTATTCCCTGACTGCCTTTTCCACTTCGTCTTTGTGCTGATCAATAAATAGTGCAACCATGGTGAATGGTTTGCCTTTATATTCCTCACAAAGGTGTTTGATCTCAGGGGTCATTATCTTGCAGGGTGAGCACCATGAGGCAGTAAAATATATCAGTACTACATTTTTTCCAAGCTTTTCAGACAATGAAAAATCCTGTCCGTTCAGGAGCTTAACATTAAAATCGATTGCCTTTTTCCCCTTGGTCCAGCTACTGGCCTCTCTTTGGCCAGCGGAACTTTTACTATTCGTGCTCTCCTTTTCCCGAGAATGGTAAATTCCCATAGCAATCATCAGAAGCAATAACAAGATCAAGAGAGATTTGTCTTTCATAAATAGAACTCCACATTTTTAATATATTGAAATGTGTATTATGCAAAGGGATACAGTAAAATACAAGATAACCCGTTGCTCTAAAATGCACTTCACGATGAGTATATCATATTATTGGGAAATAGTGGAGAAATGCTTGGTAGGTTGATAGGATGATAAGTGCACAAGCGCACACGAGCACAAGTGACACGCTGCGCAGAGGCTGGAGGTTAGAGGTTAGTTGGGAAATGAAGAATAACGCTTCGCGGAGCACAAGCGACACGCTTTGCAGTGAACCAGTGGACCCAGTAGCCCAGGGACAGAATACAGTGAACAATTAAGAAATGAACAATGAATAATGTAGAAATGGGTGATAGGTAGGTATGCTGCGCAGAAACGCAGCGTTCCAAGTTCAAAGGTTCAAGGTTCCAAGTTGAGAAAGAAGAACGCAGGCAGAGAAGTTGATGTCTGATTTTATTCACCTCGTACTTCGTACATTAAGGTGAAGAATGAACCGAAGATACTAAAGTGGACTGTCTCATAAATACACTAAGTCCAGATTGCGAGGAGAGCCATTAAACCGAGCCCTGCAGTTGCCATCAGGAATTTCTGCCATCTGTCCGTCTGCAGCTTAAATTCTTTGGCAAGGACATGCGCTATCGCGATATATAGAAATGTCCCGGCGGCAATGGCGTCGAATGATCCCTCAAATATTCCTTCGGCATTGCCTGTTAAACAGGCACAGAGAGATGCGCCCATAATGATACCTAATGGTGTCGCAAAGGCAAAGAGAATTATGATCCTCTTGATCTTGGTTTTACTAATATTGGCTTCTATCAGACTTACTCCCAATGCGAAAGCGGCTGACCATTTGTGTGAGATAAGGGCGATGAAGATCACGATCGATAAGCCTATCGTGCTCTCGCTTCCCAGAGCTATACCGGCAATGATAGAATGAATTGATAGTACCAAGATCAGCATATACGGGTATATGCTTGCCTGCGGGCGCTCCGCTAATGAATCAGCGACAGCGGAATGACTTTTCGCTACTACTTTTTCCAGAAGGAGGACGATGAGATATCCGATCGCGCAGATCAAAAAGGCCCACGGATAATTCGCGTTCAGCTGACTAAGATTATCATGTGCGTCCGGAAGCATATGGATTAATCCCGCGCCTAAAAATATCCCTCCGGCAAATGCATTGCCGAATGAGAACAGGCGTTTGTTCCTTTTTGACGCGGCTAAGCGCAATGATACAAAACCCCCGCTTATGCCGGTGATCAGGATAGCGAAAAAGGCAATTATTTTAAATACAGTAATATTCATATGTACTCCGTTGTTTAATGGTTATATTATAAAGCAAAAATTGGAAAAAGCAAAAAATAAATAGAGGTTGGAGGTTAGAGGTTGAAGGCTTATAGAGAAATTGACAATGGACAATTGACAATGGACAATTATAAGATAAAATACAACGAAATATTTCTCAACATGTGAACATGGAACCTGCGAACTTGCGAACACGCTGCTTATAGCACAAGTGTAAAAGAAAGTGTGAAGATAGAAGTGTGAAGAGTGAGGTGTAGAAGAGAAGAGAAAGAAGATAAGAGAAGTGGACCCAGTTGAACAAAGAATATATGGTAGAAGGCAGCAAAATTGATAGTTGATTTTCCTTACAAAAATGATATAATGGAATAGAAAACACTTAATACAAGTGTAATAAAGTAGAGTATGGAATGCGGCATGAAGAAATGAAGGAGGCAAAATGAAGGATAGAGAAGAATTGGATAGAATATTAACATTATTAGCGGAAAAATTAGAATTGGAAGATTTAGGCGTATATATTATTTTTGTAATTGGCGGTTCAGCATTACTGTACAAAGGCCTTTCATCGAGGCCTACGAAGGATGTAGATATAATAGCATTCGGTAAGATGAAAGACAATACTCTAACTTTAACCTCCGCCAAACCATTTCCAGAAGAGTTGAAGAAGATATCAGGCGAGATCGCAGAGGATCTTGGACTGGTTGCTGATTGGTTAAATCCCGGCCCGACAGATCTATTGGAATTCGGATTACCCGCAGATTTCGTGCAAAGATGTGAGAAGAAGGAGTACGGGAAAAACCTGACCGTATATTTCATTGACAGATACGATCAAATCCATTTTAAACTTTATGCTTCCGCCGATCAGGGACCCGGCCGGCATCTACAGGATCTGCTTGATCTAACTCCTGAAAAGTGGGAGATATCCAGCGCCGCGAAATGGACGATCAGGCAAGACCCTTCCGAGGGTTTCAAAAAAGTATTGAAAGAAATGTTATGTGAATTGGGTTATGAAGATGTTGCTGGAAGAATTTAGTCAACAATTCCTCAAAAGGATTCTTGATCTTCTATGGGATTATTGGATCGATTTCGGAGTTTCTGCATATTCTCATATTCCGAAAACGCAAAAAACTGTTATGGAGCCGGAAGCATTGCTCTTGATCTCCGGTGTATTCGGGAGATATGACGCAAGGTTGTTTGACGAAATATTGAATTGGCTATCCGTGAACGGAAAATTCATCAACATACTGAAATTGAAAAATGCCATGAAAGTTGAACATTATCCTGCGAAAGTCTTCAATGCCATTTCGGATTTTGTTGTAAAGGAATATAATCTCTATAAGTGGAAGGGACTTTCAAAAAAGGAAACAGATGTCAGAGAAGTGCCTTTCTTTTACAAAAAGAGCGGTGAGCCTCTTGAGATTTATGGAAATCTGGATCCGATCTTTCGTAGAAACGGATTTTTGAGAGGTGAGATAACATGGAAGGGTAATCAGCGGCATTTTTCACCGTACAATGCTGTAAACTTGATCCTCCGGCTTCGTGCACTTTTTGGTGTTAACATGAGGAGTGACCTCATCCACTACCTGCTTGTACACGATAGCGGCCATCCCAGTGGTATGGCGAGAGAATTGTACTATTCGCAAAAAGGGGTGCATGATACACTTTCAGAGATCGAGGAATCAGGATTCGTCTCGATCATTCGCAAGGGCAAAGAAAAACACTACATTTTGGATAAAAAGAAGTTCTTTGATATTTTCGAGTTAGATCAGAAAGAAGTCCGCTACATCAATTGGAATAAGTTGTTTATTTCATTTGTGGAAATCTGGGAATTAATAGAGGATGAAAAATTCAAGAAATCTTCTGACCTGTTCCGATCTTCTCAATTAAGACAATTAATGAAAAAAGTACAGCCACAAATCATAGAAAGCGGAATAAAGAGAACCTTACCCGATCCCAGTCGGTATTTGGGTGAATCTCTATTGCCCGTACTTTTTGATAGTATTTTAAGTTTGATTGAATAGAATGAGTGCCCTGTGCCTCAGAGACCCCATGTCACACATTACACGTCACACATGCAAAGGGTTATGCCTTTGCACGCGCTTGATTTGAACCGCTGTGGGTGGTAAAATACAATATGAGCGGGGATAGTATATGAAAATAATCGACTTAAGCAGCGAGCATGAATCACTGTACTTCAATTGTCTGGAGGACTGGTCTGAGGAGATGAAGGAATCGGGCGATCACAAGTGCCGATGGTACGGCAGGATGCAGAACAACGGATTGAAAGTGAAGCTGGCACTGGATGACAATGGCACAGTAGGAGGGATGATACAATTTTATCCCAGCGAATACTCAAATATTGAGGGCAAGGGCCTTTACTTTATCAGCTGTATATGGGTGCATGGTTATAAAAAAGGCCGCGGTAATTTTCAAAAGAAAGGCATGGGCTCCGCGCTGCTTGCCGCCGCAGAGAAGGCCGCAAAGGATGCCGGTGCTTCCGGTATCGCCGCCTGGGGGCTTTCACTGCCGTTCTGGATGAAGGCATCCTGGTATAAAAAGCACGGATATCTGAAAACGGATAAGGACGGAATGGCGGTCTTGCTGTGGAAGAAGTTTAAAGATGATGCCGTACCGCCAAAATGGATCAAGCAAAAGAAAACTCCCTCAAAGAGTGCGGGGAAAGTGACCGTCACAGCATTTATCCATGGCGGATGCCCCGCGCAGAATATTGTTTTCGAACGCGCCAAAAGAGCCGCCGAAGAATTTGGCGACAAGGTGGAATTTGTAAAAATAGATACTTCGGATAGAGAGGTTTTCCTTGAATGGGGGATTCTTGACGCATTGTTTATCGACGGAAAGAGTATAAACACGGGACCCCCACCGAAGTATGAGAAAATACTTAAGATGATTGCGAAGAAGGTCAAAAAGTGCACCAAATAGGTGATAGGATGATAAGGTGATAGGGTTGTAGGCATAAGCATAATGAATAGTGAAAAGTGCATAATGAATAGTGAGGTAAAACCCAAGAAGCAAATACCTGATGGATCTTTCGTTACACTCAAGATGACAGATCCTACCAGTTACCTTCCCGAATAAACCTCTATCCATTTTTAACATTTCTCAACTTGTGAACTTGGAACCTGCGAACTTGCGAACACTCTTCTGTACGCTATGCGTCAAGAGAAGAGATTGGAAATATGGAGGATCTATGAGAAGAAACAGTCTTTTTGTAATCGTGATCGTTATGCTAGCTTTCTGCGCCTGCAATAAAGTGGGGTCTGATGTTGTTGAGAATGTTCAGGAACAAAGGGATAAAGCCCGGTCAACAGCCGTAATGGCTGAATTGAAAGATCTGAATCAAACGGTTGAAATGTTCTATCAGGAATATATGAAATATCCGGCGAACATTCAGGAGATCAAAGAGTATTCACCTGATCTGGATCTTGAAGCATCGGATGGCGGAACCTACGAATACGATGCCGATACGCATCAGTTTATTCATAAACCTAAAGAGAAATAAAGAGGTTAGCGGCTAGAGGTTGGAGGTTAGTTGGGAAATGAATAATTGAGAAATGGAGAATGAAGAATGAAGAAGGGAGGTGAAAAGGGGGAATAGGGGTCAAAAGTTGAAAGATTAATACGACCTGGATTCCCGATCGAGTCGGGAATGACAAAAGGGAGAGAGATAGCATTCGAAGATGTGTAAGGTGGAGAATCTCGTTCAAAAGTTTAAAGGTTCAAGGTCATGCTTCGCAGAGCACAAGCAACAAGTGCACAAGGCACAAGTGTGTAAGGGAAAAGGAAAAACACCTGTAACCGGAAAATTGTTTGAGATAAGAATCTCTTGATGTACTATCTTATAATTGTCCATTGTCAATTGTCCATTTCTCTATAGGCCTCTATCCTCTATTAATAGAGTACTAGCTGCAAATTTGTAGGATATTCTTAATACAGGCCTCTTCATTATTCACAATATCATCTTCTCTCAGGCGAAGGATTTCAAATCCCAAGGCCTGCAGATCACTGTTTCTTTTTCCATCTATCAGCTTCTGCGCTTTCAAAGAATGCCATTTTTCGCTATCACATTCGATGTCAATTGTCTTATCCTTCAGGAACACCGCAAAATCAAACCGGTACCGCTTATTGCCCGTTGCCTTAACAACATATTCTCGTTTATATGATAGCTTGAGTTTCTTCAAAATGCCCTCGACCATCCCTTCAATATCCGGGACATCAAACAATTCGCCCATATTATTGCTTGAATACAACTTCGCGAAGGTAGTGTATTTAAATGATACCCGCAGTTTGGCATCATTCACGATCGGGTCTTTTAATTTCACGATCCTGAAAAACGAGATCTTATAATATTTATCGTCTGATCTTATCCCGTCCTTAATAAGTTTTTTTCTTTTACATATTTTTGATGATCTCACAATTCCGTAATACTCAATTCTTTTGCCCGCCTCCTTGAAATTAGCGGGCTGGTAGAACGCTATTATATCGTACTTGTGCTTCGGCGCATATTTGAGAGGTATCCTGTACCATTTTTCTTTTAATAAGATCTCTTGATCTCTCTGATCCTTTAACACCGCTATTAGTATCTTATTCATATTTCTTTATAACATATTTTTGTTATTTCTCAATTATTTGTCCCGTCTCAAACTTGACAATTTGTCATATATCTGTCAAAATAAAGCATCAAAACAAGGTGGAGGTCTTATGAGCGGAAAAAAAGTTCTGATTTTGACTGGTGCTATCTTATGCTTCTTTGTTCTGTTTTTTTCAATTGTACAATCTGTTACAAGTTCGGATAAAGACGAACCACCCCCCCCCTCTAAAGAAGAGATATTGAAAGATATGAAGTTGGCTCAGGATAAGATCGCCGACTTCAAGGTTCCTGAAGCGGTGACGCTTGAAAAGAAAGGGCTCGTTCTGAAAAAACTCGAGGAGATTAAAGCTGGTGCAGAAAAAGCAAAGGAAAAATCGCTTGAATCGAAGGCGAAATTCGCCGAATATGTAGAAAGCAGCCAGAAATGGAAGGATGACTTTGACGCTAAAAAATACAATAAAACATTCTACGATGCATCCGAGCAGGAAATAGTACAGGAGACAATGATATTCCCTGAAAAGAAAGAAAAGAAGTCATATCCTGCTTTTGACCCTCAGAAGATCAAAGATCTGAAAAAGACGGCAGCTAACTCTCCAACAGGTAAAACTGATAAGAGATCATCATTGCTTGATATCAATTCAAAATTGGAGCAGAGTATAATATCACCGACTCCAATAAAACCGGGTCCTGATCCCAAGCCGATGGCATTCACCTATGTGAATACCTGGTCATTTGAAACAGGGATGGAGGGTTGGACTACCTCTGACCTATCCGTTACCGCGCCTGTGGATTACTGGCAGATAGATGATACCAATGTATTCGCCGGCTCTTATTCATGGCATATGGGCATGCCTGCCGGGGGTTATGAAAACCTGTGGAATCAGTTTATTACTTATGATGTTGACCTGTCTACCGCGGTAGTGCCGGTTTCAATGGACTTTATGCATGAATATGATGTAGAAGGCGGTTGGGATTGGTGTGCAATTGATATTTTCGCTTTTGACCCCGTGACTGGAACTGACCGATGGTATTTATTCCACACTAATTACACCGGCGATTCTGCCGGATGGATTCCGGGGTGGGTTGATCTGTCTGCTTATGCGGGAAAGAATATTAAGATCAGATTCAGGTTTAATTCGGATTGGTGGGTAACAAATCCGGGCGGAGGATGGTGGTTGGATGACCTTGAGATCTCCGATGGTGTAAATACTTTCCTTTATGATGATGCGGAATCAGGAAATATCGGCTGGCAGATAAATGGACAGATCGGCGATTACTGGGCGAGAAGCAATCTTTATGCGGCAGATGGTGTATTTAGTCTGATGTGTTTAGATGCGAGCCTCATGTATTATGCACCTGGAATGGATAATGCCGTAACATCACCCGATATTGACCTGAGCGCCAATCCACCACTTACCGCTCAAGGCCGGCTCTCAATGCTGCTTGCCTATTGGACCGCGTTAAGCTTTGATGAAGATGATTGGTTTATAATAGAAGCATCAACTAATGGCGGAACGAATTATGTTGAAGTAGATAGATTTAAAGGAGATTGCGGACCGGGATATTTTGCTTATGAAACTGATTTCAATGATTTTGTGGGCTATGCTAATACCAAGATCAGATTGAGATTGGTAGCCGAAAATGACCCGTTCACAGATGGTGCTGTTTTTGCCGACAGCATCGCGATCTCGATCGACCCTGCACCTGTGCCGATCGAGTGGCTCGCGGTATCAAGGATCGTAGGGACCGATACCGGACTTTATGCTCTCTGGCCTACAAATCCGGAAGTTGATATAGATCATTATAATATTTATAGAAGCACGGCCTCCGGCCTGCTCGGTACAAAGACCCTTATCCATTCACTTCCCGCCGTTATCGGATCGGATTTTCACAATTATACCGATACGGGCTTACTTTCGGGCAGTACCTATTACTATCAGGTCACCGCTGTTGATGCTGATCCTCTTGAAGGCGAACCCTCAAATGAGGCCTTCAAATACCTTGACCCCGCTCCTCCAGTATGTCTTGCCGGCGCGATCCTTGCCGATTATACGATGGGATCGGGGGTCGTTCCGATTTGCGGCGATATTTTTGTCGGTGAAGGCGTAACCCTAACGATACAGCCGGGCACTACTATTGAGTTCGCCGGAAAATTTGATGAGAATCAGATCGGAAGATTCCCTGACAGATGTGAATTTCTGATCGGTGGTAAATTGATAGCAAACGGTACAAATATCAGCCGGATATTATTTACTTCAGATACTGCGGTACCCGATGATTGGGGCTGGGTCTACTTTATCGAAGGGGCCGATCCTGATTCATCTATTTCCTATGCTGATTTTGAGTTCGGCAATATCGGACTTGCGGGTGAAAATGACGGCTTCATGATCTCCAATTGTACATTTGATAATTTTACCGGCGCGGCTTTAGAGATCACCAACGGCTGCAATGCTATTATTCAAAATTGTCAGATCCAGAATGTAAATACCGGGGGTATGGGAAACGCCGCGGCAGTATTTTACTACAATACCTCATGTACGATAACAAATACCGTAATCGACACACCGGGATCAGACGGATTATTTTCCGTAGAAGGGACATTGCTTCTTGATGATGTTACCGTACAGAATGTTGAGAGAGGTTTAACGGGCTGGAGTAATGACTTGATCACAATACAGGACTCATTTATTAATACTTCAACTTCAGCCGCGATCGACTTGACGGGTGGAACCCTGACTGTGGATAATTTAAGTTCTTCCAATGCTAATTTCACATGGACCGATAATTATATAATCCGCAGTTCCGATGTGATCACAACGATCAGCAATTCGTATATTGATGCCGCTAATTGTATGTACGGACTTTATATGGAAGACCAATCACCCAATACGATCACAAATACGATAATTGACGATATTGTCGGTGTCGGAATTTATGAAGGATGGACTCCTTCCAGCAATATCTCGGCAAATACAATAACGCTGCTGCCCGGGGCAAGTTACGGAATCGGCATGGCGTTTGTAAATACCGGAAGCATCAGCGGTAATACGATAACTGATGGAGATGGAGGGACATTCGGAATTGCATTATTCGGTTGTTCTAATTCTCCAGTATCGATAGATAACAACAACGTTGATACCACAAATAACATCTATTCGGATAATTCAAGAGTAAATATCTCTTCAAATGACCTAATCCATTATGGTGTCAGTATTTATCAGATCAACGGCTCATCAAATACCATTTTAGCAAATGATATTGTGGGCTTTGGAGGCAATGCGGGCATCTACTGTGAAGAGTCAAGTATGAACGTGTTAAATAATCCACGGATCGCTTCATCGGGAATGGGAATACTTGTTTTAGATGGTACGGGTAGGACCGCAAGTATTTCAAATAATGTGATCAGAAATAATGATGAAGGTATTTTTGTCGTGAATTCCGAAAATGTCACGATATCCGGCAATACGGTCTATGACCAGATGAATCAAGGTATTATAGCAGTTACATGTAGAAATATTGATATTACCGCCTCGAATGATATCTATCAGAATGCGATGGGCCTTCACTTATCCGATGTAAATGTATTCAATATTCTGGATAATCAATGCTATAACAATACAATGGCGGGAATTATCATCGAGATGGGCTCTATCAAGGGCATAGTGAACGGCAATACGGTTGCCGGCCATATCATCGGCGGTCCCGGAGTAGGTTGTTATGTAGACGGCAATTCGGATGTGAGTTTTGCCAATAACAGATTTGAAAATAATTTCGACGGTATCACCGTTGACAATTCAAGAGTCGTTTTTGACGGCAGCAATCAGATCTCACAGAATACCGATTTTGGAATATGGCTCGACAACAACACCATTTACACAGTTCAGAACAACAATGATATCTCAACCAATACCTGGGGTATCGTTGCAAGTAATAATTCTACCGGAACGGTCGACGGCAATACCTTCACGGGTAATGCTGATTATGGACTTGGATTCGAGACCGGCGGATATGGACTGGTAAAAAATAATACGCTTACCGGTAATGATTTTGGTGTGAGCATCTTTGATAATTGCGTACCGAACCTTGGTAACCTTTGGAATGCCAGCCCCGCCGATGACGGTAATAATATAATCCAGAACAATGTATGGTGGGCGGTGGAGAACTGGTCGCCTCAAACAATAATGGCGCAGGGCAATTACTGGGATGCGAATGACTGTCAGGACATCGATGAATTCTATATATTTGATGACGATGAGAATATGGGTTCCGGACAGGTTATCTACAATCTGGGAGCACCCGTGGTCTTGACAACGGATATCGGCGAAGATGAAGATATTATGCATCTGACCGAACATTTCCCATTGATCGAATGGACATTCAATGATCCGGATAATCACAATCAACGGGCATATCAGATACAGGTTTCTTCCGATGTCAGCTTCCTTCTGAGTGAGATGTGGGATTCCGGCTGGATATGGTCAAGTGATTACAATAAGGCATATGCCGGCAATCCGCTTGAGGATGGCGCCACTTATTGGCTCAGGGTCAAATTGCATGATGGATGTAATGAGGGCAATTGGGGACCGACGGTAGTATTTCATATGAATTCATTTCCGTCGGCTCCGGCGCTTGTCAGTCCGATCGACGGTGCGATTTCAAATGTTTCAGAGCTTGTCATTAACAATTCAAACGATGATGAAGGCGACACTCAGAATTATGATTTTGAGGTATATACCGATTCAATGCTGACCACACCCATGGCGGATCATGTTCTGGATCAGCCGGAAGGAGCGGGAACAACGACATGGACAGCTGACCTTGCGGATAATGCGACTTATTACTGGCGGGCAAGGGCTTATGACGGATATGAATACGGTGATTGGGCAGGAGCGGAAGACTTCTGGCTGAATGCGGTGAATGAGGATCCTGACCCGTTTGACCTTGTTTCTCCAGTGGACGGCAGCATCGTAAACAATACTACTAGTGTAAGCATCGCCTGGGACAGCACGACAGACCCCGATATAATCGATTCCCTTACCTATACGGTATGGTACAGCACATTTGCGGATTTCAGCTATTATAAAGAGATCACAGGTATCATGGGTACTTCACAGCTGCTCACAGATCTGGATCATGAGAATGATACATATTACTGGAAAGTGAAAGCGGTTGACGATCATGCCGCTTCCACATGGTCAAATCAGACCTGGACATTTGAAATAAACGCGATGCCGGAAAACCCGAATGCGTTCTCTTTGATCTTACCTACAGACAATGAGACGGCGGCGCTTTTGAGGCCGACATTCAAGTGGAATACGGCAACAGACAATGATCCCGGAGATATTGTGAGCTATAACCTGAGATACGGCCTGGATCCCGCCTTCGCCGTTTATTCAGAGATCACAGGGATCAGCGGAACGCAATACGCTTTGCTTACCGACCTGCAGGATGACTCGGTCTATTATTGGTATGTGATCGCGCAGGACAGCACGGGAGGTACTATGGCAAGCACCGAGACAACATGGGCATTCGATGTTAATCTCGGTAATAACGCGCCTGATGCATTCTCCTTGAGCACTCTGACATACGGCCAGATGACCAATAATACCGCGGTCGCCCTTGACTGGGCGGATTCAACGGATTCCGATCCGGGAGATGCCGTCACATATGAACTCAGATACAGCATTGACCCGACATTCAATACCGGCACTGTGATCGTGCCCGGTTTGGCCGTAAGTCAATGGAACGGAGTTCTTGCGGATAATACCATCTACTACTGGAAAGTAAAGGCAATTGACGCAAACGGCGGTGAGATCTGGTCAACAGAAACTGACTGGTATTTCTCGGTCAATACGATAAATGACGCTCCAGGCGCATTTGCTCTGACAGCACCCGCCGATGTCAGTGTCCTTGTAACGCTTACACCGACGATGAAATGGGATGCATCAGCGGATATCGATCCCGAGGACGGAGTCACATATACATTAAGGTATTCACAGGATCCCATATTTGCTGTATATGATGATATAACCGGTATCACCGGCACGGAATATACATTCGCTACACCATTTGCCGATGACACTGTATGGTATTGGAAGGTATTGGCGCAAGATGAAAATGCGGGACAGACATGGTCCACTCAGACCTGGGGATTCACGCTGAATATAGGCAATGACGCTCCGGCAGCATTTGATCTTCTTTCACCTGCACATGAATTGGTCGTCACAACGGTAACACCGACGGTTGACTGGACGGATTCTACCGACTCCGATCCCGGTGACAGCATTACATACGACCTATGGTATAGTATTGACCCGTCTTTCGCCACATACGATATCGCGGCGGGACTTGCGGTCAGCACATATACCTTCGGCGGATCGGACCTTGATGACAATGAGGTGTACTATTGGAAGGTATTCGCCAATGACACAAATGGCGGCACGACGGAAAGTACTCAGGTCAATTGGAGTTTCACCGTCAATACAATAAATGACGCTCCGGCGGCATTTGCTCTGACAGCACCCGCCGATGTCAGTGTCCTTGTAACGCTTACACCGACGATGAAATGGGATGCATCAGCGGACATCGATCCCGCGGATGCGGTCACATATACATTAAGGTATTCACAGGATCCCATATTTGCTGTATATGATGATATAACCGGTATCACCGGCACGGAATATACATTCGCTACACCATTTGCCGATGACACTGTATGGTATTGGAAGGTTTTGGCGGAAGATGAAAATGCGGGACAGACATGGTCCACTCAGACCTGGGGATTCACGCTGAATATAGGCAATGACGCTCCGGCAGCATTTGATCTTCTTTCGCCGGCGCATGAATTGGTCGTCACCACCGTCACACCGACGGTTGACTGGACGGATTCTACCGACTCCGATCCAGGTGACAGTGTAACCTATGACCTATGGTACAGTATTGACCCGTCCTTTGCGACATACGATATAGCGGCGGGACTTGCGGTCAGCACATATACATTCGGCGGATCGGACCTTGATGACAATGAGGTTTACTATTGGAAGGTATTCGCCAATGACACAAATGGCGGCACCACGGAAAGTACTCAGGCCAATTGGAGTTTCACCGTCAATACAATAAATGACGCTCCGGCGGCATTTGCTCTGACAGCACCCGTTGATGCCAGTGTCCTTGTTACACTCACACCGAGGATGAAATGGGATGCATCAGCGGACATCGATCCCGCGGATGCGGTCACATATACATTGAGATATTCACAGGATGTAACATTCGCTACTTATGATGATATCACAGGGATCACAGGCACGGAATATACATTCGCCACCCCATTTGCCGATGATACTGTATGGTATTGGAAGGTATTGGCTCAGGATACGAACGCCGGAGCTACTTGGTCGACTCAAACCTGGTCTTATACGATCAATGCCGGGAACAATCCGCCTTCGGAATTCGCATTGCTCACGCCGGCATACGGTGATGTAGTGACAACGGTCACACCGACAGTGGACTGGGCGGATTCAATTGATCCCGATCCCGCCGACAGCGTGACATATGACCTTTGGTACAGTGTGGACCCAACCTTTGCGACATATGATATCGCAGCGGGGCTTGCGGTCAGCACATATACCTTCGGTGGTTCTGACCTTGATGACAATGAGGTTTACTATTGGAAGGTATTCGCCAATGATACAAACGGCGGCACAACGGAAAGCGATCAGGCCAATTGGTATTTCACCGTTAATACGATAAATGACGCTCCGGCGGCTTTCAGCTTACTTTCACCCGCCAGCGGTTCATCTGAATCTTCTATACGGCCGCTCTTGAGATGGGAAGCAACAATAGATGTTGATCCTGACGATGAGATCACATATACGCTCTGGTGGGGAACTGACTCAAGTTTTGCCACATACACAGAGGTTTCAGCGATAAGCGCTGCCGAATATACCTACACGGTCGATCTGGTAAAGGGAGAGACCTATTACTGGCGTATCAAGGCAGTCGATGAAAGCGCCGCGGAAACATGGGCGACACAATCCAACTGGTACTTCAGGATCGGAAATGTAGCGCCGATAATTACTCTGACGGCTCCCTCAGCATCCAATGCGACAGCAAATGACATGTACATCATCGGATGGACAGATAGTGATCCTGATGACAACGCCCTTATATCTCTTTACTACGACACGGATAATGATATGACGGGCGGCACATTGATCACAGCTGCGGTCAATGAAGACCCCGATGGCTCGGGAGATGAATGGGTATGGGATACATCCGAAGTTGAACAGGGGGAGTACTATATCTACGCGATGATCGATGACAGCTATCACACACCTTATTATGCCTGCAGCAAGGGTAAGCTCGTGATCAGGCATTTCAGCACCATTGACGATGTCGTAATGTACCCGAATCCCTACAACCCTTCCGAGGGCGGGAAGTTCAGATTTGAGAACCTGCCGGAAAACACGATGATCAGGATCTACAATCTTGCGGGGCGGCTTATTACAAGCGCTTCAGTGAACGATCCCACATGGGAGTGGGACGGTAGAGCGGACTCAGGGGAAATCGTCGGAAACGGCTTGTATTTCTATTTCCTCAGAGCGGGCACCGGAGATGAGAAGACTGGCAAGCTCATCATTATTAAATAGAGGAGATGATATATGAAGAAGCTAAACGTTTTTATTGTAATGTTTTTAGTTTTTGCGTATGGGATCAGTGCTTCTACCTCATTACAATTTCTAAAGCTCGGCATCAGCGCTAGAAGCTGTGGAATGGGCGAGGCCTTCACCGCGGTAGCGAATGACGCATCCGCGATATACTGGAATCCTGCGGGAATAATTCAGAGTGACAAGCATCAAATACTATTCAATCAAGCGATGCTGTTCTCCGGTGTTTCATATACCAGTCTAGGATACACACAACGCTTCGGATCAGACAAAGCATTCGGCCTGGAGTTTTCCTATCTTGCGGCGGGAACAGTTGAAGAGACCACGGAAGAATTCAAGGACGGTACCGGTGAATCTCTGAGCGTAAATAATTTGAGGGTTTCATTGGCATATAGCCAGAGCTTCAGCAGAAGAGTGTTTATCGGCGGTTCCTTTAAATTTATGAGTGAAACCCTGGGTGACATCTCCGGCTCGGGCATGGCTTTTGATCTCGGACTGCTCTTCATCGTGAACAATCATATCAATCTCGGTATGGTGCTACAGAATATCGGAACGGGTGTAAGCTATCCCAACCTGACCGAAGAGCTGCCGAAAAATCTGAAATTGGGGATCGCGTTCCGGCTCATCAAGTGGAAGGACCACAAATTAATCGGTTCGATCGACCTGATAAAGACGATCGATGAAGACCTGAGGTACAATGCGGGGTTTGAATACCTTTTAAAGAACATGATATTTCTCAGGGCAGGCTATAAAGGGAATCTGGATGAAGAAGGAATTTGTGCCGGGCTGGGAGTAAAACTCAAAATGGTACAGATCGATTATTCCTACTCCGCGATGCGCTACATTAACGATGCGCATCGATTTTCTCTTGTTTTAGAATATTAGGATTCTATAGGGGCGAACCCCTGTGTTCGCCCCTTTTTCCTCTTTGAGTATGTCATTCCCGTGAAAGCGGGAATGATGGGAAATAAAACGGGTGCGGAGAGTGTTTCCGTGTGATTCTATGCCCATTCTCCCTCCACCCACCCAGGTGATCTGAGTCATAAATAAGATGACAATGGAATGTTTAGATTTGAGTCAATTCCAACGAACAATGAGTGCGGTGTTCCCTTGGTGGTACATAAACGAAGAGAGAGGAATAAATTGACCAAAGATGAGATTCCCTTTGGGCCGAAGCTCTTTTCTGTCTTCTTTGTTGCTCGTTACTTACATACCGCCGTGGGTATGCGGTGTTCCTCGCGCCTTAAATCCGTAACAAAATAGCTTCAGCCATTGTTACAGTATTTATGACTCAGAACACCATTCTCCAGGGACGGAGGTGGTGAATTTTTCAACCCACTTATTTGTCTAAATTTGGATGTATTAAGTTAAAATATTCAACCTGCCGTCCCGTAGGCTGATCGCTCCGGCGTTCTATTGTTTTAACGGATGACTCTGTTGAAAAATGCGAAATAATGTTTTTCCGGTTACGGATGTGGATATTGATTGCGTTCTCGCCTCGTACTTTGCACCTCGTACTTCGTACTCAGTCTGAGCTGCAGACTGTCACCTTGATAAAAACGGCGAAATATACTAAAATTTATGGGAGGAGAGCGGTATTAAAGAAAAAATTAAGCCATTTTTACCTTTCAGGAAAGAAATACCTGAGAAAGAATGCCGTCTGATAAGGGGAGACCTTCTCTTTACAGACATCACCGGCTTCACTTCCCTGAGCGAGACTCTGGCTGAGAAAGGGCATCAAGGCACTGAGGAGCTGATCAATATTCTCAATTCCTACTTCGATTCGATGCTTGGAATTATTAAAAAATATGAAGGAAATGTGCTCACTTTCGCGGGTGACGGCCTTCTGATACAATTTACTTCAGGAAAAGCCCATATCTGTGCTAAGGAAATGATGAAATTTGTGCGGGATTTTAAAATATCCGCCACAGGCACAGGAAAAATATCCCTGGAAATGAAAGCCGTGCTTCTGGAGGGTTCATGGTATGACTCAATTGTAGGTGATTCTTCAAGGGCTTTCAGATTTACTTTTGGCGATGGCATCCCGCTATTAGCGCAAGCTGAGGATAATGCCTCCGCCGGAGATATAATTGTTATCAAACACGAGGAATTAAAAAAGATATCAGACAAGCGCAAAGACAGGCAAGAATACATTTTAAAAAAGGCGTTCATTCCGAGAGACACTTATCGGATCATTGATTCCACAGCCGCAGGGGACCATCGTCCAGTTTCATGTATGTTCTTAAAGTTCGAGGACCTCGATCCCGGTATTTCGGGCCTTGATATCGTAGAATCAAAGATCAATGCGCTTCAGCAGATCGTCGAGAAGCATAAGGGCAGTATGCAGCTGATCGACAATATCACATTGCACGGTTTCAAGATACTTTGTTTATTTGGTGCGCCCTTGTCCTATGGTGACGATACGAAGAATGCCGTTTCAGCGGGAATGGAGATCATTCACTATCTGGATGCTGATGCCGAGGTCAGGAAGTATAGGATCGCTATCAATGAAGGGTATGTATTTTCCGGCATTATCGGTAATAAATGGCGCAGGACATTTACCGTTATGGGCGATGTGGTGAATACGGCCGCGCGGCTTTGCGCTACTTCACCATACGGACGACTGGTTATTTCTGATGCGGTGAGACGAATAGGCAGTAGCTGGCTGGATCTCGAATCCTTGGACGGAGTAAAGGTGAAAGGCAAGAAAAGCGCATTGAAGCGCTACAGCGTAAATGGGATAAAAAGTGATTATGTTTACAGTACGGAATATATCGGAAGGAATGAAGAGCTCGAACTTCTGAGAGAATTCCTGGTTTCTTCCGAAATAACAAAGATAGTGGAGGGGGCTGCGGGTATCGGAAAAACAAGGTTTATAACGGAGAGTATGAAGAAATTGAAGGGTGAGGGACTCAATGTCCTTAGGGGTATCAATGACAGATTGAAACCTCCCTATTTCATGTTCTCTACGATGATACGCAATTATGCGGGAATACTGCATGCCGATGATGAGGCGGAGCTTCGGATAAAGTTCGAAGGCCATATACGGCAGATCGCCTCGAAGAATGATGATGAACATTCAAAGGAACTTATCAGGCGGCTGCCGGTACTTGGCATTGTGCTTTTCGGGCTGGATTATCCCGAGTCCATATACCATCGCCTCACGCCTCAACTCAAAAAAGAAAATGTCCTGGACGGGATAAGATACTATCTTCTCTGTCTGCCCCGGCCTTTGTGTATCTGTTTTGAAAATGTTCACCTTGCTTCCCGCGATGATATTGATGCCCTTAATAATCTTATGAAGATAATGCGGCTTTCAGGTTCCACCGATATCAACTTTCTTCTGGTACGCCGCTCAGAAGCGGATATTGCCGCGGATGAGGGTTTCGCGGACAATGCTCTTGTTATTTCCGGCCTTTCTCCGACTGAATCTAAGCTATTGATATTTGATCTGCTGGGCGATATGACCCTTGAGTCGGATGTGGAAAATATCATTCTGGAGCGCAGCGAAGGCAATCCATTCTATATTGAGCAGTATATCAGTTATCTTATCGATCGGGAATTGATAGAAGAGGACAGCGGTAATTGGAAGAAAACTGCAAATTTCAGAGATGAACTTCTGCCCGAGAATGTGTTTTCCATGATCATTTCAAGAGTGGACATTCTGGAGAATAATATTAAAGAGGTTCTCAGGGTTGCAAGTGTGATCGGCCGGAATTTTCAGCAGAAGATCCTTGAGAAGGTGCTGCGGAGTGCGGTGCATACTCATCTTCAGAAAAGTGAGAATGAAAATCTGATCGCGGCATTGAATGAGAAGGAGATGGAATATATATTCTCAAACAGGATCATTCGGGATGTCATCTATGACTCAATACTTAGAAAGAACCGTAGAGAATTTCATCTTACTATCGGGAATATTCTCGAAGAAGAGAAGGCGAAAGGGAAGTTTGCTCTTGATACACTTGCCTACCATTTCGCTCAGGCAGAGGAATGGCCCAAAGCCGCGAAATACCTGAAACTGGCGGGAAGCGAGGCATGGGATATGTACCGCACAGAAACAGCGGAGGAATACTTAAACCGGAGCATTGATATTATTTTACAAGATGTCCCCGATATGAGATCCCAGCTTTCTGATATTTATGACAAACTCGGTATCGTTCTTAGATTTAAGGGTGATTATAAGGAATCCGCCACTACATATGAGAAGATGCTTGAATATTCCCAAACCACCGAAGATGCAGTTAAGGCAATGATCTCTCTTGCGGATGTCACAGAGATCTTCGGTGATTACAAAAGGACCTTGTCGATATTGAAAGATGCGGAGAAGCGGCTTGATGCTGAACTGCAGGACGATATTATGCTCAGGTCAAAGCTTTATGCCATCAGGTGTTCGCTCAAACGCATCAGGGGTGATTCGGCTGCTGCTATCGCTGAGGGGAAAAAGAGTTTAATAATCGAAAAACTTCTGCAAACCGGCGATGAGCATGTCAAGCGCCTTGCAATTAAGTCCTTCAATAATCTGGGCCTCGCATACTGGAATTCAGGGGAACTTGATACGGCATTGAAGTATTTCTACAAATGTGTTGATATTTCAAAGGATATCGATGACAAATTTCTCATCTCAACGATCTATTCAAATATGGGAATAATCTTTCAGTACAAGAACGATCCGGATACCGCGAAGGAATATTATATGAGATCGCTCGAGGTCTCTCTTGAGATCGGGCATAAACGGAGTATCAGCATTTCATACGGGAATATCGGAACGCTTTATTATGACGAAGAGAAGTACGCTGAGGCCTTTGAGTATTTTCAAAAGGATATCAAGCTGGCTTCGGAGATAGGGGATAGGCGAGGCCTTGGTATAGCTTACGGCAATCTGGCGAATATTTACGATGCACGTGGAGAATATGAAGAGGCGATCGAGTATTATCTCAAGTACCTTTCGATATCGGAAGAAGTGGATTTCAAAATGGGAATCTCGATATCCGCCGGGAACATCGGTGAAACTTATGTGAAATTGGGAGAAATAGAAAAGGGAAAAGAGCACTTCCAGAGGTCATTGGAGGTATCTATAGAAATAGGTGATCATGAAGGTGAACTGATCGCACTTGAAAATCTTGGAGAAATCTACTTGAATTGTGGAGCTCTGAAAACCGCAGCCGAGTACTTGAATGGAGCATATGAGAAATGCAGTGATTCCGGCGATAGCAAAAGCGGATTCCGTATTCTCCTGAATCAGTTGATGCTTCATTTCCAAACCCGTGAGAATAATATGATCACGGATGTCAAGAAAAAATTGAGTGAGCTATTAAAGGATAAAGAGATATCAAAGAAGCTGTGGAAGTATCATTTTACATTGGGAAAGGGGCAGTTTTTTCAAAACGAATTTGAGAAATCGCTTGAATCACTGCAGCTTTCGCTGAAAAATGTCCCTTCAGATATCGGCAAAGAGGAAAAGGGAGACCTCTTATTCAATCTTGGGAAGTGTATTTTGAAAGGCGGCTTTAAAACTCCCGAAAATGGGAAAAAGCATCTCCGGGACGCGATAAATATTTTCCGGCAGAATAAACTGGCCGTGAAGGCCGGAAAAGCGGAAGCTCTGCTGAAAAATATGTGATCAGCAACATCGCCCCACCATCAACTTAATTTGATATATAAGCGGGGTAAATTTGAATTCTCATACACAATAGAGTAGAATCAAGGCGAGGAAAAGATAAAATGGCCGAGATTCTCGATAAGATCCCCACTAACAAAAAGGAAACACGCGATCTTGCACATGTCGCATATTTTCAAAGAGGTGACACACTGCGAATGATCGGGAAATATTCCGAAGCAGAAGAAGATTATAAGAAATCAAAACTCTGCGCCACCGATAAAGAAAAAGAATATCTGGCAGAAATCCATATCGCTTCACTGCTTTATCGCCGAGGGGAATTGAAATCAGCTTTAGATCTTTTAAACCTGCTTGAGGGTCAAGTTGACAGAGTAAGGGATCATACTGCAATGCATGAACTCTACATAAATAAGGCTAGCGTGCTGAAGTATATGGGAAAATATGATGAAGCTGGAAAATATTATGGAATGAGCTTTAACGCTTCTCAAATACTTGCAGAAAGCCCGGACGGAGAGCTTCGTATATTAGCCTCAAAGCGGAAGTATTCAGCTCTTGTTGGTATCGCCTTTCTTAAGAGCATGCTGGGGGAGTATGAAGAAAGTCTGGAGATGCTTAACGATTCACTACAATATTATACCAAGGAGAGTAACATAGTGATTCAGATACAGCTCATCCTGGAAATCGCGGGAGTAAACGCTGATCTTGGGCATTTCAAATTAGCGGTAAAGAATTACAAAAAAGGGATAGAGCTTGCAGAAAAGATATTTGTCAAATCACATATTCATACGGCATATTACAATTTGATCAGGGTATATGTGATGACCGGAGATTATGAGAGTGCGCAAAATCACATTGACTACTCTGTCAAGCTGGCAGAAGAGTTGGGGGATTTGGCCGGTCTTTCTTATTCGCTTTTGCAGAAGGCGGTGATATTCAAGGATATGTGCAAATTCGATGCTGCAGAAAAGATTTTTCTTGAGGGGCTGGAGATCGCTAAAAATGTGGGAGATCCGGTTGCTGTATCCGCGTTCATTATGAATCTGGGGGAGACATATTATTTCCTGGGTCAACAGATAAGGGGAAAGCGCTATTTGAAGAAGGCCTATAAAATGGCCAAAGAGATAAAGAATTACTTTATGTTCATAAGCTCATTGGAGTATCTGACCTATGTTCTTTTATCTCTGGGAGATCATAAGGGAGCGCTTGCATATTATAAAGATCTGGATAAATTGGCTGGCGCTGGTGAACAAGTTCACGGCAATATTTTAGCGCAGTACATGCGATTGCTCTTATTAAAGGGGAACAGTGAAAAGGCCTCCTCGATCGCGGACGGTTTGGAAAAGCAATTCTCTGATTCTGCTAATTTTGATTACAGAACATATATTGCGCTCATAGAGTATTATATGGCTTCCAATCAGGAGCCGAAAGCGGTGAAATTTCTAAGCAGATATCTGAAGAATATCGAATATAAAAATCTTTCTCTGCTGGGGATCTATCGTTTTATTGATTCCCGTTTCGGTGATGTGGAAAGCTTTAGAAAATTCAAGGACCGTATAGCGGATATTTTACATGCTCGAAAGGTGACATGCTTCGCAGTGGACCCAGGTACAAGTGGACCCAGTGGAACATGCTACGCAGTGCACAAGTAACAAGTGCACAAGCAATGCTGAGCTTGCTCAGCAAGTCTGAAGTGTGAAGTGTGAAGTGTAAAGTGGGAAAATACAATGAACAATGAATAATGAATAGTGAGGGAAAACACAAGAAGTAAATACCAGATGGATTCCCGATCGGAGTCGGGAATGACAGAGGGGATGGATCTTTCGCTGCACTCAAGATCAAGATGACTCAGAAATTTCAATGACATTAACAGATGTGTGGAGAATGTTTCCGTGTGATTCTAACGGGGCAAAGAGTTTACACGCTTTGCTTCCTGTCAACTCTTTGCTTGGAACTTTTACATCGGGACAGACGAACGCCTACAGCGTACGACATGTCCCATATCTTGTTTGGGGTGCGGCGTGAAATGATTGTAACAGTAAAATTAATTGGTTAAGCGAAATATTGTTTTTCCGGTTACGGATGTGGATATTGGTTTCGTTTTCACCTCGTACTTCGCACTTCGTACCTCGTACCTGCTGAGCTCGCTCAGCACCTAGGCCAATTCTTTCAATCTTTGTTTTATCAGGATGGCCTCAGAGGTCTTTGAGAATTCTTGATATTGGTCCTTCGCCGCTTCCTTATCCGATCGGGAGCCGGTGAGATTGAATAATCTATAGTATATCTCAGCTTTGTGATCACATGAAGTGTACTTCTCCGCCATTATTCTCAGACAGTCAGACGCTTCACCCTTTTTTGATTCTATATCAAGAAGCTTGGCCTCTATAAGATCAAATTGATAGGAAGTATTCAAGGTGTTCAGCTTATCAACATACTTCTTGGTTCTGGCAAATATTTCCCGGGCTTCTTTCACCTTCCCGGCGCCGATAAAGATATTTATAAGCTCTGTTGAGTAGATCGCCTCATAGCTCCCAAGGCCGTATTTATCAGCTATCTTGAGACATCGCTGAAGATTTGTTTCCGCTTCATCATATCTTTTCATCTTTGAATACAAAAGCCCTAAGATCCCGCTGGCATGCGCTATCCCTCTGTGATTGTCAAGATCTTGCGCACATGTCAAGGCCTTTTTAAACTTCTCTTCCGCTGTCTTATAATCTCCCAGATGCATATAGGATTTTCCTATAATGCCAAGGATGTAGATCAATCCGATATTTTTTCCGTGAAATAATGACATACTCAGAGCCTTCTCAGTGTGTTTAATAGCACTGGAATACCTGCCTGCCGCAAGATCAACATTGCCGAAAGACATGATCGCAAAACCGGTTCTGAACCTATCTCCCTGCTCTTTTGAGATCTCATGGAGCATTTCATAATATTTTCTTGAATCATCAAAGGAATTGAGTGCGTAATAGGCATTTCCCAGACTCATATAAGCGATCTTCATATGATTTCTATCGTTCAGGCTTTCGCTTATATCCTTATATTCAAGATGACATTCCAACGCTTTCTCCAGATCTCCCATTTCATTGTAAACCCCGCCTAGGTCATCCAGCGCAATTCCCTTTAAAAGCGGGTCGCCGATCTTTTCCGCCAATTCCAATTGAGTGAGGAAGCATTCTTTCTCCTTATCATAATCATTTAGAAAAAAGTGCGCATAGCCGACATCGGCGATCGCGCTTCTCATTCCTCTGAGATCTTTTAATCGAGTAAAAAGCTCATACGCCTCTTCCCCTGAAGTAAGGCAGAGCTTGAAATCTCCGGAATGCCAGCTGAGGTTAGCTATTTCCTGCTTGATCTTAGCCGTAGAAGCGCCATAATCCTTGATATTATCTGAAATGGTCAATGCCTCTTGCAAATCCTCCAAACCCTGCGGGTAATTTCCGATGAGTTTATGTATCCTTGCGCTCTCGACCTTGATGTCCACTATTTTTTTCTCTTCATCAAGAAAGTTCAATAGTCGTGAGTACAGATTGAGTGCTTCCTGATTTAAGTACTTTTCCTGCGCGCTGCTTGCCGCTCTTTCCAGATAATGGGCTGCTTTATCGGAGATATCAGCTTTCTCAAAATGGTATGCAAGGGCTGCCAAATGGGGAGATAAATCCTGCGAATAGATTGCCTCCATAGTGTCGCCCGCCAATTTGTGAAGGTTCTTCAGCGTTTTCTCCAATTGCATATTGTAAACAGTATCTCTGATCATTGCATGTTTGAACACATACCAGATCTCAGAAATGGCTGACCATATTGCTTCTGATTCGATCTCATGGAGGTCAGTATCAAGTTGTTGTCCCTTGAGCATTCCCGTGAGAACCTTTGCTGAGAACTCTTTTCCAAGCACTGATGCGGTCTTTATAAGATCCCTCAATCTTGATTCCAATCTATCGATACGCGCTATTATTACCGAACCGATGTCGATCGGAAATGTGATATCGCCGCTCTTTAGTGTGAAGGCATTCTCAACGATCTTCAAGGCTTCGGATTCCCTCAGATAAAGACTGATCTGCTCGATATAGAATGGGTTGCCCTCGCTTTTTTTGAGGATTAGATCATAAACAAGGTTATCTATTTGCCCCTCTAATTCCTTTTCTATCAACTTCCTGACGGAATTCTCATCAAGTGAGGCCAGATCGATCCGTGCAACTTCCGTAAGGGAGAATCCAAGGTCAAAGGGTTTTCCTTCATCAGTGTACCGGCACTCCGATATGATGAGAATTGGCAGGTCCTTGATCCCTTGAGAAAGTTCATTAAAGAATTTCTTGGAATCATCATCCATCCAATGACCGTCATCCAATTCAATGATCACCGAGCCGGCAGTTCCCTCGGAAATAATAAGTGATATCAGAGCGGATATCGTATTTTCATACCTTCCCTGAGCATCTACTTCATCGTATAAGGAATCTTCGTAGAATATGTTAAGCAATGCCGCGATAAAGCTTTTTGTACGGATCAATTCATCCTTCAGATCATCATCACAAAGCGTGCTCAGGAGGCCTTCATATGCCTTCTCAAAATTATCCAAATTGGTTTCGATCCCGGCTTCATCAGAATAGGCGAACTTATCTTTCAGATAATAAAGGAGTGGATTGAACGGATCGCGGATAACTTCATCACTGGGCATGAATATCCAACGGGCTTTCGCTGCGGTATCTGACTGTCGGATCGCCTGCACGATCCGGCTTTTTCCGATTCCCGCGGGCCCATCAACATAGATCAAAGAAGGGCTGCGCTTTTCAAAGGTATTCCGTGCGACCCCGATCAGTGAATTCAACTCATCCTCTCTTCCTATGAATTCCCCTTGAAACTCCTTGAACTTACGCCTCTTTGTCCCGGATATCCGGTATGCGGTAATATTACCTTCAAATCCTTTGAGGACAATCTCGCTGATCTCTTCAAAGTCGTATCTGTCAGCGGTATCTGAATGCACCCTTTCATCGGTTATTATTCCGTATTCTCCTTCAAGTGTGGAGAGTCTTGCTGAAAGGTTGACAACCTCACCCAGTGATGTATATTCATTCGCTTCTTCTCCGCCGATGAATCCGGAAAAAGCTTTGCCTTCCGTGACCCCGAACCTTATATCCGGATACTCTGCCAGAAGGATGTCGCAGAAGTTTAATGCATGATTCGCCTGATTTTCGACCGCGACCGGTGCACCGAAAATGATCAAAGCTATCCAGCCCTTATCACCGTAATCGATCTTATTCAGAAATCCACCGGCTTTCAGGGCTGCGTCGGATAGATCCGCGACAAAGGAAGTGAGGTCATCTCCGGGTTTGAATGACAGAAATACGCTTACAATATTTCTAAACTCCCCGGAAGTATTCAGATCCAGAACAGAGTCCGGGATAAAGCTGGGGATATGTTTTTTCGAGGTCTTGGATATCAGGGAGAAACCGCGTTCTATCGGCTTGACCAGCTTCGGCTCTTTGAATCCGCTGATATTGATCCCACCCGGACGACAGCTTGTCTGAGCTTCTCCGGCTTCTTTGATGACATTGCCGAAAAAATAATAGCTGGACTGGCGATCGCCTTTTGCGATCTCCCATTTCACCTTGCCTCTGGCAATACCGATACGGGCGGATATGGAAAAATTCCCATATGTGGTGCTCACATCGCTCTTTGAGAGGATGAAGTCACGGATGGCACTTGCGGAGGAATACGCCTTCTTGCCGAAATCCCCGGGAAATACCGCGGTGAAGGCATCTCCGGCAAATGATGTTACCCATCCTTCATGGTCGAAAATATGGGATATAGCTGTCGAGAATATTCCGTTAATTATCTCTGAAAGGACTTCCGCGCCGGCTTGCCCATGTTTCATCAATTCTTCTGTAATGGAAGTGAATCCTTTGATATCAGCGGAGATCACCGATCCGGTGAAATAACCGCTTGTTACGCCCTTGTCGAAATTGTCTAAAATGTATGCGGGAACTAAATTTTTCTTCATATCAACCCTGTAAATGATTTTATTACTTTTTCAGAAAAAAAGCAACGATGATCGTTCGCCGGGGGCGAACGAGGTACGACGTTGGAAGTACGAAGTGCGAGGTGAAAACGAAACCAATATCCACACCTGTAACCGGAAAGACATTGTTTCGTCTAAAACAATAATTTTTCTGTTACAATCATTTTACGCCGTACCCCAATCGAAATATGGGACAAGCTTCGCGGTGCACTTACTATTCATCCTACTCACCTTACAAAGACCGAAGTTTGTAAAATCCTCATTCTTTAGTGTATAATTCTCCATGGATAATAATATCAACCCTTTGGAAAGCGGTGTTTTTGAGATCCCGCTGATACTTTCACCGGAATTAGAAGCCGAGCGGGAATTATTGAGCTCTTGGATCATCAAAGCACAAAAGGAACTCAAGGCATTTGCCTGTAAATTCGGATGGGAAGGGCTTATGGATAAACCATTTGCCAAAAGTGCGGAGATCTACGATAAGAAATCCGACTATGATTTTCGCCTGAAAGAGCTCTGCAATGTCGGGCAGAGTGTTCAGCTCCCCAAAGAATATTCCGCAGCACTTGAAGAAGATATATTTATATCTGTTTCACCGGCACTTTATAGTGAAAACTATCCCGACGGCATTGAGGACGATTCATTTCAAAAACTCATCACTCATGAGATGGCGCACCGTCTGCATGTCAGAATACTGAAGGGCGATGAGGATGCCATGGGACCGATCTGGTTTTTCGAGGGATTTGCATTATTTGCGGCCAGACAGTTCATCAACGATCCAATCGATATGAAGATCAAGGATATGATAAACATCATCACCAATGAAGAAAGAGGAAGTTATCGGCTGTACGCAAAGCTCTTCAGAAACCTTTTAAAGACAATGTCTCTAACTGAGCTTGTTTCTCAAGCCGGAAGGCCGGAATTCAATATTATCAGAAAACTACGAGGTTAAAGTGGAATATAAAGTGATCCGGAAGATTGACGGGCATAATGAGATGCAGAACGAGATGACAAAAGACAGCTGGGCTGAATTCATGTACCACGATTCGGTAGCTAACAAATACTGGGAGAAACTCTTTGAATATTTTGATGATTTCCAGGTTTCATTGAGTTTAGATAATGAGCTCGTAGGCGTTGCGAACACGATCCCGATAAGTTTTGATGAGGAGATATCAAAACTACCCGAAAAGGCGTGGGACTGGGCTCTCGGAAAGAGTATTGAAGACCATGAAAATGACCGCAAACCCAATATTTTATGCGGCCTTCAGATCGCAGTAAATACCCGATTCAGGGGAAAAGGCATCAGCACCCTTCTTTTAAAAGAGATGTTCGCCACCGCTGCAGCATATGGTTTAAATAAGGTGATCATTCCTGTAAGACCGAATCTGAAACCCTCATATCCGATTTCTTCAATTGACGACTATATTAACTGGAAACGGGATGATGGACTGCCCTTTGACCCATGGCTGCGTGTGCATATCCGAGCTGGAGGCAGCATCGTTAAACCGTGTCATGAGGCAATGTATATATCAGGGACAATAGCGGAATGGGAAGAGTGGACAAAGATGAAATTCTTTCAAACAGGAAAATATGTGATCCCCGGAGCCCTCGTTCCCGTAAACATTGACATGGAGAAAGATCTCGGCGAATATGTCGAGCCCAATGTCTGGATACTGCACGAAATATAGTGAATAGTGAAAAATCTATAGTCCCAGATTTTCTCAAAGGAAAACGGCTATATATAAAGGTTTTTCAGAACAATAAAAGAGGAATGTATGTGGTTAAATGATTTTCAAGCATATGATGAATATAGCGGAGAATTAAATAGATACATAGATTATTATAATAAAGAAAGGATGCATTAATCCCTGAGTTATCTTACTCCGAGAAAATTCACCGAGAGATATTTTGAAAATATTGGTGAAATGTGTTATATTCAATCTGAAAGAGTCAACTAAAATGCAAGTTTTTTGTCTCATTTTACGGGGAGAATTACACATAGGAGGTATTTTATGAATTTGAAAATAATTAATCTTGTTAAAACTGTGGGCCTTTTGTATTTAGCTTTAAGTTGTTTTTGTGAAATATATTTTTTTATACAGTTTTTCAAAATTACAGATATTCCCATTATTGACAAAATATTTTATCCAAAAGATATATTAATATTCTTTTGTATTTATTTTGTGATTGCTATTATAGGATGTATTGGATTAATTCTTTTAAAAAATTGGGGAAAAATAATATTAATTATAACAAGTATATTGGGCTTTATTGTAATATTTTATGCCGGAATTGATAATGCCTTACATTTAGGTATTGATATAAAATTAATAGTATACTTATTGATTTTTTCATTTCTAATAGTATTTCTTTTTAATAAAAAGGTTTCCGCAACAATAAAAAAACATAGTTATGTGAAAAATTAAAATAGGGACGATGGTTGCAGGGGTTGCACGATATGAAAATATCCGGATTTAGGATCATATAATTCATATTATATTCGACAGAATACATATTGTAGTGATCTGATTCATAAATACATTAACAATGGCCGATGCTATTTTGTTCAGCATGAGAGGCGCGAGGTGAATAGGATTGTTCAAAAGTTCAAAGGTTCAAGGTTATGCTTCGCAGAGCACAAGCAACAAGTGCACCAGGCACAAGTTGAGAAAGATGGATTCCCGATCGAGTCGGGAATGACGAACTTTGAATATTTGAGCAATTCAACCTTTTAACCACCTTCTCTTCGGGTCTATTTGGCAAAATTTAAAAAATAGGTTATCCTGTCAAATGAGGTTTACAATGAAAAGACTTTCGATTTTTGCTATGTTGCTCGCTTTTGTTTTGATTTCGCTTTCCTGTACAGGAGTGCTTTCCGATGAAGATGCTGTAATGAAGACCATTAATGACAGCCTTAAAGCAACGGCTGATGAGGATGTAGATGCTTATGTGGCGACAATACATTCTTCCGCCCCGTCTCTGGATACAGTACGCAAAATGCTGGATACGATGTTCAAGGAATATGATTTCAAATATGATATCAATGAAAAAGCTTTTATCGGTATTGAGGGAGATGAAGCCAAGGTGCGTCTTGATGTTACCACAACAAAAGTTTCCGGTCCCGACTTTAAAACCAATAGGATGGTGTCGACCGTTATTCTAAAGAAAGACGATGGAGTGTGGAAGATCTCTTCCAGCACAATCGAAGATTCAAAGTTCTTAGAGTAGCAGTAAGGGGAGGGGGCAATTGTCGCCCCCTTCCCTAAGTGTTCTGATTCCAGGATAATTAATCCCAGATTATTGTCAATTCTTTCTTAGTAAGAGTTTTCTTTCCTTCTTTTTCGCTTATCTTCAGGATCTTACCCTTGAACTTAATAGTGATATTATTTCCCAAGCTCAGATATTTGATGATGCCGGGGTATTCCTGCGCGATCTGGAAGTACGCTTCTGAAAAGGCCTCAATAATGATGTCCGGGTCCTTATCCTTTTCGATATCCAAGGATTGCCATTCATTGCCGCTTTTCACAAAGCTCTGCTGGGAGACATTTGTGAGCGTATCTACTTCAACTTTGTCACCTTCAGCATCGTAATATACATTCTTCTGCGCGACCTGCGCTGATTTCATCTTTCCGATCTTTTTACTTTGCTTGACGGCGTGCATACCGGATTTCTTTTCCATGGCTGGTGCCGCCATACTGTCGAACATTCTTCTTTCCTCTTTAACGCCAGCACCCGCCGCATCCGCTCTGGCAAGGAATGAAGTGTACTCGGTGACTATGCCGAATTTCTTTGAAAGCCGTATGATCTCATCGATCAACTCTTTATTATGACTCAATCTTACCTGTTCAGTAAGATATCCGATCTTTCGGGCTGCCCAGATATATGGAATTGTATCCTTCTCAAGGTCCTTACCGGGGAATTTTGCTTTCTTTTTGAAAAAGATCTGTTTGTCATTCACAGTTCCGCTTAATTGCATGGTTCCCGAACCCGAAGATTTATACCTTCCGGTTATTACTAGCTGACTTCCAGCAAAGAGATCCGGCAGCGTTTTTGGAAATATGTCATATATCTCGATCTTTCCCACAGAAAACTCCAGGTCTGAAAGGAAGGGGTTCTGTATCTTGGAATAGAAATTTGAGATCTTGATCTCGATATTTTCCTTGGGTTCGATGTATTCTGACGCTCCTTTATTATCATTTGCGCATCGGTCAAGAAGGTGAGTGTTGACATCATATCCTACTCCCCAGACAAAGATCCTTGCATTGACATCATTTGCTTTGCTGATATTTCGTATGATCTTCTCTTCTCTCTGTTCTCCGACCGTTGCCAGTCCGTCGGTCAAGAAAATTATGTAGTTCTTGCTTTTTCCTTCGAACATCTCCAGCGCTTCCTTCAATGCGGAATTTATATCGGTTCCACCGGTGGCATTGAAATTCTTGATGAAGTCCAGTCCTTTCTTCAGATTGGCCTTTGATGCCTTGATGGGCCATTTGGAAAGCGTCTCCCTGTAATCGCTGAAGGCGATAATATTATAATGATCATTTTCATTCAGATTCTCAACGCAGAATTTCAGTCCTGCCTTTGCCTGCACGATCTTCTCTCCACTCATTGAGCCGGATCTGTCGATTACGAAAATAATATTCTTGGGCTGTATTTCCTTTTTATCGATACGATGTTTCGGCGCGAAGAGCGCGATAAAATACCCATCATCGTCCCCCTCTTTATATGTGAGGAGGTTTATTCCGACATTATCCGAAGATACCGAATAATATAGCACAAAGTCCTTGTCGGGAAGGAAGTTATTTGCCTCAAAGGATACTTTAGCGCTCTTTTCGCTTCTTGAAGGCAAGGAGATATCATGGGTAGAAGAATATATATTTTTGATCGGGTCATCTGAGTCGATGCTGCACTGAATGAGAACTTCTTTGATCTTCTCTCTTCCCAGAGCTTCGATTTTCAAGGGATACTGGTATCTCATCAAACCGTTTTCATTTTTCAGCATTTGAGTATACTCGATCTCGATCTTCTTATTAGCTTTTGGTTGGATTGGGAAAACCCTGACCCTGTATGTATCCGTTCCCTGAAATTCGAGTAAGCCCGGGTCCCGCATCTGCCTTACGATGTCCTGGTATATTTTTCTCGCTTCGTCCGCTTTCAGGATCTCACCTTTTAATTTCTTTCCATTTTCCCATATTGCGAAATCAGTAATAACAGCGCCCTTTGGGATTGGGAATATATAATCTCCTTCGAAAATCCGCGAATTCGGATTATGGAATTCCTGCTCTACTCGTGTTGTTACCAGTTGGTTTTCAATGGTGACATAGACCTTATGATAATTAACAGTTAGGTGTCTAAGTGGTTTTGGCATCGGCCTCGGCCTTGGCCGGGGAACAATGTATCCATCCGCAAAACTTGTGAGGGCAAGTGTAAAAAATGCACAGAAAACGAGCAAAATACGGTTTTTCATAACAATCTCCCTTAATCAAAGGGGTATGGTGCAATGTTTGTACCAGAATACGCGAAGCGGAGCTTCGCAGTGCACAAGGCACACGCTTCGCAGTGGACCCAGTAGCCCAGTGAACCAGTGGACCCAGTAATGTAAAGAAAGTACGAAGTACGAGGTGCGATGAACGAGGTGAAAACGAAGCGATTATTTACCTCTCGAGAATTGTTATTGTGCTTCCTTCTTTCCTTCTCTACGTTACCCGTATTTCCGTTGCTAGCGCATTTTCGAGGAAGCGTCTTGCGCGGCGGTAACTATCGGGTAAATGGTAGGCGCTGCGGTTAGCCAGGGTTGTGTTGCCATCTGAAGGGTCTCGAGTTCTGCAAAAGATACTCTTTTCTGTATAGCAAGTCCGATGATATTTATCATTTCTCCTGCCGAGACTCCTCCCGCGACCTGTCCACCAAGAAGAATGCCCGAATATTTTGAAAAGACCAATCTAATTTTAACCTTAGATGTTCCGGGTAATTTGCCGGGATGGTGATCAACGGCATTGGAGTTACCTACAACAATATCAAAATTCTGCTTGCGGGCAGAGCTTTCGGTCATTGACGCGGATCCCATGGCAAGGCCATTGACCCATGTTGAGAATATTGCGATAGTTCCCTTATTCTCTCTGATAACTTGCAGTTTGTACAGATTAGATCCTGCTATTCTTGCTTCTGCGGTAGCGGTTGACGCAAGCATTACCGGAATATGTTTTCTTGTAAAAAAGCATCTTTTCTCGGCACAATCTCCAGCAGCAAAGATATCGGGATCCGATGTCTGAAGATGCTCATCGACCCATATTCCTTTTGATCTACCGAGTTCCAGACCTGCATCTTCCGCTAATTTGGTGTTTGCCTTCGAGCCGGCGGATAAAATAACAGCATCCGATCTTAACTCTTTTCCGTTGTCCAGCTTGACCGCGGTCACTTTCGAATCACCGAGGATTTCAGTGACCTTTGATCCCGTGGAGATATTTACTCCCATTTCTTTTAATTTATCTTCCGCTAGTGTACAGAAATCACTGTCAAAGGCCGTGCCAAGAAGATTGGGTAGCATTTCGACGATAGTAATATTATGCTTTTTCAATTTAGCGAGTTCTTCCGCAAACTCAACGCCGATAAATCCGCCGCCGATGATAACAATGTCTTTGGAGTCTATCAGTGCCGGGCGCATGCTTTTTAAATACTCAAAATTCTTCTGTATGGTAAACACATTACCTTTGTCAGCTCCCGGGATGGGAGGTACAAATGGGTCTGAACCCGCTGCTATGATCAGCTTCTCATAGCGTATCTTTTCGCCGGTTGCCGTGCTGACGGTTTTCTCATTTCTGTCAATGGATGTTGCCTCAGCGATTATTTTTTCGATCCCGTTGGCATCCAGCCCGCCGTCGGGCATGATATTCTCTTCAACGGAATTAAGTGAATTGAAGATATACGGAATCCCGCAGGGGATAACGGAAATCGCATCTTTTCTGATCAGGCATACCGATTTATCCTTATTTGCTTTCTTCGCCGTTATGGCGCCTATAACACCGGCGGGTCCACCACCGATCACAACAATGTTGAAATCCTTCATACAAACTCCCTTCTAAACAGTACGCTAATTATTTTATAATACAACGCATACTATACAATTTTCTAAAGCAAGTTTCAAGTAAATATGAAAAATTTGGTAAAATCGCTTAAGTTTCCTATAATAAGGAATAGGGGTTTGATATGAAATTGTTAAAACTTACAGCATTTTTCGGTATTTTTCTTTTTGCTATTAATATTTATTCGGGATTTAATTCCTTTTCTTCCAACCGTTTTCCTTTGACGCAGATAAATCAAATTGCCGGGATAGCGACGGATACTAATCAATTTCTCTTCACCGCGCCATACGGCCTGGGCCTGATACATGTTGATAATTGGGGGACGATCAATGCATTTCGGCAATGGGGCTTCGATGAAATGGTGATCTCTCCTCAGCTCTTCACAGACGATATGATCTATATATACAACCCTGATTTAAATGGTGGTGGAACTGCCTCAGTGTATAGAACGGATATGTATACGCAAGTTACCACGGCAATGTACAATGAGAATACCGATCACCTTTATGGACAGATCACATATGAGACCGTAGATGATACATTTGCAACACATATCAGGACATATGTCGTCTCCTCCGGCGGGCGCATCAAGGTACTTAATGAAAATATGGTGTATCAGTCGCAAACCGATCAGCTTCTTTTTGAGATCTCTTCGGCAAATATTAAGATCGTCCGCCATCCTCAGATCGACGGCATTTTCTATTTGATGCAGCATCACACCAATATGATATATCTGGTCGATGTCAGGAGCTACTATGGATATCATGATTCCCCGCAGATAACCGAAGCTATTTCCGCCTCGGCCTCAGAGGTTTTTATTGATATCGCCACGATCTGGGACACTAATACAACCCGCTGGTATCTCGTGGCAGCCAGGGACGATAATTATTTGAATGTCTACAGTATTGATGTAGCCGTCGGGGATGAGCTCTCCCCTGCATTTGTGAATTCGGAGGATTACTATTCGCATACATCAACACACCCCGATCATATCACTGCCATTGATAATAATGTTATTCTTCTTTGCAGCGCAACCGACAAATTGTACTATTTTGATATCTTTGATACAGCAACATGGAATAATATAGATATTAGCTCAGATGAATATACTGGCATATTTGCCTCTCCTGATAAACTCTTTCTTATGCGTAATAATTTGGACCCTTTATTGCTTAATTGCTCGGATTACCCTCCCGCCGTTTCGGATTATACATTTTACGATGTATTTTTTGATTATGATGTGGAGATAAAAGAGACCCCCAATTACTATGTCGGAGTCAATTCATACGGTACGGTTCAGTATTATTCAAAGGCAAATATGGCGGCTCCCGAAAGATACGGTACATTTGTTGCCTATACGAAGCATACTCAAAGTGATACAAGTTATCGTACCGTGTCATTTGATACGGATGCGGATTTCGACAGAATAGTAGTGAGAAACGGCTGGGGAATGTCCACATGGACACTTGATCATAACGGCTCCATCATTGAACTTACACGGCATTTCTACGATGCGGTATTGGAAAATGAGAAAGAGGACCTCGCCCTTTGCAATGGGAGGATTTTCATGCCGTGCGATACAGGTGTTGTAGTCATCGGTTGTCAGGGCCCTGATACCGCGGAAGCTGGAATATTCCTGAATGCTCGCCCGGATCATGTAGTTGCCGATAAAGGGAGAAATATCATTCTGGGATGTTATGATGATGGAACTGATAAATTATTCCTGGCGTCCGCCACTTCTTACAATGTTCACTATAATTCTTTTACTCCGGATTCCACCTCGATAGCAAATCAATTCGAGATAGACGGCGATCTCCCGGTGATCTGGGTTCTAGAAGAAGGTCCTGCCATTAATATTTCCAGATTCAGCTATGACGACCCTATGAGTCCTCAGTATGATCTCACGGTCCAGTCACAAAACAGCGTGGCCCATTTCGGTGCAGGTGGCGGTAAATTATTTTATAGAGACACAAACGGGATTTTGAACGCGATTACACCGGGAAATGCGGCCCAGCCGGTAAATCTTTTGGAGTATATTTCCATCTCAGAACCCTGGGAGATGCCGTTTTGTGTTTTTGGCGGAAAATATATACTTGCTAATTCCGCTTGCGGAGATTATTCGATCTGGGAGTATGCTAGTTCGGCTTCTACGGGTGAGGGAGGTTTCAATCCTTACCCGAATCCCACGACCGGACAGGTGACTATTGATAATCTTCAGCCGGGAACTCGGGTTGAATTGCGTACTGCTGACGGTTGGCTGGTACACGAGTGGGATATTGACGAATCCGGTCAATTCAGCGAGGATATCACTGTATCTTTTTATGATAAATTCGATCATTATAATATCTCATTCGGGAAGTACTTTCTCATTATCAAGCCGCGGGATGGCGGCGAGCCTATCGTCCGTGTCGTATATATAGCGAGGCCATAAGATGAAACTCAAATATATCATCATCGGCATTGTTCTTATCATTTCTTCTGCAGTTTTTGCCGATTCGGTAAATGAAGGCAATTCAGAATTACTGATCCCATATGACGGTGTTATCTTGTCAATGGGCGGCGGTGCGGTGAACAGCCCTCCCCTGGCAAATTTGTTTCTCAATCCTGCCTTCATCACATCATTGCCAAGCCGGTATGCTACCCGCTTTTCTTTCTTTTCCGGAGTTTTCGATAAGAATCCCATCTCTTCATTTGTTTTTGGTGGAAAAGTATTTAAGGAATTATTCGCCTTTCTTGAGTTTACTGATTACAAGAATCAGAATTTTGTGCAGATGGATGCCATCGGTACTGTGATCAATGAGTCCCGGGAAGTCCCCAACAGCAATGTAATAAAGATAGGCCTTGCTTATCGGTTCTTCGGTAATCTCTCATTCGGCTTCAATTGGAAGATGTTCAAGAATGCCCTGATAGAGGAATCTGGGGATGACACTAAGGTTTCATTTTTATACCCATCTGTAGGACTTGTTTATAGTAAAGGAAATATGAGTGCCGGACTCTCCATTTGTGATTTTGCCAGATTCTATGATTCTTCTTTTGATGATAATTACCCCACCCTAGGAACGATAAATTTCAATGGCGGGATCGGATTGCTGAACAATACTCTCACAATAAACGGCGGGGTTTCCGGTATTACCTTCAGGGATCATTACAATGTGCGGGGCTTTCTCGCATTTCAGTACAGGGTAGCCGGCCTATTGTTCCTCAGGGCCGCCGCAACCAGTCTGAATCCTCTTGACTCTGCGTTAAAATTAGGAATGGGCCTCGAATTCAAGAATGTTAATGTAGATTATACATTCTCTTTCGGAGAGATCAATACATCTCACTATATCTCATTAGGTTATGGAATGAAGCCCTTTGAGAAGCATCTCCCGGTTGCCAAAGTCAAGAAACCACGGCCTGCCAAGAAAAAGAAGAAGAAGCAGAAGACAAAATTGGAGAAACCGGAAGCAACTTTTGAGAAGATCCTGGTGGCGGTTCTTGATTTCGAAGGCAAAAATATCGAGACATCAGATGCTGAGATCATAACGGATTTTATTAGACAATCGTTGATCACTAGTGGATATTTCAAGGTGCTTGAGCGCGGCATGATCAATGAATTACTTACAGAGGTCAATTTGCAGCAGTCCGGATGTACATCATCGGAATGTGCTGTTCAGATCGGAAAGATCCTTGCCGTGAAAAAGATGATCGTGGGAAATGTTTCCAAATTAGGTAAGAAATTCTTTATCAATCTGCGAATGGTGGATGTTGAAACATCTCAGATAGATTTTGCCACATCCGTGGGCGCGGAGGTTCCGATCGAGCAATTACCGGAATACGCCGAAGAATTGATCGCTAATGTGGTCGAAAGTTTGAAGGAATAGAGAGGGTTTCTCTTTTTTTAACCCCTTTGCCTATATTTGTATTGTTGACTAAAATTGAGCAAATTATGAAGAATTTAATATTTCAGTTATAATCAATGATGGCTTACAAATCGATGAATCTGGAAAATCCAGTTCAGCTTTACCTTCAAGCATTGTTCAACAGGGGAGAGATACTTTCTCTGCTCGGAAAATATGATCGTGCAGATTCAGACTTCAATGCAATTCTAAAACAGAATGATGTACCGGCTGATATCAGGGTAAATACTGTAGTGCAGCAGGCGTATATTGCCGGGATCCGATCGGATTTCAAAAAGCCGGTGCGGGAATTGAACAAGGCATTGGAATTCTCTGTATCTACCGGTTACAAATTGGGTGAAGCCAGGACCTTGCTTGAGATCGCTTTCTGGGAGTATCGAATGGGAGACGCAGCGCCGGCATTGGTGAAGATCGATAGGTCGTTGAGGATCATTGATACAATGAAGGAGGATCGAATAATTCTGGAATTGTCCTCTCAGGCAATGAACACTCTGGGTGCTTGTTATATGAAAATGAGCCGTTTTCAGGAAGGCATTGAGAGTTTTAACAAGGGGATTGCGTATGATGAGCGCCTCTCGGACAAATTCGCAAAGGCAAAAAAACAGAATAATCTTGCGCTCTTATATAGAAATATCGGGGATTATGAAATCGGCATAGAATTGCTTGAAAAGGCGTACAAAATATTCATGGAGCTGGACTACCCTCTTCATGGGGCTTCTGCGATCGTGAATATCGGTTTGATAAATTATTACAAAAAGGAGTACGATCTGTCTTTGGAATACTTGAAAAGAGGAATAGGCATTGCAAAAGAGTATAGCTATTCAAGTATTCTTGCAACTGCCTACGGGCATGTTGGAAATGTGAATTTCGACAAAGGCGAGATAAATGTTGCCATTAAATGCTACGAGGATTCGCTTGAGGTATCCAAGGAGAAGGGATTTAACCTTACGATAGCTAAAATGCAGGGAAATCTTGTCTCCTGCTATATAGCACTTGATGACTACAGCCGCGCCAGAGAATATCTGGGGTATGCCCGTGAATTCTATGAAAAAATCAATGACCTGCGGGGTTTGGTAATCCTCCAGGGGCATGAATTGGATATGATGATCGAAGAGAATGCAGAAAGCGTTGAAGATGAATTGATAAAATGGGAGAAATCCATCAAAACCAACAATTATGGATTCCTTGAAGAGAAACTTGAAGATATAAAGAGAAAATCCAGAGAAAGGAGAGGTATAAAATGAGCAAAAAGGTCTTGATCATAGGCGGCGGAATAGCCGGGTTATCGGCGGGATATTTCCTGAAAAAATCAGGATACGAGCCGGAGATATTCGAGCATCATGCAATTGCCGGCGGTCTTGTTACGGCTTGGAAGAGAAAAGGATACACCTTTGAGGGGTGTATTCATTGGCTTGTGGGCTCATCCCCTGATGATCCGGGATTCAGAAAATTATGGGAGGAGCTGGGATGCTTTCCAGGCATAGAGATAGTGGACCATGAGATCTTCACAAGAATTGAGGGTAACAATGGTGAGTATCTCAATGTATATTCCGATGCTGACAGATTTCAAAAAGAGCTGTTGAGGGTATCACCGGAAGACAAGAAATACATAATACCGTTCATCAATGGAGTGAAAAAGCTTTCCAAATGGCAGATGAGACTCAATCCTCCGGCATCTCTGATGTCGGGAAAGGAAAAGATGAAGCTGATGGCGGGTATAGTTCCCTTTATGGGAGAATTTAGGAAATGGAGTAAACTCAGTGTAAGCAAATATGCCTCGAATTTCAAAAGTGATTTCCTGGGAAAGGCATTTAAATCCATTCTCGGAATGGGAGAGTCAATGATCTTCATGCTCATGACCCTTGCTTGGCTTCACAGGAAGAATGCCGGATATCCGATCGGAGGCTCCCTGAAAATGATCGGATCCATAGAGGATAAATACAGGCGGCGGGGTGGGAAGATCCGTTTTAATTCCACGGTAAAAAAGATCATTGTTGAGAATGATACCGCGGTTGGAATTATCCTTGAGAATGGAGAGGAGATAAGGGGTGATATTGTGATCTCGGCTGCTGATGGGCATTCCACCCTCTTTGAGATGCTTCCAAAGAAGTATCTTACAGATGAGTTCAGGGATTATTATTCCGGTGGCCTGGAACCTTTCCCGGCTATCATACAAGTATCTCTCGGTATTGGATCTCCGTGCAGCGGCATGCCCGGTGCCGTGCAGATATATTTGAATGAACCTCTCAGGGTAGATCCGAAAACAACCGCGAATGAACTCGGGTTCAGGTTCTTTCACTTTGATCCCACAATGGCACCGAAAGGAAAAACCGCGGCAAATGCTCTTATGCCGGCAGATTTCGATTACTGGTATGATCTCAGGCAAAATAATGCTGAGAAGTACCGGCAGGAGAAAGAGAGGATAGCCGAAGCTGTAATAGAGATACTTGATAATCGGTTTCCCGGTATATCCGAAAAGATCGAGGTGAGGGATATTGCCACTCCCGCAACCTATTACCGCTATACGCTGAATTGGAACGGAAGCATGGAAGGATGGCTTCCCAATACCCGTTTTATGATGGAGGAGATGAAAAAAGAATTGCCCGGACTGAAGAACTTCCATATGATAGGACAGTGGGTCGCTCCAGGCGGCGGGCTCCCGCCATCCGCTTCTGCCGGCCTGACAGTAACTCAGAAGATACTGGCTTCAGATGGAAAGGATTTCCGTATACTGTAAATGAAAAAACCAGGTATCTCTCGGAAGCTGATCCCGGATTTTATACTGAATAGATTTTCAGCGGGTGACTTTTTCGGTGGATTTGACGCCTATGCCCTGTCTGTTGACATAAGCGGATTTACACGCATGACAGATCTTTTAATGGCTTCCGGTAAAGAAGGTGCTGAGATATTATCGGAAAAGATAATAATGATCTTCGGTGCAGTGATCGCGATAATTGAAGAAAACGGCGGTTTTATCTCAGCCTTTGCAGGCGATTCACTTACTGCTGTCTTGGGGGATGAAGACTCAGTGAAAAGTAGCTGTATCCGCATTGCTGAGTATTTCAGAACATTAAAGAAACTCCGTATAGGCCGTTCAAGCGTAGAATTATCTGCCAGGGTCGGAGCCGCCTTCGGGGAGGTCTCCTGGAAAATAATTTCTTTAGAGGACCGCAATACCTATTTTTTTAGTGGCTCTGCTTTCTCACAGGCATATGAACTCCAGGGAAAGGCAAGGCTTGGTTATTATAAGATGAGAAACAGGTCTTCTGGCAGCATCACCGGAAAAGCTGTGCCTGACTTAAGGCCTGAAGTCAAGAGAAGGGTTGCCCGCGAAAAGCAGTTTATCCAGAATGAGGTCCTCCAATTCAAAATGGACGGTGAGTTCAGGTATGTAATATCGGTATTCATTTCATATTACCCCGAAGCACTTGATGAGGAAAAATTCTTCTTTTCAATTGAAGTCTTATGCAATAAACTCGGTGGGTTTCTTGATAAGATAGATCATGGAGATAAGGGCTGCATTGTTATGGTCGGCTTCGGTGCGCCAAGATCTCTTGAGGATATGCAGAATCGTGCCCTGGAATTCATCATGCTTCTGGGAGCTGATTTTCCTGCGATCAGGGTCGGCATTACAGGAGGGACAGCTTTTTGCGGCTACCTTGGCGGAAACGAGAGATGTGAATATACCTTTTTGGGAAAGAAAGTGAATCTCGCTGCCAGATTCATGATGGCTGCGGACTGGGGCGAGGTATATGTTGACGGGCAGATCGCGGAAGACAGAAATAATTTTTCTTTTATAGCAGGCAGCGAGAAAAAATTCAAAGGTTTTACTCAATCGGTCAAACCCTATATCCTTCAGGGAAAAAGCCTTGAAGGTAAATTCGAGTTCAAAGGTCATCTCATAGGAAGAAAAAAAGAGCTTGCAAAGATCAGGAGAAAGATCGCTTCATTGTCAGATGGATCATGTCAGGGAATTTTCTATATTGACGGCCCTGCCGGTATAGGAAAAAGCAGGATCATATCTTCCATAAAAGAGTATGTTGAAAGCAAAGACTATGAATGGATAGAAATGAGCTGCGATGGCATTTTGAAGGAGAGCTTCAATCCTTTCAAAAAGTTTTTCAGCTCTTTTTTCGGCATTAATTCGGATCAAAGCGAAGAAGAAAAAGAGATGAAATTCAATCAGGGAGCAGAAAGGATACTGAATACTGTAACCGACGAAGATCTTCATGCGGAATTCGTACGCTCCATCCCCGCTCTGCGGGCATTCTTGGATCTCAATACTGCCGGCACGCTATTTGAGAAACTGGACCCTAAAAGAAAATATGAAAATACTCTGCTCATGCTTAAGGTGATCATTAAGATCTTCAGCTTGGCCGCTCCTCTTGTGATCGATCTGGATGACGGTCATTGGGCCGATCAGAGTACCATTGATCTAGTGAAATACCTTTTCAATAATATCGACAAGTATCCTATATTAGTGTTAAGCGGCTGTCGAGCGGCAAGTGATGGAAGTCCATTTAGATTCGGCATAAAGAATTATTCAGAATCCTCTGTGGAACTGGGACAACTGGAGGAGGAGGATATCACCGAATTGATAATAGACAGAACTGTCTTGAATCCCAAAAGCGAATTTTCTGAATTGATCTGGCAGAAAAGCGAGGGTAATCCATTTTTTGCCGAACAGATGATGATGTATCTTGAAGAGAATGATCTTGTAACATATTCCGGTACTTCATGCGGATTGAAAGCTGCCGCTTTCGATCTGCCCGGAAGTATCAGCAGTATTATTATTGCCAGGGTTGACAGATTGAATTCCGAATTAAAGGAAATTGTCAAAGCTGCTTCTGTTCTCGGCAGAGAATTTTCCATTAATATTCTGTCCCATATGCTTCAGGGCCGCTCATCCCCTTCGGCTGTTTCTGCCATTGAAAGAGAAGCGATATGGGCTCCCCTCAATGAGTTGAGATACATCTTCAAGCATGCTCTTATTCAGGAGAGTATTTACAATATGCAATTGAAAAAACGGTTGAGAAGCCTGCATCTTCTTGCCGCTCAAACAATAGAGGCAATTGGCCAGGATAATTTGTTGACACAATCTCCTTCCCTTGCTTTCCATTATGATAATGCATTGATTCGGCAACGCGCCATCCATTATTACAAGATCTCGGGTGATACTGCAAAGGGTCTATTTAACAATGAAAACGCAATGAAATACTATTTAAGGGCTCTCGAGCTTATCGGCTCTCGGGATTCGGATGCTAAATTGGATATTCTTGAGTCCTTGGGTGATATTTACAATCTGAAGGCGGATTATGTATTGAGCAGGAAGTATTATCGAAGGGTTCTCCGCTACGATATTTCGCTGAAGAGTCAATTGCAGATATTTCGCAAGATCGCGGAGAATTATCAGAATGCAGGTGATCACAGGAAGGCATTAAGCGTACTCAGCGAGCAGCAGTCGAAATTCAAATTCACAAGAAAGACCGATATTCGGCTCGAGAAAGCCCATATTCTTACAAGAATGGGGAAATCCTGCCGTCTTTTGGGAAAAATCAAAGAAGCGGTGAAATTGGTGAAACAGTCAGCAAGTGAGGTGGAAAAGGTTGTAGCGGCAGCCGATCCAGAAACAGAAAATGAAGCTTTGGGCATCAAAGCGCATGCTCTTATACAATTGGGCCAGAGTAATCTGGAATTAGGTAAGTATGATCACTCAATTCAACAATTCAAAGCTGCGGGCAAACTTGCTGAGAAATTGCAGGATCCGGCCCTTGAATCAATTACTTTTAATTATCTCGGGAATGTATATATGCATTGGAGTGAGTTCAAGAAGGCCTCAGTGTATTATAAAAAATTCTATGAATTTACCATAAAAGCCGGCGATGTTCATGGAATGAGCGTGGCTCTTGGCAATTTGGGCAATATATATTCCTATATGAAGCAAAATGATAAAGCGCTGGAGTATTATAAGAAGGACCTTGAGATCACCAAAGAGGTTGACTCATTGATTGGACTTGCTTCAGCATATGCTAATCTCGGTTCGTTCTACGAATCCCTCGGCCAGCTCGACGAGGCCTTTGAAATGCTTGAAATAGGATTAAAGATGGCACGAAAAATCGGTTACAAACGGCTGGAAGCGATGATATTGAGCAATATCGGTGTTGTTCGCTATCACGAAGGTAACTTCAGAACTGCGATAAAATTCTTTGATTCATCATTGAAATTAGCCCGTCAGGTCGGGAATAAGAGGCAGGTCAGCAGCACAACAAATAATATCGGTGCTCTTTATAATTCTCTTGATGAGAGGAAAAAAGCATTGAGGTATTTCAAAGAGCATTTACAAATGGCAAAGGAGCTGAAGGATAAACGAGCTATCATTCGGGCTTTAAATAATACGGGTATCGCGTTATTGGCGTTGCGTAGACACAAGGAAGCACTGTCATTGTATGAAGAAGCCGTCCGGCTTTGTGTGGAGACAAAGGATGAGGAATTTCTGGGTTACTGTATCTATAAATTGGCGGAATGTGAATGTTCACTGGATATGTATGAAGAATCATATTCTCATTTCCGAGAATCCATAAGGAAATTGCAAAAAGGATCTGATACGATCAGTAAGATAGAAGCACATCAGAGCTATGCGGAAGCGATACTTCTAAATCCGAACTATTCAGACGAAAATCAATTGAAGAAAGCATGGAAAAACCTCAAGATCAGCCGGAAGCTCGCTGAAGAACTTGATAACAAGCATCTTTTGGCCAGCCAGAACCATAGAGAAGCAATGTATTATTATTATTGTTGCGATTATTGCAAAGCAGCTGAATCTATGGGGAAGGTAATTGGATTTTATGAAAATGCTACTGCGCAAAGTCAGCTACTGTCAGTTTACTCCTTTTATATCAAGGTTCTTGAAAAGCTGGACGACTCTCCTTCCCGTAAGCTTCTTGGAAAACTCAAAGAAAAGATGAAGTCAATTAAAGTAGGTTGATCTTCGGCATATTTCCTGTGAGTTGTCTTTGATATATTTCGCAAATTTGATAGAATACATTGAGCCGCGATATTTCAAAAGGGGAGTGTAATGAAGAAGCTTACAGTTTGGGTTTTCAGAATTCTTGGCGCGTTTCTCTCGGCAGGTCTAACATATTATTTTACTAGGTCTCCATTTTTTGCCGGGTGGGCATTTCTTTTTCCTGTTCTGGTACTGATATTCGGCAATAAGATCGATGCCTTCATGCTGACAAGGATGAAATGGAAGAGCGTTATTCCTAAATTGATCATCATTATTCTGGGGATTCTGATCCCAATTGCGCTGTCATCGATATTCAGGACTATCGCGCCAATATCCGTCAGCAAGATACTCATAGTTGTCTTTATACCACCTATATCAATATTGATCACTCGTATGCCCCCACACGAGGAGAAGATATGAAAAGGGTCTTGATATTTATTTCCCTCCTGGCTATGATCCCCCTTTCAGCTTCTGGATATTGGAAGCTTGTGGATTCACGGATAGTACCGACATCTGATTATAAGAGCGACAAATCCCTGACGGTCTCTGTTTCTCTTACCAGCGCCTCGATCGTACATCGGTTTAAGGATGGGGATGAAACAATAACTCACTCAAGTTCGTCTTCGTGGCTAAAGCCGCCTTCCATAATAAAGCCGGAAGATGAATTTGGAATGACAGGAAGCTTTACAGTTAACGAAGCGGCAAATAATTTTGCAGTTACCGTTTACACGCTTTCGGTCTCCGCCGTGGAGAATGATGGCGGGATTCGCGGGAGCGTCGTGACGGTCAGTGAAGGTACATGGGTTAGTAAGAAATGGGAAATCCGTTCGCCGGTATCATTTGGTGAGGGTTCTCAGGGGCAATTCAAAAGGATACATGTGGACGCTTACAAAAATATCATTCTATTCACATATGAGTGGAAAGAAGGCCCCCCTCCCGGTTCTTTCCTTGGGATAAAGAAAAAAGTCCGTTCAGCTTTCGATGAGGGCCCTTCCGGTAAAGCTGCAGCTCAAGGGGAGACTTCACAAAGTGACAGCAGCTCGGAGAAGAAAGAAAAATTACCGCTTTTGCCCGCGGCAGGTGCCGCTGCCGGACTTGCCATCTTTGGAGCCCTGCCGGAGTTTATTAACCTCTTGATCAAGAAAAAAGGGCCAAATGCTGCTTCGAAAGTGAAAACGAAAAAGAAAAAGCCGGTGAAACAGAAGTCTCCCCCAGGGGGAAAACCATTCATGATCGATGGATTATCCAATTTTACAGCAGGGACTTTGACTGATGCGGCATATCCCGATAACCCGTCTGTGAGTGAAGGAAAAATAAAAAAAGCAGTCGCAAAAGATGTTATGACTGCAGTCAATATTTTATCCGATGCTCAGAAACGTATGAAAGAAGGATACAGCTTCAATGAAGCCCACGGCCTGTCAACAATTCAGAATGTTGCCGCCAATGCTGTCATGAACTTCCTGGGGCCTGTTGTGGGATTAGCGGATGCTGCCCTTGGTGCAGTTCTTCCCGATGGATATGATGCTGTTCTTCCTTCCAATCTCACAAAAGATACTGTACAGTGCGGCTTCGATCTCTATTTCGGTGGCGCTATGAAAGGTATTAATACTTTAAGAAACGGGGGCTCACTTGCTGATGCTGCTGAAAATATTATTGATACAATGTCGGAAGATGTGGATCTTCTTGCTGAAAAGGCCCTTCAAGGGAAACGGGGGATCATCGTAAAAGGATTTGCTAATGCCGCTCATGCTGCAGGTGAGATGTATGGAAAGATAGAGAAGGATGGCCTTTTCAAGTGTGTAAAGGAATGGGGCACTGACATTGCCCGGATATATAAATACCGTAATCAGGTGGGTGCGGATATTGCCGGTGAAAACATCAAAGCATTCGCGGATGCGGCTTCCAAAGGCAGCGGGCCTATCAGGGCTGTTGCTGATATGGCCAAGCTATCCGGAGAACTTTACGAGAGTGCCAAGAGCAAGGGCCTAGTGAAGACAACCTCCGAATATCTGCAGGGGTTCGTTAAAAATATCTCCAGTGAGAAGGGTCAGCAGGCCATAGCTGATAAAGCAACTCAATATGGAGGGAAAATGGTCAGCGGATTTACAGATGAAGCCGCTTCTCTTATGGGAGAGTATGTAGGAAAGGGAGGTTCCCTTGCGGGTGGAGCAAAGATGTTCATGCAGGATTGCGGTTCCATTCTTAAAAACCTCTGGACAAATGGATTTGGATGATGATAACTTTAATATTTTCAAAAAATGAATTGAACTATCTGATCTCCAAGTATGGAGTAAAGCTTTCTTCCGCGTTCGGAAATCTTGGACTGGGAAGGGAATACGAAGGTGAAGGGAATGATATCAGGAAAGCCCTTCTTGATGGCGGGATACTGGAGATCGTGGATGATAAAGTAATCACTTCGGTAGGTACAGACGCGATTTTAGGGCTCCTTTCAGCCGCTGAAACTTTTATTACAGTCACAAAGCACGAAAAAGGTACCAGTATATTTACACATTTTGCCGGCACCGGGCAGACGCTTTTTCAGATAATTCCCGAAGGAGATTCAATCGGCTTTTATTTTCCCTTTGATGAAAAGATGATCCATGGCGCCTATGCCGGCCTCTTTCCTGAAACGGACTCTCCATATTTTGAGTTGGCATTCTCTCCCTGGGAGTATATTTTGTTCACAAGGCTTGTGGAATCTGCCGGCGAAGGAAAAACAGAGTTTCAGACCGGGGATATCGAATCATTTTTTTCCAGTCCGGATGATACACTCACAAGGCTCAAGGAGATCTTTTCAATAGAAGATGAATACCCGCCTTCTGACATTCTCTCGGGTATCTATACAAAGGGCCTCATTGAGGAAGGAAGTGATGGGCAGATCCTTCTGACTGACCTCTTTAAGAGAATAGCAGGAGTATTGAACTTCAAGAGGTATCTGACGCTTACGAGAAAAGATCTTGAAATAGAGCATGTCAATATCAGGGAAACGCTTTTCTACTATAGTGAAAATGAGAGTATCGCCCAGGCGTTTCTTCACGGAAACCCGCCAAAAGTGCTTCTATTTTCCCTTTCCAGTGATCTTGCTTTCACTCTGATCGGCGATACCATTCTTTCCGCGGAATCCTTATCGGAGATCCTTTCCGGTGTATATAAAGATCTCACGGGGGAGGTCCTCTCTCCAAAGAAAGCAGATAAGGATGCCAAAATTAAGAAAGCGAAGAAGACCAAAAAAGTGAGAACAAAGAAAAAGAAGAAACATCACTTCCTTCGCTTTCTGGTATTTATTGTCGTTCTTTGCGCTGTGATACTTGGCTTTCACTTCACCCTAGGCCCGCGATTGATCGCAAAGGCAATAATAAAGAACGCCGGCAAAGACATTAAATTCCTGGCTCCTGCAATTAACATAAAAGAGGGCATATACGATATGGCGGAGGCCATGGGCAGGCACGGCATCAATACGGGGGACATCGACAATGTTGTGGAACAGATCGATTATGACGATATTGTTTACTATATAGAAGAATTTCGCGACAATGACCCCAATATCGGAGCCGCGGTGGACATTCTCTTTTCAAGAGTGGATCATAATACTACCGATGTAGTAAAGTTCAAAAAAGTCATGATGAAATATATTCCGGTCAAAGACCTCGAGAATGCAATGGCTGAAATGGGGAAATTGGAAGGCATCAAGCTCAAAGCCGCTTTGCCTGTATTCAAAGAGCTTATTTTGGAATCATTGAAAGAGTATTCAAAGGAGAAAGAATGAAAATAGATCAAATGAAAGTATTGGCTTTTGTCGTTGTCGCGCTCGTTTTATCAGCCGGTAGCTGTGACCGTACGGACATTCGGCACAGAGGTATCATAAATGTAGATTCGGACACCATGCATACGGGCGACACATTTACACTCACGCTTGTTGTGCCGGAAGCTTTGGAAGGAAGTGTTTATAAGGCGATCTGGTCATCTGAACCTGAAGAAGGCCTTAGCTTCGAATATGAAGAAAATACGCTGATAGGTGATGAAGTAATAAAATTCAATAAGGACCGGCAAGCTGTGCTCACTCCGGTCAAAGCCGGAGATTATCGGATAAAAGTGTTTATATTTCACGCAAAACAGACCAGCCCACAGCTATTTGCGGAAAGAGAGATCAGAATATTGGAGAAGAAATAGATGTTATTGAAGATCCGCATTGCGATGGTCCTTAGCGGTCTGGTATTTTTTGTACTGGAGTTCTGGGACACGATCATGCATTACATCAAAACTGAAGAGCTTGTTCAGCCGGAATTCACCTGGAAATTCGGTGTCGGGGCATTATTGTTCTTCCTTGGGATATATTTGAGAAAATCAAAGCCCGGAGAGAAAAAATACAGAGATACGACCAATATGTCCGATGTCGATGAAGGCCCGGATATGGATGATGATTGAGGCCGCTCAGGCAAAGTAATTAATAGAGCATAGATTAAGTATATAAAGGATATGAGATGTTAACAAGAATTATTTTAATAATTATTGCCCTAATATCCTTTTTATATTGGGTTCCGCAGCTGATCATAATTGTTCTCAATATATTAAGGGTAAGATCTCTTGAAAATGTACCGGTCATTCCGCGTGAGAATTGGCCTCTGGTATCGGTCATACTTCCGGCATCCAATGAGGAAGGAACTCTTGAAAAAGCTATTCGTACCCGCTTGGAAGAGGATTATCCCAATGTGGAATATATCATTGTGGAGGACCGTTCCACCGATCGAACTCCCGAGATCGCTGACTGCTTGGCGGAAGAAGATAAGAGAGTGAAAGTAATACATATAAAGGAGCTTCCTGAGGGCTGGCTCGGTAAATTGAATGCAATGAATGTGGGACAGAAGGCCGCTGAGGGTGAATGGCTGCTCTTTTCCGACTCGGATGTTGAGGCGCATAACGGGACATTGAAGTGCTCCATTTCACATTGTTTGTCCGGCAGTTTTGATCATCTTGCATTAATCCCGCGTTTTGACGGGAAGGATCCTCTTATGGTCTCTACTATTTCTACTTTTCTCCGGCATCTTCTGACCGCCGGCCGGGTCTTTCTCATAGAGGGCGGCAACAAAAAGATTGCTCTTGGAGTCGGTGCCTTCAATCTGGTAAAGAGGAGCGCTTTTGACCGTACTCCCGGGTTTGAGTATTTGAAAATGGATATTGCAGATGATGTGGGCTTGGGGCGTCTCCTAAAAAAATATGGCGCAAAGCCGAGTATACTGCAAGGCGGCAAACTAGTACATCTGAGCTTCTACCACAGTATCGGTGAGATGATGAGGGCATCGGAAAGGGCGATATACACAACGCTTGGTAATTTGACCTGGTACATCCCATTTTTTGCGGGGCTATTTCTTTTCTTTCTTGAGCTTTCTCCATTCTTATTAATGATCTTTAATATGAAGATCGGAATAATAGCATTGCTGACCGCGGTTCTCACATGTTTTGTATGTGACCTCTGGAACCGACGGCCCTTGTATTCTTTTATCTTTTATCCGATAGCTGCTGTGCTCATGGTAATTGCAAATATCAGAGGCGGTATTTTAGGAAAGGTTAGAGGAGGTGTGTATTGGAGAGATGTCTTTTATTCTGACGATGAATTAAGAAGGGGTAGAAAGGTGACCCCGTCCGGGATCAAATAAGCGTTATTTATACTTCTTCATGACCTGAAGAGGTACGATCAGTATTCCGCTAACGATAACGAGCGCTATTGCTATCAATGACACAGTTGACATCCCCTTCACGAGGGAGATAAGTCCCTGAAATCCGCTCGTTGAGGAATTGAGCAGGGTCAACATCTTAGAGCCAAAAGTAAAAAAAGCTAATACAACAGTGGTTTCTGTAAGTGAAAGCCAGATCAGGGAATTTCTCTTCGCGATCCTATTGTGCCTTGCGAAAAGTTCCTTCTCCCTCAGTATCTTCGGGTTAAAGGGCTTTTGATATGGCACGATCTTGTCATCCATCAATTTATCCAGCCCGGTGATCTGCTTCAAAAGCTTCTCGCATTCCGGACATTGGGAAGCATGTTCTTTGAGCTCAGATCTTCCTTTATCCGAGAGGTCTTCCCATTTGTTTATCAAAATATAGTCTTTAAATTCAATACATTTCATCTGCTGCCTCCGCGGCTTTCTTTCTTGCCCTGTATAAAAGGACTTTCGCATTGCTTTCACTGATCTTCAGTATTTCCGCCAATTCTTTTATCGAGAGATCATCTATGTAGAAAAAGATCAGGATGTCTCTTTCCTTCTTTTTTAAACTATCCAATACCCGATGCAGCCGGGCCGATTCGATATGGTCTTTTCCTTCATCGGAGATCATCCTCGCATCCTCTATGCTGACATATCGTGAGGATTTGTTCTTTCTTAAAAGGTCCAGACATGCATTATAGGCTATGCGGTATATCCAGGTGGATATCGTTGAGAACCCCTTGAGTTTGCCAACTCCCCTGTATATCCGGTACATGGTTTCCTGTAGGACATCATCGGCAAAGAACGGATCCGGGGAGAAGCGGTATGCCATCTTGAAGATCCGGTGTTTGTAGGATTCGTACACCTCTTCAAAACCCGCCTCATCCCCGGCTTTCAATGATTCTATTAATGAGCTTTCCAGGATCTCTGTGATCAAATCGTTTTAGATCTCTTTGCTGTTGTCTTTTTCTTTCTTCAGAAAGTAGGATATTGCTAAAAATGCGACTCCAAGAAGTACAAATATCGAAGTCCCGAGTGCTTCTTCAATACCAGCATTTGCAAATGTTCCGATAAAGGCGCCAATTCCACAGAGAGTTATGATCAATCCTGCATTTCTAAATCCGATGTATGCGGGTAGTTTCACTTTCTTTTCCTTTTTCTCAGGCCATTCGGGCGGCTCCATTCCCTTTTCTATCGCGAGCATTCTTTCTTCATGCAATCTTTGTCCCTGTTTAGACTCGTAAATATAAATGATCCAAACGATCAAAACGGGAATCGCGAACAATGTCATCGGTACTAAAATTTCAACCATCATTACCTCCTGTATATTGTAATGTCTTTTTTGATTTTTGCAAACTCCGCTTTTATAAGGGGAGCTTTAGTCAACACGGTCACCCCTATAAAAGGGATGATCAGCATATAAAACAGCACAAACATTCCGAAAAGCATATCGTTCATTGTGAACCTCCGTCGTTCACCCTTTTAGACGCAGGCAAGAGGCAAAAGGTTACAAAAAGGATTAAATATTTGTAAAAAAATGAAACTTCCTTATAATATAAGCGTGAAGTTTAAAAGGAAAAAACATAAAGGAAAGGCGTATGTTGAGGCATCGCCGAAGGGAGTGTTCCTCGATGATCTCGGGGATATGAGCCTTTTGATCGGCAAATGTCTCAAGTGGAAGGTCTGCAGCGTGGTCTTATATGTTCCTAAGACGCTTGATCTAACCACTGCTTATCAGAAGATAGGCACTCACCTGATCGAAAGATTCGGTTCTTATGGGATCAGGATCGGTTTCGTGATCACAGATATGGCACTCACGCATTTTAACGATGCGGCGGCAGCCCCCACAGGCCGGCAAGAACTCTGGGAAGTATTTACAAATAAAAAAGAAGCCCTTGATTGGCTTTTTAAATAACTATTGGAGGAATGATGAGATTAAGAAGATCATTTATCATTTGTGTTGCTTTGGTTCTCGTAATTGCATTGTCGGGTTGTGGAAAGGTCAGTGAATTTTCCAAGGAAATGAAGGAAGCGAAGAAAAGTATTGACGCTGTTCAAGACCTTGCCAAGAACGCTGATGTTTATGAAAAGCTGAAGGCGGTAGAGCTTACTGAAGAAAATTTGGATAAGTATTACAAATTTTTAGAGAAAGCCGAAAGCGAATATAAGGATGTTGGTTTTGAGAACCCTACCTTGGCCATCGTGCTTTTTACCCAGCAGACCGGAAAGAAATTGGATAATTATGTCAATAAGTCCGGTATTATCGGCTTTGAGGAATACGCCGGTGTCGCGATCTCAATTCTACAGACAAAGATGGAGATGGCTGGTGTCGGTATGCTACGGGATGCTCTTCCCTCCATGCAGGCAGGGCTGGAAAAGCTTGAAGCGCTCGAAACGGACGAAACCCTCTCAAAGGAAAAGAAAGAAGAGATCCTTCTGGAAATTGAGAAAATGAAAAAAGGTATCGCTGAATCAGAAGCTAAACTCGACTCTGAAGAGTTCAAGAAGATAATTGAGCTCAATAAAATGATAGATGAGAAGAGAGAAGGCACAGGGATCTGATCAGGAATAGTTTTTAAAATAGTTGTAGTTAAATAGGGAGGAATATATGACATTTGGTCCAATTAACATTGTGAACATTGTTCTCTGCATTATCATCGTGGTCATGGGATTCATGAAGTATGGAAAAGAGAAAGCGCAGCTGCCGCTGCTTATCGGCATTGCATTCGGTTTGTTCGGCCTTTCTCACATCGCTAAAGTTTTCGAATTGTCCGGCCCGTGGGATATCCCGCTGATCATTATCAGGACCATTGCCTATCTGACCGTGGTCTACGCCCTGATCGCAAAGAAAAAATAGTATCATCATAGAACTGTGGCTCCGTGCTTGCATATGCGCGGTGCCGCAGTCTCTTTCCCTATTAGCCTAGTGTTCTGATTATAAATACGATGTGTGAAGTCTGAAGTGTGAAGTGTAAAGTGGAGAGAAGAAAGGAGATCCGGGTATCTTCCCTCTGCACTATTCATTATTTACTTTTCACTATTCACTATATCTTGTGCCTTGTGTTCTTGTCACTTGTGCACTTGTCACTTATGCGCTTGTGCCCTGCGAACTGTCATTGTTACCATCTTTATAAGCAGCGCACTAGCTGAATTTCATATAAATTGAAACTTTTCCAAAAACATATAATAATGTATTCCTCCGTGAACGGGAAATCTACGAATATATAGATAGTTACACGCTGTTGCTTCGATGGTATAAATGTTGCACATTAGTCTAACCGTACGGAAGTACGGTGTGAGAGGTAACCGATGTTAAGAAAATGCACCATTTTTATTCTATTTGTCATATTTTCAGTTTTTGCTATCGCCGCACCGCCCCCGGGTTATTATGATTCCGCGGCCGGCCTTTCCGGATCCGATTTGAAAACCGCCTTATACGGTATTATCAATGGACACACTGTGGTAAGCTATGATTCACTGTGGACACATTTTCAAGCCACGGATAAAAAAGCCAATGGCAAGGTCTGGGATATGTATTCTGATATCCCCGGCAGTCCTCCATATGAATACACATTTGTAACCCATCAATGCGGGACATATGGCGCAGAAGGCGATTGTTATAATAGAGAACACTCATTTCCCTCCAGTTGGTTCGCGGGCGCTTCTCCGATGGCCAGCGACCTTTTTCAATTGTATCCTACAGATGGATATGTGAACGGTATGAGGGCGAATTATGCCTACGGCGAGACAATATCTCCGTCGTGGACATCGCTTAACGGAAGCAAAAGGGGGAATTGCACATATCCCGGATATACCGGTGTCATTTTTGAGCCCAGAGACGATTACAAAGGTGACTTTGCGCGGGCAGTATTTTATATGGTAACAAGGTACGAAAACCTTGTGGCGGGCTGGGAGCCAAACGATGTTAACGGAGATGCTGTTCTTGACGGCACCGCTTATCCGGCCCTTGAGACCTGGGCGGTAAATATGCTGATAGAATGGCATGCGAATGATCTCGTGAGCCAGAAGGAGCTTGACAGAAACGATGCCGTATATTCAATTCAATCAAATCGTAATCCTTTCATTGATAATCCTCAATATGTCTGTGATATCTGGGGAGGGGATTGTGGACTATGCGATCTTGGTGATATTACTTCTCCCGATTGGACTCCTCCCGGGACATCCGGCCTCATCGCTCTGTCATTGAACGAGCAAATAGAGCTGGACTGGTCAAATGCCTCCGACCCCGATAATCCCATTACATACTCCGTTTACAGATCGACCACCTCAAGCTTTACACCTGATGCTGGAAATCTGGTGATCTCGGGACTCGCAGATTCTGCTTATATCGATATGGGTTTGACCAATGGTGTAACCTATTATTACCGTGTGGCAGTAGTTAATTGTGTGCCGCTTTCCACTATGGGCTCTGAAGAGGCTTCCGCTGCTCCATCCGCTTCAGGAGGAGCCTACGGTACTGACCTTATCATCTCTGAGGTATGTGACCATCAGTCGAATTATGAAGCAAGATATGTTGAGATCTACAATCCTACCGCGGCAGAGATATCTCTGGCCGGCTATAAGATCAATAGATATGCGAATGGAGGCACAACCCCGACCGCATTCAGTTTTTCAGGTACGATCGCCTCCGGAGAGGCGAAGGTTGTGACCCTTTCACTAACGGAATTCAATGCCGTATTCGGCCTTACCGCGGATTGGGCCAACGGCGCGATATCAGGCAATGGTGACGATGTTTACGAACTCGTAAGCGGAGTTACTCCCATAGATATTTACGGCGTGATCGGAGTTGACGGTACAGGAGAGCCATGGGAATATACGGATGATGTCGCTACAAGGGAATCCACCGTCTGTGAAGGCAATCTTACTTGGACGGCTTCTGAATGGAGTATAAGCCCGGGAACAAATGACTGCACTCCTCAAATGCATTCCTGTGGATGTCCCAGCGCCGGGGACTCTTGCGATACCGACGATATTACCCCTCCCGATTGGACTCCCTCCGGCGATTCGGGCATTACCGTCACAGACCTTCAATCAAACGGAGCGCTTTCGATATCCTGGGATACTGCCGCGGATACGGAAAACAGCAGCAGCATAAGGTATGCCATCTTCAGGTCTACTGCTCAGTCTTTTACCCCGTCTTCTTCTAATATGATCGATACGGGTATACTTATGACTTCTTATAATGATACCGGACTGGAGAACGGAAGTACTTATTATTATTCGGTTCAGGCGTATCATTGCGCGGCTCTTCAAAGTTCAAATACGGATGAGGCCTCGGGTATCCCGACATATCCCGCTTCCGCACCTTCACTTCTCAATGCTATAGCCGGCGATGAGCTCGTTTCTCTGGATTGGAGCGGAGTTGCGGGATCAGACTATTACCGCGTATTCTACTCTTTGAGCTCCAGCGGCCCTTACACTTTGATCGCGGAGATCACAGATCGTAATTATACGCATTATGGTGTTTCTAATGGCACCGCGTATTATTATGTCATACAGAATTATGACACTTATAAATATCCATCCGAAAGTCCGTATTCCAATGAGATGGCTGCAATCCCGAGCGCATCCTTGGTAGATGGCCTGGATATTAAGAATTGGAAACTTGTTCAATACGAATCGTCTCAAACATATACCTTTACCATTGATGCGAAGCTTCCGGTAGATAAGTATCTTGTGGTGGGCAGAAATGCCGACAGGGCCGCTTTTGAAACCCATTGGTCAATTACTCTTCCGGCAGATTGCATATATATCAATTCCGGCAACCGAATCCCTCTTATTAACGGCGGAGAGTACTTCCAGCTTCTTGATATGAATAATGTGAGCATTGACGGTCCTGCCGGTCAATCGCTGAAAAGCGGCTTGACCGTGCAAAGGAACAATCCCGGCGATGATCCGGTCTCGGCCGCCTCTTGGACAACAGGTACATATTCCGTAGCTGATCCCGGGGCAGGCGTAGGAACCTTATCTGATGCCGGTCTGGTCATAAATGAATTTTCAGATGCCGCTGACTACAGTTATGAATTCGTAGAACTTTACAATGATACGGTATTTCCATTCGGAATGGATTCCGCACACGCTACATCGCCTAATAGGGTGATAGTTGATTTTTCTCATGCGGCTCAGGTGGCAAGCGGGACAAATATCTCAAACTACTCCCTTTATGTCACATCTTCTCCCGCCACCACGGTGACCATTTCCGCTATCGAAATTTCTTCAGATCAGAAGCAGGGGATATTCACTACCGGAGCAATGACTCCGGAAATTGACTATACTCTTGAGATAATTGGAAATGTCCTTGATACGAATGGACACTCTACATCCCCGTATTACAACACCCGGCGTTTTATCGCGCCCTCATCCTTAAGTACGGGAACGAATCCCATCCTATTTCCGGAGTGGTCAAATGACGGTACAAAGATTGCGTATATTATTTATGACCGCGTAACCGGGAGGTCAAATATATGGACGCAGAACAGAGATGGTTCGTCTGCGCTTCAGATAACTTCAGATTCAGATAATGTTTTCCATGGCGGCCAGATGACTTTCTCATGGGATGATACGGCGATAGTATTTACCGCGGATGCGGGCGGTTATACTCAGCTGAGGAAGATCCCATCGGACGGGAGTGTCTCCTCGATCCATTTTGAGCCTACCTCCCTCACCGGCTGGGGAAGATGGACAGATCCGCATTGGACCTCCAATGTGAATCAAAGTAACGGCATAGAACAGGTGGTTGTTTCAATCTCCGGCGACCTCTGGATTTTCGACCCCGCGCTGATAACAGAGAACGACTCTTCACTTCAGAGGTTGACAGAGCTTACCGCGGGATACACAGCAACCTATGAGACATCAGATAAATTGTTACAGCCGAAGTGGTCGCCGGATAATTCGACGATCACATTTGTGCGGCGTTTTGCGGGTACAGGCGCTGTCGCGAGCGAGATCTATATTTTGAAAAATGTCCAGGATAAAATATCTTCTCAAACCATAGTATCGGGATGGGGAGATGCGGACCTGGTGCAGATAACCGGCAATGGCAATCCTACATGGTCCCCGTCTATTTCCGTTGACGGCTCACAGGTCTCTTACTCAGACGATACCCTCGGACTTTTCAATAATATTTCCTTTTGGAGTGATCCTCATGCCGCGCTTTCAACGGTTCAGTTTGACGCATTCTATGAATCCACGCTGGGCAATGACCTTATTGAAAAGGTATTGGAGAACACGCCTTCCACGGAGGCCTTTGTGAAATGGGCTCCCGCCGGTGGTGATCAGTTCATTTATACGGTTCGTTCCGATGCGGGAGAATACAATTTATCTGTTATTAATATTCCTGTTGAGACCGGATTCGCCAAAAGCGGCGCATTCAGGGTTCAAGACCATAGTCTCTCATATGTAGAGCTCACGGATGATTCACCCGTACTGCCGTTGAGCATAGAGACCCCTCTGCATATCCCCTTCATTCAGAATAACTTCAAATATATCGGGGAAGCCCGTACGATCAAGATCGGGGGCAGCACGAATATTTACATTTCCGGCAGCATCAGTATTCACTATATGAATTCAGAAATAAGGGATGTCGATACGAAAGATCTCGTCCTGCTGCATTACGACGAGAATATGATGCAATGGCAGATCATACCCTCTACGCTAAGCAAAGATGCTCTTGGCGGCAATATCACGGGCAGGATCGAAGTATCAGGCCTGTATGCGGTTGCCGCAAGCAAGATTAAGCCCTATACCCTGGAGAAGCCGCGAGTATTTCCAAACCCGTATTCCACAGTAAATGCTGTAGCAAATGATCCTGTAATCCTGGAGATACCGCTTGCCATACAGAGAATATCCATATATAATATTTCCGGTGAAATGGTTTTTAATAAAACCCTGTCCGGATCTTCAAGTATATATCCCCTTGATCCGGTTAAATTAAGCTCCGGGGTATATTTAGCGATTATCGAGGATATTGAGGGGAAGGAAGTAACTATCAAATTCGCATTGATCAAATAAAAAGACGGGGAGGTTAGTGCAACACTAGCGCCTCCCCTAAACAATTTATTGAGATATTCTTTTCGCCCTGAGATCAGGGGAAGATTCCGTTTTCTTTAGATAATTAGAGGTGACAAAATCACCCTTTTCCAGGCTGATATAGCAGAAATTGGCTGAAAAACCATCAAAATCGTGTAAAAGTGAACTATGAATGTCAATACAATTATCAGGATTGCTCCAAATCATTAATAGCGAAATAATCAACCCCGCGGACAAGATAATATAATGCTTAGTGTATTTTCAAAATCGGTGTATTTTTATATTGACTTTTAACTTTAGAATTGTATAATGCTAATAACAATTTATTAGAGATTATGTAATCTCGCAGGAGGACTCATGTCGAACAAAGTTCAAGAGTTTATGGAAGCGGTAAAAGCCAAAAATCCGGCCCAGCCGGAATTCCATCAAGCCGTGGAAGAGGTTGTTGAAACATTAATGCCTTTTATTGAAGCGAATCCCAAATATGCGAAAGCAAAGATCCTTGAAAGGATCGTTGAGCCGGAAAGACTGATCATATTCAGAGTTCCCTGGCTCGATGACAAGGGAGATGTTCAGGTTAATAGAGGCTTCAGAATTGAGATGAACAGCGCGATCGGACCATACAAAGGCGGATTAAGATTCCATCCTTCCGTTAATTTGGGCATTCTCAAGTTCTTGGCCTTTGAGCAGGTATTCAAAAACAGCCTTACAACACTTCCTATGGGCGGTGGTAAGGGCGGATCCGATTTTGACCCGAAAGGAAAATCAGACAATGAAGTAATGAAATTCTGTCAGTCCTTCATGAATGAGCTTTTCAGACATATCGGACCAAATACAGATGTTCCTGCAGGCGATATCGGAGTCGGCGGAAGAGAGATAGGCTTTATGTTCGGTCAGTACAAGAAGATCAGAAATGAATTCACCGGCGTATTAACAGGAAAGGGCAGAGAATGGGGCGGATCCTTGATCAGACCCGAAGCGACAGGATATGGCACGATTTACTTCGCCGAAAATATGCTGAATCGTGTAGGCGATTCCCTCAAGGGAAAGGCCTGTGTGGTTTCAGGATCAGGCAATGTTGCTCAATTTGCCGTTGAGAAGATCAATCATCTGGGTGGAAAGGCCGTTACGCTTTCCGATTCAGGCGGATTTATTCATGATCCCAACGGAATTACTCCAGAGAAACTTGCCTATGTCATGGAGCTCAAGAATGTGAAAAGAGGCAGGATAAAAGAATATGCCGAGAAATACGGTGTTGAATATTTTGAAGGCAAAAAGCCATGGGGCATTAAATGTGATGCAGCTTTCCCATGCGCAACACAGAACGAGATATCCCTTGAAGATGCGACAAAATTAGTCAATAATGGTTGCAAATTGGTTTCCGAGGGAGCCAATATGCCTACTGTTAATGATGGTGTTCAGGTATTTCTTGACAAGAAGATCTTCTACGGACCCGGAAAAGCCGCTAATGCAGGTGGTGTTTCTGTTTCAGGTTTGGAGATGTCTCAGAACTCTCTCAGGTTCAATTGGACCAGAGAGGAAGTCGATGAAAAACTTCAGGGTATTATGAAAGCTATTCATGAGCAATGTGTCAAATATGGAACTGAAGGCGACTATGTGAATTATGTCAAAGGCGCGAATCTTGCGGGATTTGTAAAGGTCGCCGATGCCATGCTTGCTCACGGTATTGTTTAGCATTACCCGGTAATAGATCATCAGAGGGTGTCGCTCATTGAGCGGCACCCTTTTTTTTTGGAAAAATGTTGTATGGGGTAGAAGAAGGTATGAAGTTCAGAGAAGATTGTTCAAAAGTTGAAAGGTTCAAGGTTACACGTTGAGATAAATTCGAATAATTGTAGGGGCGAACCTGCGTGTTCGCCCTATTGTAGTGAAGGACGGAGAAGTAGATGATAATAATTGCGTGTGGTTCTAACGAGGCAAAGAGTTTAGTGTTCTGATTCATAAATACGATGACAATGGAATGTTTGGATTTGAATCAATTCCAACGATAAATACAATGTGAAGTGTGAAGTGTAAAGTGTAAAGTGGGAACCAGGCTGAATAAAACTGGATCCCACGGTCGCAAGCTCCCTCTGGATGACATTCTCCTCTTCTTCATTTTCCCACCTTTGCACTTGTCCCTGGGTCCACTGGTGCACTGCGAAGCTTGTCCCCTATCTTACTTCGCTCCGGCTTTCTATATTATTTGCGGATGATTTTAATAAAAGAGGAGAAATAATGTTTTTCCGGTTACGGATGTGTTTATATTTCCCATTCCACAACTAACCTCCAACCTCTATCCTCTAACCTCTGCGAATCGTTTTCTTCGATTCGCTTGTGCACTTATCACCTATTTCTTTTCTTCTTTCGGTTTTGCCTTTTTCACCACTTTCTTAGCGGCAGTTTTCTTTGGTGTAGTTTTTTTGACTACCTTTTTGGGCGTCTGCTTCTTAGGTGCTGCCTTCTTAACGGCAGGTTTTTTAGTTGCAGCTTTCTTGACTACCTTTTTGGGCGCCTGTTTCTTAGGCGCTGCTTTCTTAACGGCAGGTTTTTTAATTGCAGCTTTCTTGGTTACCGGTTTGGGCGCTTTCTTCTTAGGTGTTGCCTTCTTAGCGGCAGGTTTCTTTGGAGTGGTTTTCTTTGCCACCGGCTTAGTTGCCTTTTTCTTTGGCGCTGTCTTTTTTGCTGCAGATTTCTTCGGTGTAGTCTTCTTGGCTACCGGTTTGGGCGTTTGCTTCTTAGGTGCTGCCTTCTTGGCGGTGGTTTTCTTAGGAGTAACTGTTTTTTCGGTCTGTTCCGGCTTCTTTTTCTTTGCTTCGCCTTTCTTTTTGGGATCCTCCTTTTTTGTAGCTTCAACATCAGCAATTTCCGGCTTCACTTCTTTATTCTTAATAGCAGATTTAGCCTTAGCCGAGGGAGGCTCTCTGAAAAGATCTGTCCTCTTTCTCGGGATCTTTCTCTTTTCCAATGAGATGGCATCTACGGGGCACACTCCGGGACAGAAACCGCAACCGAAACAAAGCTCTTCATCTACGAACAACTCTCCATCTTCTCTATAGATGGCACGATGTCCGCCATCGTTGCATGCGATATAACACCTATTACATTGAATACACTTATCCTGATCAATAAATGCCGCGGGTGCGTCCTCTTCCTTATATGGCATAGCATCGTGTGAAACTATATAGGGCAATGCCTTGCCAACGATCTTGGAGACCGTCTTGTATTTCTTTCTTTCCAAATACCTATCCATGCCGTCGAGTAGAGAATCAATGATCCTGAAGCCGTGCATCATGGCAGCGGTACCCACTTGAACGGTTCCGGCTCCCGCCATCATCATCTCGATAGCATCAACATAGGTTGATAATCCGCCAACTCCCAGAATGGGTATTTTAACCGCCTGTGCGACCTGCGCGATATTTTTCAATGTCATGGGCTTAACTGACTTGCCCGTGATACCGCAGACACCACCGTAACCATTTACGGTAGGAATGGGCCTTCCCGTTTCGATATCAATGCCGAGTATTCCAAGTACAGAATTTGAGACCACGACACCATCTCCTCCGCCTCTTTTTACCGCAGCGGCGATCTCGGCGATATCGGTGACCTGTGGTGTCAATTTGATCAACACCGGAACGCTCTTCGCGGCTTCCTTTACCCACGATGTCGCGATTTCAGTGGCCTTTGCGGATTGAGCAAGGGTTTTACCCGGATCCTCTCCGATATTGCCCTGAGGGCATGAGAAGGAACATTCGATCATGTCTGCTCCCGCTTTGACAAGAGTTTTTGTAAGGATCTGCCATTCTTTTTTATCTTGCCCCATGATGCTGGGGATGATTATCTTTTCAGGGAACTTATCTTTCAATTTCTTGACGACTTTTTCGATCCTGGAAAGGGGGTATTCAGAGATCAGGTCAATATTTCCAAGGGTCATCAATCTTCCGGCGCTATCCTTAATAAAATGCATCATCGGATATTTTAGATTTACTTCCTGAGAATCGACAGCAGTGGTCTTCAGGATGGCTCCCGCCCAGCCGGCGCGGAATGCATCGACCAACATATCGAATTCGTCTGTTGAAGGTGTTGCTGCAAGAATATAGGGATTTTCAAAAGTTTTTCCCAGGAAATCAATTTTTAATCTTTCTTTATCCATCATATTCTCCTAAAGTTCCTCTAAGATAAGGTTTGCGACTTCTTTTGCGAGTTTAACGGCTTCCACTACGGTACCGCCTCCGTTTACGATATCACCGACAAGATAAACATTATCCACGGAAGACTGATAATCATCTCCGATCTCGGGCAGGTTCCCGTCAAGAGCAAATCCCAGGTCCCGAAAGAGTTGTTCATCAGCTGTTTGTCCAACCGCGAAAACGATGCCATCACATTTTACTTTAAAACCGGTATTCTTGATAGCTACCGGCTTCGGCCTGCCTCTTTTATCCTCAACAAGTGTATTTTCGATGAATTCAAGAAATAGATCTCCGGAGTTATTTCTATTTATCTGTACCGGAGAACATAAGTAGTTAAGAGATACGCCATGTTCTTCCGCTCTTTGTATCTCCTCATGGGATGCTGGCATTTCGTTTCTGCCTCTCCGGTAATAGAGGCTTACCCTTCTTGCCGTTTTCAGGGCTTGTGTGGCACAATCCATAGCAACATCACCACCACCGATAACTATTACATGACCACCCAGTTTCTTTGGCTTTGCCGGCCGTGCTAATTTTAAAAAATCATCCGCAAAGAATACGTTTGAATGCCCCGAACCCTTGATATCGATCTTCTTTGATCTAAGTCCGGTAGCAATAATAACTGCGTCATTACCCTTTACAAGATCCTTCAGGTGAACATTTTTTCCAAGGGTTTTGTTATAATGGATCTCTATATTCATGGATAAGATCCTCTTGAAATCCATTTCGATCGATCCGTCCGGTATCCTCTCAGTAGGAAGAGTGGAATTTAAAACCCCTCCCAATTTTTTACTTTGTTCATAGATCCTGGCAAGGATACCATGTCTGGATAGGAATGCCGCAGCTGCCATTCCTCCGGGTCCTGCTCCGATGATGGCGACTTTCTTGCCTGTATAGTGGATAGGGTCTTCATCAGGAAGTATATTTTGTACCGCATAATGCTGCAGTAGGGGAATATTTATTGGCTTTCCTTGTTTCGCCAAGGTACATTTACCACGACACAATTCATCAGAAGGGCAGATCTCTGCGCAGATAGCTCCCAGAGGATTATCGTCGTAGACTATCCTTGCGGCTCTCGTATCGTGCAACTCTCTGATCGCTTTGATAAATTCAGGAATATCTATGTTTGCAGGGCACCCTTTGATACATGGCGCATCATAGCAATAAAGACATCTTCCCGCTTCGAACCTTATGTTGGTTCTCTCTTTTTCAGTATACTTCATATATACTCCTATTTGACTTTTCCAGATTATATCATATAATTTAAAGGAAAAGCGGAAAAAAATCAAGAGTAGGAGGAAATAATCTCAGTTGTTAGTTTGCTTTACCTTAGTCGAAACCATACTTATATTGAATCAGAATATTCCTCCGCCTTAATGGAAGTGTAGCGAAATGATCTTGATCATTACCCACAATAATTCGGATTTTGACGCGATCGCCTCTTCGTATCTACTGACAAAGATCTTTCCCGATTCCGTGATCCTTAGACCTTCCTCTATCGAAAAAGAGGTAGAAGAGTATCTCGAATCTTCGCAACTCCATATACCGTTCCATGATCCAACTGATAAAAAGTTCGCTAAAATTATATTTACGGATTGCTCATCAGATCAGGAACTTATCGACAAATACGGTGCGAAAAACTGTACCGTCAAGGTTTATGATCATCATCCGACAGATGATTACGGAAGTAATGTGTCACTTTTATTTAGAAAATTTGCAGCGAAACTACGCAATATCGATCCGGAGGAAGCGTTTCTTGCACTGCTGGGAATATACCAGGATACAGGCGGCTTGACCTATGCGTCTACAAAGCCGGTCGATCTGGAAGCCAGCTCATTTTTCCTTCGTTTTGACCCTCCTCTGGAGAAGATCCCGTATTTTCTCAATTATTATGAAATAGATGAGAACGCTGTTGTGATCATGTCGAAAATAATTCAAAACGGGATCAGGATCGGTGTTCCCTCTTGTTCTATCATGTATTCTTATTATCATGTGGACTTCTATTACAGGGGTTTTTCGCTCCTATTGAATCATCTCTTGAATATGGAGAATTTACACGCGATCTTCGTATTGTTTATCTATAAAAACAAGGTTATTCTTACCGGAAGAAGCCTTGATGAGCGAATTAATATCAATGAAATGCTCTCACATCTTGCGGACGGCGGCGGCCACTCCCTCGCGGCGTCCCGTTCATTTCCTAAGAAAGACGAGCACATTGTAGAAAGAAAGATAAAGAATCTTATCTCTAATGATCTTTTTGCCCGGCCGGTGAGTTTCTTTCTAAAAATGATGAATGCGGAACAGTTCAGTGTTGATAAAGCCGATAAGGGTTCAATGTATTTCAAGACATCAAATAGTCTTTGGGAATATCTTGATCTGATCTCCAAAGGGTATAAACCCTATCTGCTTTCAGGCAAGAAATTATTTTCCCCAAAGGTCCACCGCAGCATTGTCCCCGAAGTTATGTTGAAACCGCCGCTGCCAATTCCATCGAATAGGAAAAAGAATCCAATAGTGTTAACTTTGAAGAAATACCTCTACCGTGTTCTGGATAAAGAGATACTTGATTTCATCTCTCAGATGTCGGCTACTGCATCAGAGCTGGGCGTCAGGGTCTTCGTTGTGGGCGGAGTGGTCAGAGAGCTGCTGACCGCGTATATTGAGAAGGGTGTTGAACTTGATCTTAGGGAAATAGACCTTTCGGTAGAAGGGAAGGACGCGATCCTTTTCGCAACGGAGCTTCAAAAGAGGATATCCGGAAGTAAATTACATGTTTACAGAGATTTCAATACTGCTACAATAAAACTCTTTAAGAAGATATCAGGAAAAAAACTGGGGATATCATTTGACTTCGCCACAGCGCGCAAGGAGATGTACACATCGGGGGGAGCATTACCCATGGTAGATTTCTCTTCGATAGAGGATGATCTCGGCAGAAGAGATTTTACTGTGAATTCAATGGCATTGAGTTTGAACCGGAAAGATTTCGGAAGGATCTATGACTTTTTTTCTGGTCAGTCAGATCTTAAAGAGAAGAAACTTCGCATCCTACATTCCAAGTCGTTCTTTGATGATCCTACAAGGGTTCTTAGAATGCTCAGGTTCAAGGATCAATTAGGATTTGAATTGGAAAAGCGGACAGAGCGGCTCCTTAGATTCTCTTTAGCGTTCGGCATCACTCAGAATATTCGGGGATTTCGGCTTACCAGAGAATTGAAGTCGTTATTTAACGGGCGAGACCCCATTGACGGCATCGAAGATCTCAAGAAATATGATCTCGTCTGGGAGATATTCGGTATCGAAATCGGCGACCTTTCAGAACTGAATACATTGAACACAACTGTGAATTGGCTTAAATTAATTCACCCGGAGATACCGATAAGAAAGGATTTGATAGTCTTCGGCTATTTTTTCCGAAAGAACAAGGGTAAGGGGATCAAGGAGACCTTCTTATTCAATAGAAAAGAGCTCTCGATCATTAAGGAGATCATTCAATTCAGATCGTCCAGATTTACCCGCTCCTCAAAGTTTTCCACATTTGAGAAACGGCTGGGTAAAAGATCCAACGAGGCGCGCCTTTTCTATCTTTCATTATTGAAGGAAGAGGCTCGTGAGAGGTATATTCAATACCTTCTTCGTTCGATGGAATATTCCTCACCCATTCCGGGAGCTGAGTTGAAGCAAATGGGATATGCCGGTCCGGAAATCGGGGAATTGCTTTTCAAACAGAAGCTTCTTTGGCTAGATGGGCACAGTGTAAGTAGGGAAGATATCGAAAAATTGGCTGCTCAAATAAAATGAAAGGGTTATCCAGAGGAACGAAGTAGAAGTACGATGCATTAAGAAGTGTAAAGTGGGATAATACAATGAAGAAATGGAGAACAAAGCAATATCCACACCCGTCTCTCTTTCATTCTTCATCCTTTATTTCCCCACTTGTCACTTGTGCTCTTGTCCCTTGTGCACTGCGTAGCATGTTCCACTTGTACCTGGGTCCACTGGGTCACTGCGAAGCGTCATTGTCGTCGTATTTATGAAAAAGAACACTAACAGAAATATTACCGCTCTTTCCGCGGCAAGCTTTTTCAATGACCTCGTTTCAGATCTAGTCTATCCTGTCTTTCCGCTTGTTATTGCGTCTCTGACAGGAACCGCCGCTCCGGTGGTGTTCGGTGCTATCGAAGGTGTTGCCGAGGCAGTGTCGTCTATTTTAAAATATTTATTTGGAAGATTATCGGATGCTACGGGAAAGAAGAAGATCTACGCCCTGTCCGGTTATCTTCTTTCAAATATATCACGGCCGTTCATAGGGTTTGCGAGTTCCTGGGTCGGAATATTGTTTCTCAGGGTCTCCGACAGGATCGGTAAAGGAATACGAACCGCTCCGCGTGATTCCCTGCTCTCTGCCTCCGCGGGTGACCGGGGCGGCTGGGCATTCTCGATACACAGAGCTGCGGATAATGCAGGCGCTCTGTTTGGCGCAATTCTAGTAGAGTGCTCTGATTCACAAATACTGTAACAATGGCTGATGCTATTTTGTGTCGTATTCAAGGCGCAAGGAACGCCGCATACCCACAGCGGTATGTAAGCAACGAGCAACGCAGAAGACGGAAAAAGAGCTTCAGCCCGAAGGGAATCTCATCTTTGGTCAATTTATTCCTCACTCTTCGCTTACGGACCACCAAGGGTACGCTGTACTCATTGTTCGTTTGAATTGACTCAAATCTAAACATTCCATTGTCATCGTATTTATGAATCAGAACACTAGCATTGTATCTTCTGAAGAGATTCCAGCTTTCCTTCAAAAATATTTTCCTGATCTCGATCATTCCGGGGCTTATTTCTTTTGCCTGCATATTCTTTGTCAAGGAATTGAGCTCTAAAACCGGAGAAAAGAAGAAAACAAGGAAACTCCCAATCCCGCGGGAATCAAAACTTTTTCTCCTTGTTCTCGGTATCTTCATGCTGGGTAATTCTTCTGATGGCTTTCTTTTGCTTCGGGCTCGAATTGCCGGCTTGCCTGATTACCTTATTCCTCTATTGTGGGCGTTTTTTCACTTTTTTAAAATAATACTAGCCCCTACAGCTGGCCGGCTATCGGATAAGTATAAGCGCAAATATGTGATAGTCGTTGGCTGGGTGATCTATGCTTTAAGTTATTTCCTGTTTTCCTTTGCTTTGAACTCAACAGTCATTTGGTTCGTATTCGCATTTTATGGATTGTACCATGCCCTTACCGAGGGAGTTGAAAAGGCATTTATCTCAGAAATGGCTCCTGCTGCAATGAAAGGGCAGCTCCTTGGGTTATACAATGGCCTTTCAGCTATAATGAAATTGGCGGCTTCTCTGATCTTCGGGGTGATCTGGAAATTGTTCGGCTACGGCTGGGCTTTCGGTACGGGAGCTGCTATCGCCATTGTTTCGACAGGGCTGTTTATCATTTTAGTCAAGGAGAAGAGTCGATCACTAGAAAAAAACTACTGAGAATGTAAAAAACATCACCTTATTTCGAAAATAATATTTATAAAGTGAAACATTTTTTTGTAATTTCAAGTACAATATAATAGAGGTACCGATGAAGCATATTATCTTCTCTATCTTCTTTGTAACCTTATTTCTGTTTTTCGGCTGCAATTCCCCTTTGATCTCTCAAGATAATATTTCAAGAGCCGGAAAGATCCTCCTCGGCTCATCACCCGTTTCGCGCGTCATAGTGGATATTGTGTCAGACAAACTTCTCTCCGTTATTACCAACAGCAAGGGTGAATACAGATTACCGAGATCATTGAAGGGGAAGAAATGCTATATCGTTCCCTCTAAAAAAGGATATAGCTTCACACCCGAGAAAGCAGAATATACCGAGGGAACCCTTCCCGTATTCTCAGCTCAGCCCTCTGCGACCCCACCCGAATCCAAAATAGAGTTCGTCATAGAAGATTCTTCTTTGAAGATCTCTGCCCAAAAGAACACTTGCATAATTCTTTTTAATCAGGACGGGAAACTGCTGCATCATGAATCCGATGTCACTCCCGATAACGGTGTGATCAGTATCCCTGACTTCAAAAAGCATCTCAAATCCACTCCGGCCATATACTATTACATCCTTTGTGATAAGGTGAATGGTGAGACCGGCAGGGTTGTATTCTAATAGTCATAGTATTTGAAAAAGGAAAATTTATCAGAAAGACCGGCTCTACTTTACGAATCTATAAAAAAGCAGAATAATCAGTAACCAGCGTCCCTCTGATCAAGACTTAATTAAATGCGTGGTGAAACCAGATCCCCACACCGATGCCGACAAGCATTCCCGTGAAAACCTGAAATTTTGTATGGCCCAGCAGCTCATGCAGGTTGTCAACCCCGATTCTTTTTTCCTTTATCATTCTATTTAAAACAACAGCCTGTTCACCAGCCGCTCTTCTAATGCTTTGGGCATCGAACATGACGATGAGAGCGAATACTGTGGCAATTGCAAAGAACGCGCCATCGAACCCCTGTTTAAGGCCGACTGAGGTGGCAAGGCCTGAAACAAAAGCCGAATGAGCGGAAGGCATACCTCCGGTGGAAACAAAGATGGTCATGTCCAACCGCTTCTCTGTTATAATTATCCAAACCAGCTTGATACTCTGGGCGATCATCCAGCCCGCCATTGCGCTCCACAGAATAAAGTTCATATACCAGGGATTGTGAGTAATCATAGACAATTATACTTTATAATTGAAAAAAATTAAACCCCTTCAAAGGGTAAGTCAAGAAGTTCTAAAGAATTTTCCGGTAATTTATTTACCATAACAAGAGCCATTTTATAATAGGACAGGGCATTTTCATAGGAATCATTATCCCTCTTGTCACTTGCGAGCCCTATCATCAATGGTAATGCTCTTTCAAGATCTCTCGCCTTGAAAAGATGTAATGCCAGAGCATCTTTACCGCCCTTCAACTTACCCGCGGATATCATTGCCGCGATCCTGGAATGCAGAATTTCCCGGGTTTTATATGGTGTGCTATTGTAAATGATATCCCGAGTTGAAGAATTGCGGAAATAGTAATGCCCCTTTTCGGAAAAAATGAATCTGACCTCATCCAGCACAAAGGAAAAATCATTCCCGTGGTTTTCATTAAGGGAAAAATAGGATATCATGTCAAAGAATTCAGGGGCAATGGCGCCAAATCGGATGAATTCCTTTAACTTGGAAGAAAGAATGTCAAATTGCCCAAGAATGATCTCGGAGTTGGCATTTGAGGTAGTCAATGATAATTCTGAGGGGTGTATTTCCCATCTTCCTTTCCGGAATTCTATGGTCTTGTTTTTCATAAGCAATTCGAGATATTCTCTTGTCAAGAGTGGAATTCCCCTTGTGAGAGCTATTACCTTTTCGCTGAGTACCCTGACGATCTCTTTGCTTTCAAAAAGCCTGTATATCAACTGATCGATCTCCCTCTTTCCAAAGGGTCCCATTTCAATGCATGTAAGATCCTTGAGATCCCTGGGAATTTCTATTCTCGCCGCTATGATCGCCATTGATGCGGTAATATCGCAAGTCCATTTTAGAAGGCCCACGGATTTCTCATCACAATATTGTATGTCGTCCATGAATAAGACAAGATTGCCCTTTTGCTTGAAATGATCAAAGAGTTTTAGCCAGATGAGGTTAATGCTCTCTCTGGCTACCCTTAAGGGCGTTTCTCCCATGGGCGGATTGATCAGTTTGAAAAACGCGCGGGTTTCAGAATATTCAAGTCCGCAGAAGATTGATAATTTCTTATAACTTTCTTCGGCACCGGAAAAATCTCTTTCTGTAGAGAGTTCCAAAAAGTGATGAATGACCTTTTTAATACCCAAATAATCGGTCTGCTTCTCGTGAAGTCGATGCTCTATGAACAGCCGGTTCACCCTTCCGCTAATTTCCTTGTAGATCCTTGAAAGAAGAAAAGATTTCCCGCTGCCGGATTGTCCAGATATCATAATGCTCTCAGGTTCTTTCCCGGATAATCCCTTAACCGCAGATGAAATTTCACTTTTCCTTCCGACAAAAGCAGAGATGTCTTTATCATCGTAGGGTGGACCCGAATCCGCTTGAATATCCAGAAGTGTGTGAGCTTCCAATTGCGCCAGTTTTCCCTTGACGCTAAATTTCCCCTTTGATGCAAAAGTGAAATTGCTTTTCAAACATTTCTCAACAATAGCGGAACATGTTATCTCGTTATTATCCGCGACAGAGAGAAGTCTGGCCGCGGTGTTTACTGTATCTCCCATTACTGTAAATTCCATCCTTCTTTGATTACCCATTACACCGGTGAAAAGCCAGCCAGAATGAAGGGAAGCGGTAAAATTAATATTCTCGGTCATCAGCGATCTCTTTAGCTCCAACAGGAATCTTGCTCCGCTGTATTCAGGACTTTTAAGTGCAACCGGTGCTCCGAAGACGAGCATTAATTTTTCTCCGCCGGCGGAGAAATCAAATTTATCCAGATACCCGCCGTATCTTTTTAACTCCTCTACGAGAAGAGACATTGTGTGAAAGAAGGTACTTGAAGATAATCCCGTCTTTGAATTTATCTGGTCAAATGCAATGAAGATCACGACTGCATGTCTATGGCCGTTCAATTGATCTATTCCCTGTACGCCTTGTTCTACCGCATTTCTGATGTTGACATCTACAAGCTGTGTCGGTATATTACCTTGGGATTCTACTCGGTACGGGGTTTTCTGTCCCTTTATACTCAAGAGGTAGAGGTTGCCGTTTTTTGCTTTTACTTCTATACCCGGAACATTGCCGGCCATCTCATTGGAAATTATGATCTCCCCTTCCTGAGAACGATCAAGCAGATCTGCCGCGGCTTGAATAGCGAGCCCGGAATAGCAGAAATATCCGGGATCGCTTTCTTGAGATAGAAATATCTCAAATTCGCCTGAATACAGAGAGGAGTGCATACCGAGATCTGTTTTGTATGCGGCCTTGATCCTATTTTTCATGGAGCTTAGTTTTTTATGCAGTTCAAGAGCGATAAGAGCGGCTCTTTCCTCATGATCTTGAAAAAGATCCTCGTAAACTGCAAAAGTAATGGCATCTCCGCTGAAATGAATGATGTCTCCTCCCAGACCGAGTATTGTATCTATAAATTCGGAGAAGATAGTATTTATGATCTCTGTGATCGTTTCCGCACCCACATCTCCCTTTTTCATCAGTTTTTCCGTAAGTGCGGTAAACCCGGAGATATCCGATAGGCCGACAGAAGCGGTTTTATGGATCATCCGGCATTGCGGGGGTAAACCCTGCAATGCCGAAGGTAAGAAAGCTGATAATTGTTTATTTCCCAAATCTTATTGTATGGGATCTCTGAGATCAGGTGTAATGATCGGGCCTTCTATTCTATCAATATCACTATCATGATCTATTATAAGTTGCGCAAGGGCAGGAGCATCATGTACTCCGATGAATCCCAATTGCGCCAGCTCGGCGATGGAGAGATCCGTTTTGTAAACAGTTGCCCCTTCGATCTGTCCGGCATCATTTAGTGCATTGTACTGATTCTCATTCATTACCTGAACGAGTATCTTCCCATCTGGCAAAGTAGTAATTACGATGTAATTCATTCCATCCTCCTTTTTTCTATTTCTCGCAGAAGGATCTCTCCTTCCTTGACTATTATGCTGTTCTTATTATCATCCCGCATGGCTGCGATCATGTATTTCTCCGCTTCATCAATATTGCCTATCTCAAAGGCGAGAGTTCCAAGATTGAATAATGCAGTGCTTCTCATATTCTTAAACCACCTATAAGTATTGATATGTTCCAAGGCGAGCTTGTATTGAGCAAGTGCCCTTTTTTTGTATCCGCGGCAGTAGAAGTAATACCCCTTTTTCAAAAGGAGATTTAGATAATCCCAAAGCATATTGTTCTTGTGGCATATCTTTAACATGCGGTTAATATCTTTTAATGCCTCGGAAAAGTGCCCCTGATGGATATTAGCAGAGGTCAGGCTGGAATAGTATTTTACTAAATCTCGAAGTGTTCCTTTCTTTTTAATGGTCTGTAACACCCAATCCTTGGACTTCAGAACACGGTCATATTGCCCCAGATCAACATAGGAGATGTATTTGTTTATCTCTAATTGCGCCAATGCGTGCTCATCACCAAGTTGCTTATACAGTTTCTTTGCTTGATCGGAGACCTGAAATGATTTATCGATCCGGCCCAATCTTCTGTATATTACCGCCATATTAAAATAGCTGGCCGCCCTTGTTCCAACCAGATCGGTAGTCTCCAGGTCTTTTATGAGTTTTGTGTAATTTCTTAATGCTGCAGAAAAATCTCCTCTTTGTCTGCTTATTGAGGAAGATAGAAGTAGTGACTTTGAATAGGAGTGAATATCTCCAGCCCGCTGAAAGATCGGTGTTGAATATTTAAGGTCATTTTCTGCATTAGAGAGATCTCCAAGTTTTATCCTGCACCCCGCCATTTCATAGCGTATCCTGGCTTTTATCTGAGTTTTCTTTCTAACCATGTATCATTATATTGGATTGATCGAAGATTTTCAACCTTAGTGTTCTGATTCATAAAGACGGTAACAATGACTGATGCTATTTTACTCAGTGTGCAAGGCGCGAGGAGCACCGCATACCCACTGCGGTATGTAAGGGACTATAGTGCTCTGATTCATAAAGACGGTAACAATGGCTGAAACTATTTTGTGTCGTATTCAAGGCGCGAGGAGCGCTGCATACCCGCAGCGGTATGTAAGGGACGAGGAACGCAGAAGACAGGAAAAGAGCTTCAGCCCGGAGGGAATATTATATTTGGTCAATTTCTTCCTCTCTCTTCGCT
>JAGLWT010000022.1 GCA_023133295.1 bacterium | reverse complement strand
TTCCTCTCTCTTCGCTTACGGACCACGAAGGGTACGCCATGCTCATTGTTCGTTGGAATTGACTCAAAGCTAAATATCCCATTGTCATCGTATTTTGAATCAGAACACTAAGAGCTGCTCGAGAATAAGATTGTTAAATAGGAACCCTTCTTCTGTGGGAAGTATCTTTCCATTTTCCAGGATCACAAGTCCCTCGCTTTCCAAATATTCCAATCCACCGGGAAGTATCAGGGAATGGTAATCTTCTTGTAGAATTCCTTTGGAAGTCCTCATCCCCAGCATTGCCTTTTCAAGAAGACGGGTATTCTTGCTCAGAACTTCCTTTTGCTCATAGGGAAATTTATTTTCCAGCAGCATCCTTTTATATGTTCCCATTGAAGCGGAGTTGAAATATCGGATATTATCTACGGTTCCCACGCCGCCGAGTCCCAAGCCGATGTAATTCTCCTGAGACCATATCGCCAGATTGTGAGCGCAGGGTTTACTTTTTGTCCAATTAGAGACCTCATAATGATCCCAGCCCTCTTTGCAGAGGAATTCGCATGCAGTACGATAAAGCAGTGCCATTGTGTCATCATCAACCGAACCGATGTTCTTTCTTTGGGTATCGTTCAGTGTAAGCATATATACAGAGATATGCTCAACACCATTCGCTAAAAATAGAGAGAGGTCTTTTTCAAGAAGTTCTGGTGAATCGCCCTTGAACCCGATGATCCTGTCAGAAGAGATATTATCAAAAACACCGCCTGTTTTTTGCAATGCCTCCAATGCTTCTTTGCCTGAATACTCCCTTTGCAGGCGGTTAAGTCCATGGTCATCAAAAGTCTGTATCCCGACAGACAATCGGTTAACGCCAGCTTTCTTTAATGCTTCAAGCGGATAGTCTCTGATGTCTTCAGGATTCATCTCCATGGTGATCTCTTTCTTTATTCCCTTCACAGCATTAATTATAGACGCAAAAAATGCGGGCTCCGCCAAGGAGGGTGTACCTCCGCCGAAGTATAGTGTGTTGAAGAGAAGTTCGCTACTTCTTAGTGCGATCTCTTTGAGCAGAAGTTCAAGGTATTCATTATGATCAATGTGTTTGATCAGGGAAAAGAAATCACAATAGGGACATCTTTTTCTACAGAACGGGAAGTGTACGTATAATTCCATTACAAAGAGAAATTCCAGGGGAAGAGCTCTTTTAAAGAGAATTTCTTGTACTCACCGTAGATATTGGTCAGAAAAATATCGGCTTCAGGAGCAAATTCAGCCATCACCTGCCTGCAGGCTCCGCAGGGCGGCGTGAATTCTTCGGTTTCCGTATAGATCAATAATGCGGAGAATTCCTTTTCTCCATTACCGACCGCATTGAATATCGCGTTTCTTTCGGCGCAAACGGTGAGGCCGTAAGAGGCATTTTCCACATTTATCCCGGTAAAGACCTTTCCGGTCGATGTTAAAACAGCGGCGCTCACCTTGAAAGACGAGTATGGGCAATAACTGTTATTTATGATCTTCTTGGCATTTGAATAAAGCAACTCAAAGGTTTCTTTTTCCTTCATATCTACCTCCTGTGAATTATAGCATAAATGAAAAGCATATCAAAGAATCATGAAAAAATAATCAAAATCCGCTATAATGTATCATTGGAGGTATTATGAAGAATGCATTGCTAATACTTGTTGTGCTTCTGGCAGTAACCGTTGCTCGTGCTTGGGAAATGGAGAGCTATTCAACGACGGAGGGCCCCGCAGCCCTTCTTTTCAATCCCGCGCTCACCTCTTTGAGCCCCGGGTTTGAGGTATTTTATAATAATGAAGGCAAAGGCACGGGCGGGTTCTTATCTTCTTATTCAGGAACCGGACTGGGACTTGAATTTAATGGTGATGAACAGATATTCTGGCATTATTCAACCTCCTTTATAAGAAGAAACACCGCTTTCGGCTTTTCATACCACTCTGACCTTTCAGATATCTCAAAGCAATGGTGGGCATCGGCCGGTGCGGCATTATTATTCAAACGCTTTCGTCTGGGTGCATCTTATGAATGGGGAGACCGCAGAGACCTCATGCTGTCTTTGGGTTTTCACCCATTGCAAAAGAACATCTCTCTGCTGATCTCACTTGACGCTATCACAGATCTGAAAGGCGATGAGACGGATTATTTTGAAAAGACCTATTTTCATGCTGGGGCATCCCTGGGTATTGGCAATGTGATATCTCTTTTCTCCGATTTCAATTACTTTGAGGAAGATCATTGGGAGTTATGGGGCGGTATCTCAATTACCTCGGGAAGCAGCAGATCAAGCGCATCGTATCTGGATGAGAATAATTACAGGATCTCTTCGGCCTCACTGTCAGATGATGGTACCGACAAGAAGTATGGAAAGAAGGACAGGATATATCGATTGGATCTGAAGGGCAGTTTCTCCTATTTCCCCAGTGGTTCTCAGGGGATTTTCAGGTTTTTCGGCTCGAAGGGCGCGACCGATTTCTGGGCATTAATAAAGAATATCGCCGATCAAATAGATAATGATGCGGCAAAAGGCATGTATATAAAGATCGGCCCTAATAATCTCTCACTGACACAGATACATGAATTACGCACCGTTCTCGGGAGATTTGCCTCGGCCTCCAAGGATCGCGAGATCGTTGTTCAGCTTTCGTCTTCCACTTCACTGGTGGAGTATTATCTTGCCTCCATTGCTACCAAGATAGTCATGGATAAAGGAGCTTCAGTATTTCTCTCCGGTTTTGGAGGAGAATCCCTCTATTTCAAATCAGCGCTGAAGCGTTTTGGTATAGAAGGGGAATTCATACGCCCTGACGAATGTACACACAAAGCCGCATATGAGCAATTTATGAGAGACGATCCCTCCCCTGAGGCAAAGAGCAATATCGAGATGGTTTTGGGCGATTTCTACAATATGATCGTTGATGGAATAAAGGCTTCTAGGGGCATCGATCTTGATAAGCTGTCTGAAGAGAACTTCCTCTTCTCCGCCGCCGATGCTCTTGAAAAGGGAATGATAGATTCAACGGAATTTATAAAAGACCCCGCCGAGCACTTTAAGAATAAGCCGCGTCTCGTTTCTATAAGAAAGAAATACATAGCGAATTGGGGTGTTGAAGATAGAAAAGCACTTCCGGTAGTTCTGCTTTCCGGTATCGTAAAGGACCAGCCCGGATCAGGGGGTCTTCCTTTTACAAATGAAACAAGTATCACGCCGGAATTATGGGAGCGCCTTAGTAAGAAGATAGAGGCGCATCCGTCTGATGAGATCTTGGTCCTTGTTGATAGCCCGGGTGGATCTGGCAGCGCGTCCGATCTGATATTTGAACTCACCGAGGCTCTTAAGAAAAAGGGCAAAAAAGTCTATGTCTATATGCTGGATATCGCTGGTTCCGGCGGGTATTACATCGCAATAAATGCTGATAGGATATACTCTTCCCCGTTTACGCTCACCGGAAGCATAGGTGTACTTGGCGGCAAGATGAATTTTGCCGGACTCCTGAAAAAACTCAGCATCGGCAAGGGTACAATAGCAGTAGGCAATAACACGAATGTCTTTTCCTCATATACTCCTTTTTCCGATAGCGAACGGGAAAAGTATAAACTCTACCTCACAAAATTTTATGATCTGTTTTTGAAGAGGATCACGGATTCAAGGGATATTAAATTGGAAGAATTGAGGACATTGGCAGGCGGGCGGATATATTCAGGCGAACAGGCAGAGAAGATCAAACTTATAGATAGGACCGCGACTCTCTACGGGGTGATAGAAGAATTATGCAAAGAGAAGGGCTATGATGAGGTGAAAATTGAAAGATTGAATGCCTCTTCTCCCGCAGGATTCCTTTCTACGGATTTGCAGATCTTTATTTCATTTCTCGGCCTTCCCGCATTAACTCCGTTATTTGTAATGGAGCCGTTGATATTGAAAATATAGTAAAGAGCTATCGTTCACAGAGGGATTAAAAAGTGTGAGGCATTAAGAAGTGTGAAGTGTAAAGTGAGGAGAATAAAGCAATATCCACATCCGTAACCGAAAAATCAGTATTTCGTTTACCCCATTAGATATCCTGTTACAATCGTTTCACGCCGCACCCCAACCAAGATAGGGGACATGTCGTACGCCGTAGGCGTTCGTCTGTCCCGATGTAAAAGTTCAAAGCGGAGAGTTGAAAATTGCGGAGCAATTGTACACTCTACGCCCCGTTAGAATCAAATGTGATCTTTATTATCTATTCCCTCTGCTCTTCTATGGCAATAGGGTGAACCCGCAGGTTCGCCCCTACGATTATTCGAATATTTCTCAACCTTGAACTTTTGAACATTTCAACTTTTGAACAATCTTCTCCACACTACACTTATGGAAGCAATCTCTCTTTTACAATAAATTCCTTGAAATCCGCTACTGAAGTAAACTTATGTGTATTGAATCCCAATTTGTCGGCTTTTGCCAGAACAGAATCCTTATCATCGATCAACATGGTTTCCTTGGGCGGTATGCCTGTTTTTTCCTCCGGTAAACGATAGAATTTATCATCCAATTTTGTATAGCCGCTATTGCAGGAAATAAATTTATGATCAAAGATATGAAGGAATGGATAAACGGTGTCAACCTCATAGATCCAATTGGTCTGATCAGAGAATAATGCGACAGTATAAAAATGCGAAAGCCCTTTTATAAGACGAGTGACCTGGCTCCTTGTAATGAAATTATCAATGAAATGATACCTTAAGGGTTTTAATGAATAATCCAGTCCCAGTCCCTCAGAAAGGGCGTCCCAGAAATCATTTTCCGCTGCTTTGCCGGCAAAATATCCCGTTGCCAATCCGGCTTTATTTACGGCAATATCTCTTACCGTTTCAAAGTCCCTGCCAATCTCCTGGGCGATCTTAAGGAGGCCGAGCTTAAATCCCTCGGGGGATATCACGCCGCCGAAGTCAAAGAGGAACATCTTAATTTTCATAATCACTCTCCATTATTTAAAACTGATATTAACATGTGTATTTTCGTCGTGGACCTCCACAAGCGAGAATCGTCCGAAATGCCTGAGATCATCAAGAAGAGAAGGAATATGAAGATCAGAAACCGAAATGCCTAAGTGGGGTATCTTTGTCGTCTTCAATAATTTCTTATTGATAAGCGGCAGGGCAAGCCTTACCAGTCCCAAGGGTATCGAAAAGTTTAGTCTGATATTTTTCGGCCCAGAATCGGTCTTGATCTTAATTCGGAGGAAATTCGTTTTCAGCACATAATAAGCGCGCCTTCCAGCACATGAGCTCAAAGCAGTTTCAGCATCGGATACCGAGATCTTATTTTTCGATAATTTTCTTAGGATACTTCGCTTACTTGCCATGAATTCCTCCCGTAAAATTATACTGCAATAGCGCAGAATTGTCAACATCGCCTGCAAGGGTCCAAACCCTTGCTATCATCAGCTTATCGAGATATTTCCGCCGAATATGGATCCGTTGATAGTCCGGTCACCGCCTTTGCCCAAAATTCCGGAGTAAACACCATCCTTTTCTTCACAGTCATTGGGAAGCTGGCAGAAAAAATCACCTGCCGTTGCCTTCACCGCAATAGTCGCATCCTTCACTTTGGGTAATTTAAGTTCAATATCCCCACCCATGCAGCGGACTTCTATCTTCTGAAAATCATTAAGTGTCAAGAAGGCAGAGCCACCCTTTACATCAAGTTCAAATTCCTCCAGGGCACCGTCCAATTTCATGCTTCCTCCGGTGAGGTTTACCTTCAGGCCGGTGATAGTACTTGGCAATGTCAGATCTCCGGTGCCGGCAAATACTTTGATCCGGAGAGTATTCCCGTCAACATCAGCTTTACCGCCAAATGAAGATTTGAAGAAAGAGATATCCTTCTTATCACCTTGTGTTACATTGAGGTCGCCGCCGGTAACAAAGGCTACTACATTCTTGATCGAATCTGCCTCGATCTCAACGGTCGAATCTTCGAGATCTTTGGTTTTTTCACCCATGAAGATCTCCATTTTTCCAAAAGCATCCTTGAAAGTATCCTTCATATTCGTCATTGCTTTGCCGAAGGATTTCTCTGCTTTTCTGTCGAAGTTCCTCCGATGTGTCCGAACATCTCCTTCCTTCAAGGCATTTACCAATTCGAGAAATTCCTTCTTTGAGATTTTCCCTTCTTCAAATAGATCAATAATTCTATTGAGTTCGCTATCCATGATTTTCCTCCTTATTATTTTCTAAGCTGTCATTAATGATGTCGCTCATGATATTCCTCCTTATTAATTCTGTATTTCCCTTCCTCGGAGAATTGTTCAAGTTCATTAAACCGTTCATTACAAATTTTTCAGCAATTTAGCTGCCTCTGAGGGAGAGATCTCTTCTCTTTCCATTCTCGAAATGATCTCCATCCGGGGATTTGTCCCGGTGTCCTCTTCGCTTTCTTCGGAAGAAAATCCCAAAGCAGCGATCAAGGTATTCAATCTGGCCCTTACAGTCGGGTAGGAGATATTCAATTCTCTTTCTACTTCCTTGATATTCCCTCTGTTCTTTATAAAGACCAGCGCAAAGTCCACTTCTTCACCAGAAAGATGAAGAAACGGATCTGTATCGAAATTTCCCTGCATCGTTAAGCCGCAGCCTGTACAGGTCAATTCTGACACTTTTGTTGCCGCGGAGCAGGCCGGGCAGTTTCTGATTATCTTCATTGTCAACTCCTCTTGTGTCATATTGTAATGTATAATATTAAGAAAGTCAAGGAAAAATCCATAAAATATTAATAAAGTTAATATAATAAATTGAGATAAGTGAGAAATCCGCGAAGAGATATAAAGATAATAAAGGGGAGTAATTGTATTGAATTTGACTTATTCGAGCGGAATGATGAAAGAAATATCTGTTCCTCTGGTGATCTTGGAATCGATCTGTATCTCCCATCCATGTTTCTCTACGATGTCCTTGACAATGGCAAGACCTAAGCCGACGCCCGAAGAAGGGTTGATGTCGGCTTGATAATACAGGTCGAAAACCTTCTTAAGTTTATGTGAAGGAATACCGCGCCCTGTGTCGCGTACGCCTGTGATGATACTTGAGCCCTTCCTCATAAGATACACTGTGATAACACCTCCGGGGTCGGAGAATTTCATGCTGTTCGTTATAAGGTTCTCATAAACACTGCTGAGTATGTCCTCATCAAACGGGATCATTTGATCAATCTCCTCTATCTCTGTTTCCATCTGAAGTTCCTTGTCGGCCACGGCAGGAGACAACTCATCTACTATCTTGAAAAGCAATTTCTTAAGGTCGTTTTCCTTGATGTTCAATTTCTCATCCAAGACATTGTCGATCTTGCTTGTTTCAAGTATGTGATTTATCAATTCTTCCAATCTCTTGAGATTTTTCGTGAAGTAATCCTCCATCTTCTCGCGATACTTCTCCGGCTCTTTCAGGTATTGATGGAAGTATCCCTTCATAATGGTCAGGGGGGTTTTTAATTCATGCGTGATATTTGATGTGAAGGTGTCTTTGAATTTCAACAAGGTCTGCACACGGCGATTCTCTATTAAGAGCTGATTTGTCTTTTTGTCCAATTGACTGATATACTCGAGATTATTCTGCTTATACCTTTCTATGGTGGAGCAGAGGAAATCTTTTTCGTCCTCATACACTTCTCCTTCAGTGATCTCCGCACCCTCATCTAAGGCATTGATCTCTTGTAGTACTGGATCTGTGATCCTTTTGAATTTCCCGTAAATGAAGATGCCCATACCAAGATTGATGATAAAGAGTATAAAAGTGAAGATGACAAATGTCAGGTCATATATCAATACGAAATCTCTGAAATCCGCGCTGAATAACGATACATATTTCTTCCCATTAGACAGTTCGATCAATTGCTTTGAATAAAGTTTCATTTTTCCCGGATAATACTTCTGCCTTTGTATGCCTCTCATTTCTTCATGCGTGATCACGCAGGCCGCATGTTCCCAGATCACATCATCGTTCTCATCAAATATGATCAGATTTTCCAGAGGTTTAAGCGATCTCAGGAACACTGCCATTTCACTATTAAATTTATCCGAGGAATTCTCATCGGAAATATCATATCTTTCCATGACATTGGTGAGGGAATATTTCAGGACAGAAAAATCGAAATATTTCAATATGCGTGGAATGATGATCGTATTTGATATGAGGGCGATCGCCACTATGGCCACGAAATGTATACAGAAAGTCAGGATCACAAGCTTTTTAATGTTTGTGGTTAGATTCTTTTTATATTTCACAAATTATGATCCTGTGGAGCACCCTTGCTCGAAAATCGCTCCGATAACATTTGAGCAAGCCTCCTGGCATCCGTCTCTTATCGCATAGACCAGGAAGACAGTAGACAGAACGGCGGTATTTCCGACACAGCCGAAAATTGCCCATTTCGTATTGATGGATTGCAGGGTTTTCCGATAATTTTCAGTGTAAATGCCAACGAAGTCCTCACCTCTCCCCACAAGGGATTCCGGGGATGGTACAGGCACAAAGAGATAAGAAATTCCAACAGCAAAGATATTAAAAAGAAATCCCGCCGAAAACCAGAGCGTTCTATTCGCATATACGGTTGCATCATACTCTGAAAGAAATAGTGGGTTGGCTCCATCTTCGGGAGAAATGACACTGTCGCTCAGGGGAGAAACGCAAGTAAGGGTAAGTAGCAAAATCAGGATCGCCGTTTTCATCATACCTCCGGATTGGTTATAATTGATAAACACGAATTTATCAAATATTGTGTGTTGTACCGCTTTTTCAAAATCAGAAACTTGATTTTTAGTATAATGTATGATAGAATTCGAACAAGAGACCGATATGGTCGAAATGTAGAATGAGAAGCATGAGGATAAGAATATGACGGAATTAAGAAATGATATTAGAGAAATCATACTTAAATCAGCACAGGTTATTTTTGGAAAATTTGGTTTTAGAAAGACAACAATGGAGGAAATTGCCAAATTAGCCCACAAGGCAAAGAGTTCATTATATCATTACTTCACAAGCAAAGAAGAAATATTTAAAGCAATAGTAGAAAAAGAGGGTAGATTATTTAGAGAAGAGATACTAAGAGCAATTTCTCTCGAGAATACAACACAAAAAAAATTACGCACTTATTTTGTAACTAGAATGCACATGCTTCAGCGTTTAGGAAATTTCTATAGTGCGATCAAAGATGAATATTTTGAACATTATGCATTTATTGAACGGCTAAGAGAGCAACACGACAAAGAAGAAGCAGAAATAATCAAAGAAATACTGAACAAAGGAATTGAGGCCGGGGAATATGATATTGTAGATCCGGAGATTACTGCATTTGCTATTACTATTACCTTAAAGGGGCTGGAATATTCATGGATAAAAGAAACCGATATTTCAAAAACTGAAAAAAATATTGATAATTTGTTAGAGATTCTTTTTTATGGTCTGGTTAAAAGATAAATTTTTTTTGACTATGAATCGAACAAAAAACCGAAATGGTCTATAATTATAATGGAGGCTTTATAATATGAAAAGATTTTCAAAATTGGTAATCAAATACCGCGTGGTGATAATTATTATTACTACACTTCTCACGCTTGTTTCGGGATATTTCCTAAAAGATTTACAGATCAATGCCGACATTACGAGCTATCTTCCAAAAAGCGACCCCGTTGTTAAATTATTCGATCAAATCGGCGAACAATACGGTGGAACCCTTATTGCGCTGATCGCTCTGGAAACTGATGATATTTTCAATAAGGAAACAATCGAAAAAATTAATCATTTAACTCAGGAATATAAAAAAGTAGAAGATGTTTCCTATGTGACAAGTATAACAAATGTCCTTGATATAAAAACCGATGAGGAGGGGACATTGCAGATCAGCCGGCTCATTGATGAATATGATCTTCCCAGTACTCACGAAGATCTTCAAGAACTTAAAGATTATATACTTTCGAAAGACATGTATCGGGGGCGTTTAGTATCCGAAGATGCAAAAGCAACTCTCATTATCTGTTGTCTTCAAGAGGGAACTGATAAGATGAAAACTGCCGGCCAAATGAAGGAAATTATTAGAAATGCAGATGTAAAGGAAAAAGTTAGTTATGGCGGGATTCCCTTTCAGATGATGGATATCAGTGAGATTATCCAAGATGATCTGAAATTATTACTTCCTCTTGTGCTCCTTATGATATTTATCTCATTGCTTTTTGCCTTCCGTTCCTTGAGAGGAGTTCTTCTTCCTATTCTTTCAGTTGTAATTTGTACAATCTGGACACTTGGGCTAATGAGTATCCTTAAGATTCCCATTACCGCAATTTCAAATATTATACCGGTCATTTTAATTGCCATTGGAAGTGCATACAGTATTCATGTGATCAGTAAATTTAATGAGGATGTGGTAACAGAAGAAGATAGAGTCAAGCAGTCTGAAAAGGCGTTGAGCGAAATCAGCATCCCCGTATTACTTGCGGCAGTAACAACCATGGTGGGATTTGTCGCCTTTGCTTTTGGTTCCTATTTAACCATGATCCGTGAATTTGGGATCTTTTCAGGTTTAGGAGTCTTTTTCGCCCTGGTTATTTCTATTACCTTTGTGCCATCGGTATTATCGTTATTACCCGTAAAGAGAAGGATTTCCTCCTCAAATGAAGATGATAGTAAGAGAAAGAATGGTATGGCCCGGTTTATGGATAAGATCAGTGAAGGAGTTCTTAAAAATGAAAAAGCAATTATTATAGGCAGCGCCATTATTGTTCTTATCAGCATTTTTGGTATACCGAAAATACAACGAAAAGTGGATATGTTAGACTATTTTGAACCAGGAACCAGCATTCGATTAGCGGAAGAGTTACTGCAATCCAAGTTCGGAGGTTCGATTCCTATCCAGATTCTTGTAAAAGGCGATATTCAGGATCCGGTTGTTCTTAAACAAATGAAAAAAATGGAAGAATTTTTAAAATCACAAAATGTTCATAATCCGCAATCGGTTGCTGACCTTATTGAGGAGATGAGCTATGCAATGGGCGGGGGTAAAGGCATACCCGATAGTAAGGATAAGGTTAGCAATCTCTGGTTCCTTTTAGAAGGAGAAGACATTATGAGCCAATTAGTTAATCCTGACAAGACTGAAGCACTTATTCAAGCAACGATTACAACAGTAGATACGAAACAAGTCCGAAAATTGGTTGGAGCTATCGAAGATTATATTGGAAAAACGAACACATCAGAATTTAGTTTCACTCAAACGGGAATGCCATTGATCTATCAGCATTTGGATGATAGTATTATACTAAGTCAGGTGCAGAGCCTCATTATTGCGCTGATCCTGGTATTCATCTGTCTTTTAATTCTTTTTCGTTCCTTTACGGGTGGCTTGATAGGGCTTGCTCCAATAGGTTTCACGCTCGTAATTATCTTTGGCTTTATGGGACTTTCCGGTATACCGCTGGATATCGCGACTGTCCTTGTAGGGAGTATATCAATTGGTATTGGAATAGATTATTCAATTCATTTTGGTACTCGTTTTCGAAGAGAATTCAAAAAAGCAAAAACTGAACGCGAAGCCCTGGAGAAAACTCTTGAAACAACGGGTGAGGCAATTCTAATCAATGTAATAACCGTGATGATGGGATTCCTAGTACTTATTTTTGCCAATTTGATCCCATTACGGCGTTTTTGTATTCTTATAGCGATTACAATGGTGGGGTCCGGTGTCGGCGCAGTAACTTTAATGCCGGCGATAATTCTTTTAACCAAAGCAGGCTTTGTTGGAAGCTTTAAGAAATTTATAAACAAAGCCAAAAATCATATGAAAAGGAGTTAATGTTCATGAGACAAATAATGCAGCAAGTACAGAATTTAATAATGAAAATATCTAAGGAGGATATTATGATAAAAGTCATTTCGTATTGCTTACTGAGTTTAATGGTATTTATTCCACAAGGCTGGGCAGAAGATATGGTCCCTACGGCTTCGAAAATTATTGAGGAAGTCGATAATGTCATCAATGCCCCAAAGGATCAGGATTTAATGATAAAACTTATCCTTATTGACAAGAATGGTAAGGAAAATGTGCGTGAGATGAATATGCTTCAGAAAGGAAGCGATAAAAGAATGGTTAAATTTTTGTCACCTGCTTCTTATAAGGGGATTGCCTTTCTATCTCTTCCGGATGATGTCTCATACCTCTATTTGCCTGCCTTCAAAAAAGTGAGGCGAATTGCTTCTCATGTAAAAAATACCAAATTTGCGGGCACCGATTTTACTTATGAAGATATGGAATCCAAAAGGTTTTCAGAAAAGTACATGCCCGAATTGTTGAGAATGGAGAAAAAGGAAATTGAAGTGGAAATGCAGGATGGAGACAATGAATCCAATAAAAAAAGAGAAATTGAATTCTATATCATTAAACTTATACCTCAAGAAGGGGTAAGATCTGATTATTCAAAACTTATTATGTGGGTAAGAGCAGATAACTTCTACCCTACCAGGATAGAACACTACGATAAGGGAGAAAAGCTTTTCAAGATAGTGAACAGGGATAAGATCGAAAAGTGTGGAGAATACTGGATATCTAGAGAATCTGAGATGGAGGATTTGAAAGCAAAGCATAAAACAGTAATGATCATAGAGGATATGAAATTTGACTCAAATCTGCCTGATTCCAAGTTTACCGAACGCTACTTAAGCAGATAAGAAGGGAGTGCTTTAAATGAGAAAACAAACATTTCTGTTAGCACTAACAGTATTGGCACTACTGCTCTCTTCCAACTCCTCTTATTCCAATGAAGGCATTTTGGGCGGATATTTAACAACTGATAATCGTTTATGTTTAACAGGCGATAACTATTTTTCATGGCATGAGTATCGACTTGCTCTGAAAATCGAAGTTTCCTCAGAAGATAAGGGTAGTTTTTACAGCGAGATTTGGTTAAGGTCGCTGGGTTTTCCAACGGTTCAAAATGCAGCTGATCTGGTGAGCCTAGAGAAGGTCTCTCCCATTAATTTAGATTTCCGCGAGGCGTATTTTGATCTTTACGGATTTATTCTTGATAATCTGGATCTTCGTATAGGAAGACAACGCATTGCTTGGGGAGCGGCTGATAAATTGAATCCTACTGATAATCTTAATCCGGATGATCTCGAAGATATATGGGGTTTTGGCCGGCATCTCGCCTCTGATGGGCTAAAAGCGTCCTACTATTTAAAAGATTATACGTTTCATTTTATCTATATTCCTATATTCACCCCTACTGTTTTCCCGGGAGGAACTTGGGCTTCCGCGTTATCGGCTCCGATGGAACTACCTGTCGGACTGACTTTGGGAGATATTACTGATACCATTATTATGCCTGAGAACAATCTTGAAGAGAGTTCTATTGCCGGCGTAAAAATCTCAAAGAACCTTTTTGGCTATGATTTCTCTTTGAGCTATGTTTACGGCAGAGATGATTTACCTTTGGCAAAGGAAGTTACATTTACTCCTACGGGTACTCCCGGTGAAGTGGATATAGCAAGTGAATTGATCTATCCGAGGATGCAGATAGCGGGGATCGATGTGGCTGGTGCAATTGCAAATATCGGGGTTTGGACCGAAGTTGCGGTGTTCTTTCCAGAAAAGATCATGATGACGATGGACTTGTCTGCTTTGGGAATGGGAACTCAAGAGTCAATTGCCCTGGACGACAAGCCTTATACCAAATATGTAATTGGAGTTGATTACACGTTTAAAAGCGGTATCTATGTCAACTGCCAATATCTTCACGGATTCATTCATGAAAGGGAAGAGGCCAATCTGGAAGATTATTTTATGTTCGGTATCGAAAAGAAATTCTTCAATGACAAACTAAAGATTATCCCGATCAGCGGGGGGATAGAAGTTAAGGATTTTGATGATCTTGAAAACAATTATGCCTATATTTTGTCAACGGAAATCACTTATTACCCGATGGATAATGCTGATGTTACCTTAGGTGCACGGTGGATAGACGGAAAAGATACAACTTATTTCGGGCGAGTGGAAGATAATGATGAGTTATATTTTAAAGTAAAATACAATTTCTAAAATAGAAAGAGAGAGAACGAAGTTCTGATCGTAAATAATTGAAAGTGGCGTACAATGCAATGTGAAGCCAGATTCCAACGGATGGCTTTACCGGAAACAATTATAAGAGGCTTTTAATGACTCTTACACAAGCATTCTCTTTTCGTAGAACATATGATAAATAAGATATTTTATAAAATCGGAAATGTGATTATAAGAATATATTTGCTTATTTATCTGCGACTCAGGTACAAATTTAAGGCAAAGATCCCTAAAGGCCCGAAAATATATGCTGTAAATCATCCAACTGAATACGATGCATTCCCCGTCATTATACTAGCCCCCGATTATGTTCATACAATGATAAATGAAGAAGTATGGTCGCTGCCAATTCCAAAAATACTATTTACTTTAACAGGACAAATAAAAATAATAAGAGGAAAGGATTCCAATAACACGATAATGAGATGCTTTGAAATCCTTGATAGAAGCGAAGCCCTTCTTATTGCCCCTGAAGGTGAAAAAATAGCAAAACAGGGAGAAGTAAGAGCTAAAAAAGGAGTTATTCGCATCGCTTTGGAAAAGGAGGTACCGATTATCCCGGTTGCTGTCTGGTTAGATGAAAAAGATATCGTCATTAAGAAGATCTTCTATAAGAAATTGAATAAATTTGGATATCTACATAGTCCGAAATTCCGGGCGAATTACGGTTGTGTTGTAGGAGAGCCGATTTATCTGAAAGAATATTGTGGTAAAGACTTATCCTTAGATGACTTTCAGTCTCTTGCTGATCAAATAATGGAAGAGATATATCTTCTCTCAAAGGAAGCTAGAGATCTCTTCAGATAGTTATGTAGGGGAGTTGAAGGAAGAAAATAATGGGGAATAGGAAAAGGGGTAGACCCTTGAATTGCTTTAAAATTTCTCCTCACTCTGTGAAATATTAAGAGTAAATTTAACTGACAATAAAATTCGGTAATAACAAACATTTATCAAGGCCTCCTTCCGGTTTTAACATTGAATCGTTGAGTTTGCGAATAGTTGGCCTTTTCTTTTCCGATATTTGCAGTTGAAATGAGATGAAAAAAGTAATATAATGTAAAAAGAATGGAGGATTTTATTCAGGTGAATAAGAAAGATGTCAAGACAGGCGCAAAAATGAGTTCTGAACCCAGAAGCGAACTCCTTCACCAATATCATTCACTAATAGAATCCGCAAAATTAGCAGTAATAGAATTTGACAAGGCAGGTAAAATGGTGTGGGCCAATAAAAACGCATTGGAGACGCTCGGAGTATCTGACGCGTCCAAGGCCGGAGCCATTGCCGATCTGATCAGGAAGGAAGGTGTATTTGATATAATGGGCAACCCTCTGCTGCCTGAAACACTGCCCATGAATATCGTTACTACTCAGAAGATACCTGTTACCGATTTCAAGTGTTCCCTTGAGATCTCTAAAGGAAACAGGATCATGTATTCTATAAATATGTTCCCTTTGCTTGACAAGAACAATGACTTGACCGGAATACTTTCATCTTTTAAGGATATTCAATCGGAATTCGAGGCAAAGAAAGCTCTCGAATCATCGGACAAGGCTTTTCATATATTTTATGATGCTGTACTGGGGCTTGCAGAGGAAACGGATATTGATGTGATCATCAAATTGATCGCCGATCATGCCAAGTCAATTCTTAATGCCAATGATTGCGCCGTGTATATCTTTAATTATGAGGATATGGTACTTGAGCCGGTTTACTCTAACGCTGCCCCCGAAGACAGAGAAGCTATTATGAATTACAAGATCGAGCTCGGCGAAGGATTAAGCGGCACAGTTGTCGAATCGGGAGTGCCGACTTATATTAATTACGATCAGGGCTTTGATATCTCCGTTCATATTCCCGGTACCGATGAGAATGTTGATGAACGCGAATCCGTGATCTCTGTCCCTTTGTTTTCTGCAACTGGAGAAATGTTCGGTGCCATGACCCTTGGAAAATACGACGCGATCTTTTCGGATGAAGATCTGCAAAAACTTTCGATCCTCGCCCGATTGGAAGAATTAGCCATACAAAGGATCAAAACAACAGAATCGCTAGTAGATTCAGAGGAAAAATACCGAATGCTGATCGAAGAGATCCACGACGCTATCTTTATTATTTCTGACAGTAGATATTCCTTTTTTAACGACAGCTTTATGGAGATGACCGGTTATTTAAGAGATGAGTTGATCGATATGAACAGTTTGGAGATCATTCATCCGGATGACAGGGAGAAGATCCGCGCAATAGCGGTAGCAAGGAAAGAAAACAAGAAGGTTCCCGAGATGTACACCGCCAAGGTTATCAGGAAGAACGGAGAAGTTCGAAAGATTGAATTCTCATCAAATAACACACATTATAAGGGAAAGCCTGCGGTCCTTATCGTAGCCAGAGATATCACACAGGTTACCGGCCTCGACTGATCACAAGTGACACGCTTCGCAGTACCACAGTGACCCAGTGGAACATGCTACGCAGAGCACAAGGCACAAGTGGGGAATTGAACAATTAAAAATGAATAATTGTGAGACTGAGAAGTATTATATTTGTCATTCTGAAAGAGCGATAGCGACTGAAAAATCCATCCCTTTTCGCGTGTGAAGTATGGGGTGGAGAAGATTGTTCAAAAGTTACGCTTCGCAGTGGACCCAGTGGAACAATCAGTCTGTGGCACAGACTGAGTACGAAGTGAAAACAAAAACAATATCCACACCCGTAACCGGAAAATCAATCTTTCGCTTAATACATCAAATTTTCTGTTACAATCGTTTCACGCCGTACCCCAAGTAAGATAGGGGACATGACGTACGCCGTAGGCGTTCGTCTGTCCCGATGTAAAAGTACAAAGCGGAGAGTTGAAAATTGTGAAGCAATTGTACACTCTACGCACCGTTCGAATCAAGCGCTAGCGTCATCCTCAATTCCTGTCTCTACGAATATTTCTGATTATTTCCTTCTTACCCCTTACCCACTTGCGCCCCTATCACCTATTGTTACCGGATTTATGAATCAGAGCACTAAATAATAATTGAACTCCACTCCACTCATTTTTGCATGTTTCTGATCATAGCTTAATTGCGGGAATTCATTCTGTACATCCTCATAAACGCTTTCACCCAGCAATATGTCATCAGATGACGCAAGGTCTTCACCCAATTTGGATGCCATATTGACAGCGTCGCCGAATATTTCTCTTTCGAGAAACAGTATCTCGCCTTTGGCTAAACCCACACAGATGGTGAATGTATCTTCTTCGGGTTTTCCCGCATTCATCTCCTGCAGCCTTTTTTGCATATTCATAGCGCATGTCAGTCCTGCCTTGGAAGAGGGGAATACCGCGAAGATATCATCCGCCCATTCCTTTACGACTTTGCCTCCGTGCGCCTGAATGACGATATCCATCTCTCTGTACGCTTTCTGCATGGTTGAAAGGAAATGAATAATGCCATACTGCTTGGTCCGCCGTGTAAAATTTGACGAATCCGTTATCATTACGGTCAGTGTTTCGCCGTATTTATCAAATATCATCTTGTCGAATGCCGCTGGATCATCTGCTTGATCCCTCTTGTCTAAAAGCCCGAGAAAATCCTCATACCTTCCCATATATCACCTGTAAACCCGATCCTCTATCTGGATCATATCAACATAGAATACCTCACACGAACGGTCTCCGCTATCCTTTCTGGTAAGTGAACTGATCCACTCGGATAATCCGTGCTCTGTATTTGCTTCGACTCTCACAAGGTAGCCCTGCATATATATCAAGTCGTTCTTTTTTACGGTTAATACCGCCTTCCAAACATTATCGGTCGCGGGAATAATATGATGATTGGAGGAGTTGTACTGTATCTCTTTTTCAGAAAGCGGGCAGTCCGCTTCATATTTAAAATAATACCATCTCCCGCTCTGGCTGAATTTAATATATTCGTCATATTTCTCTGTCGAGAGCTGCTGTCCCCATCCCAGGGCGAAATCTACGGGAGAGATGGCCGATGTCCATCCGCTTTTATACTTCTTTGTGCTGAGCACTCTCGCATTGATATAATACTCTGCCTTGGGCCTGATCATACATGCCGCCGGCTTGGTTTTCTTGACAAAGAATTCCTCTCCCTCATATGTGAACTGTTCGGGTGCCTTTTCAGCTGTAATGAGCTCGGAAGAATACTCTGAGATCTCCGGCTTACCCGGTCCGCATGAGATCAGAGCAGACAGCATAAGAATGATGATAAACAGCCTCTTCATATATCATTATAGGATAAATATCCTTTGTGGTCAATAAATGTTGCAAATACAATCAATTTTGGTATAATCAAATATGAAAATGGGCAATTTCGAGGTCATCACTCTATTACACAGAAGGATCTTCACCGAATTGAAGTACAAGTTGAAGATCTTCAAATTGGGCTATGCGCAATTCAACCTTCTGTCCATTCTCCTTCGTGAAGGCGAGATGACACAGGATCAGCTCGCAAGTGTTTCAGGTGCGGACAAGGGGACCATATCACGCGGGATCACCCGTCTTGAGAGGGAAGGTTATATAGCCAGAGAAAGGAAGCGAACCGATTCCCGCGCCAATATTATTTCTCCCACTCCCAAAGCCCTTCAATTACAACATATCCTTGATTTCATCGATGAAGAAGTGATGAACAAATGTCTTGAAAACCTTACTGAAGACGAACGGCTCACTCTATTGGAGCTTGTTAAGAAGGCTGTTTCTTGATTAGGGGACGGTGTTTTACTTCTTTCACTTACTTAGGAGAGAAGAATAGGAGGTAACGATGCCGAGAAAAGCTAGGGATGATTTTGAAGGGTATTGGTATCATGTGATGATAAGAGGCCAAAGGAAGAATCCTCTTTTCTTCTCACCTACCGACAAGAAGTACTTTTTAGCGACATTAAATGAATTATTAAATAAATACGATGTATTGCTTGGAGCATATGCATTAATGAATAATCACGTGCACCTATTATTATTCAGAAGGAAAGATTCATTATATAAGTTTATGCATAGATTGAATACAAAGTATGCTCAACACTTTAATAAGGTATATAAAACAGTAGGATATGTTTTCCAGGGAAGGTTTAAATCTAAAATTATTCTTAATGAAGGGTATTTAATTACTGTCATAGAATACATACACAATAATCCATATAAAGCAGGGATTGTAAAAAAGGGGGAGATTTATCGATATTCCAGTGAAGCATTTTATCTAAATAGTAAATCCAGCGTTAAAATGGCGAGGATAAAAGGAATTAATGGCAATAGCTCCAACCAATCCCTGGAAGAAATTTCTCATGATAATTTTATTGGTAATGAAGAAGATTACAAAAATATTGATAAGCGAGTAAGAGACAACAGCAAAGCCAAATACATTGAGAAACGAAATGGTAAAGATATAATAAATATTTATGATAGCCTTACTGGGTTTTCAAAACATGATTTGGATGAAATCAGATCCTCAAAAAGAGGAAAAACGGTTGTAATGAAAAGGCATGAGTTAGTTCAAAAGTTGTATGAATATAACTATAGTTTGAGTGAAATCGCCAGATTTATTAACAAAGCGCCAAGTACTATATTTAAAATTGTAGATAAATATAACGGAGGTAAGTGAAAGAAGTGAAACACCGTCCCCTTATTCTCTCCCTCTTATTTTTCGCCTTTCCGGTCTTCTTATTTGCCTTTCCGAATTCTATTGATGTTCCGATACCTTCATCCGATGAACCTTTTGTTCACTTCAGGTTCTCCAATAACACCACGGAGCATGGAACCTATTCCTGGCGGCTTCGTTTGAAAGCGGGCGGACATCCTTTATACATTTATCCCTCATCCGCTTCAGAGATCAATATTCTCATTGGCAAAGAGCTCAGAGAGTCGGGCTTTGTGGTGGAGCATATTGACGGATCAGAGATCGGCTGGGAAGTATTAGAGGATACTCCCTCTATCCCGCCGGACTTCAAGCTTCTGGATGGCATCCTTCTGCGTTTTCGGGAAACCGCCGCCACCTTGTCAAAGGGGAAATTAAAAAACTTCTATATTTCTGAGCGAACTGATCAAAATACAGTGTTCAACTTTTCCCGTAATGATGATCCGCTGTTTTACCTTTTTGCGGACGGTATCACGATCAAATTACCGAATGAGTTTGATGCGGATGCATACACCCTCTCGTATATCGGAAAAGAAGGGATGAAGATACGCCCGAACAGATATAATATTTTCAACGGCAAGGAAAAGCATTGGCGTATCCTTTTTCTCGACCCGACCATTTTCACAGCCGCGGATGAGATCATATACTATGCCGACTCTGCCGGACTGAAGAAATATAATAAGATGAAGCCGTATTTTGGCAAGGGATTATCCGTTTTAAATAATTGGGGCTTTACCGATCTTTCGGATTACAGATTACTACTTTTTGACAAAAAGACATATAAAGAAGGGTTGCTCGTCATAAATATGGACTCAGGTTCCGTCCCTGTTACCTGGGTTTCTTCTGTACTGCTGAAGGTATTCGGCTTTTCTTCCGGAGGTGTGGCATCCTATACGTCTCTGATAAATATCGTTTCTCAAGAGGTCAAAGAGCTTGGCGACATTCCGTATTTCATCCAGAGCGGAATTCAAGTGATCCTTTTGGATATCCTCTTTGAGGCGGTAATGGGCAAAGAAAATAAATTCATGAAGTTCAAGGATAACTCCGATTATCACGGAAAGATCCTGGATATACGGGATTGGGGGCCACCGCCACCGGGTTATACCGGTGAAGATCCTGATCCGGACAGAGAGGCCTATTTCTGGGCATCATATTTATTTTGGCACAGGTTTTTGACGGATCAGGGGGAGCAGGGAGTTATCGAACTCATGAAAGGACTCAGAGATAATAATGCTGAGCCATTCACTTTGCTTGGTTTTGATGAAGCCAGTTATTTGATCGATTACTCAAAGATCAAAGAAGGACTAGTGCTCTGATTCATAAATAAGGGTACAAGTGCACAAGAGCACAGGAGCACAAGTGCACAAGTGAAAAAAAAGTGTGAAGTGTAAGGTGTGAAGTGGGGAGAATAAAACAATATCCACGCCTGCCGCTCTTTCAGAATGACAAACAGATAAACAAGTGGACCCAGTGGAACATGCTACGCAGTGCACAAGGGACAAGAGCAAAAGAGCACAAGTGAAGAGTTGGGAGAAGTAATAGAAATTGACATATGATTTCCTCACATGATATTACACGCTATCTATTGACTTATAAAACAGAAACTGTATAATCAACCGAATGAAGAAGGGAAGGATAAAAGATGACTTATTTAAAGCAGAAAATATGAATTCCTATCTATCCTTCCTTTGGCACTTACGAGAATATTATATATTTTTGGACCGTTCTTTGACAGAGCTCGTACAGGAGGCAGAGGTATGAAAAAATACTTGCTTATAATGGTGCTTTTATGTTGTATCCCGGGATTCAGTTTCGGGGTTCTTGATATGTCTTCTGAATACGATATCTCATTTTCAGAAATACAGCCATACAATGAACACAGGAAATATATCGAAGTAACAATAATTAAAGCTGACAAAAGCGGATATAATGGCCCTGTAAAGGTTGAATTGACAGGATACGGTGAGTTCGGGCAGAAGATATTCTCAAAATATTTCTATGCCGTAGAAGGTAGAGCGAGGATCGATCTTCAGCCACGAATCGAGCATCGATTTGTAAAGATACATCTTGATCTCCGTGTGGAAGATGAAATGTTCAGCAAGGAATATGAGCTGACCGCACCTTTGGAAAGCAGTGTGAGCGCTGTCAGAATCGCTGACCGCGCAGGCGAGTATGTGCCGGTCAGAGAAATACACAACAGATATGCGTATTACGGGTTTGGCATGAATACCTACGGTGACACCGTTGTTTATTCTATGGCTGAATGGGACAGTACAGATCGGGAATATATCCTAAAGCGCGGTGAGTTGAAAGTTGAAGACGGTCAGGTGAGCTTCACTGAGGATAATCTCTGTACTTATTCGCCGAGCGACTTTTATTTGCTGGGAAACATTCTGATAGACGGTAACGGCTCTATCTACAATTATATCAGCGTAGCGTCGTATTCATATAAATACACCGAAGAGAACAGCGACTGGCAAACCTATATGCGGAAATGGGAGCGTTCGGGTTATACCACGGAGATACGAATGAATACAAATCCCTATATACAGCGGGAAAACGGAGCAAATGTTACAATCAATCGACTTGACAAGGAGCCCGGCTGTAAGAAGGGAGTACACCGTTGGTCGTTGAATTATGACTGGTTCCATTATCAGGGCTGCGAGGAGTATGATCCTCCGGTAATCAGTAACCTTACTCTGAGAGATTATATAGGTGACAGCGGTTGGTTCGGAAGCGAGTATATATTTCATGATAATCTGAGTATGTCGGATGATGTCGATGTATTTTATTACGCGACATATAGCCATGGCGGTTCGGGTGATTTTTCAAAATGGTACGGGAGTAAGTTCGCGGGGCATTTCAAGGAATCTCTGGAGCGGGACCAGTTGGAGGATGAGATACCATACTGGTATGGTGCTCTTTGTGAGTGGGATATTGATGATTATGGGAACGCCTATTTTCCGGTGATACATTTTCAAAGAAAACAGAAAGCGACAAGATACTGTTCCTATGATGATTGGAGCGATGATCCGGAGGTCAGTGAAGTTTATATGTCGGCGGTGAAAAAGATCGGTTATGAACTGGAATATTCGCACGGAGAGGTATGGGGTATAGATTTTCCTCGGGGAATAATGGGGAATATGTTTTATTTCGCATACGACCGATACTCAGGGAATAATAGAATTGTCGGGGTATTATCTAATGGAACCGAATTGATAATACCCAATGATGTATTTCCGGTATGGTATTATGACATTGTTCTTAAGAGCAATGGAAATATTGTATTGTACGGTACTAACTGGGGAGACCTTTTGTATCTCGCGGAGATCAGCCCCACAGGAGCTTATAGCATAAATACGATCGGATTAGGAAGCCGCGGTTACATAGTTACCGGCGTAATGGACAGAAGCGATATTTTTCATATGTTCCTGGGGTCTTATGACGGAAGTATAATAGAGCACAGCATTGATCTTAATAGTTACACACTGAACAAAACTCAGACCATTTCAACGGGTTTCAATTATCTTATGGGCTTTTCCAGTTCTGTTTCCGCAAGCGGAGATATCTATCTGGGATACCTTGATAATTACAGCGATATCTACATCTACAGAATACCGGCGGCGGAGGAAAAGGAATTGATCGGAAAACTGGAATTCTACACTTTGGATGATATCCTTGTTGATCCTACAGAATACCTACCGCAAAAAGGCGATACATTCAAGGTGAAATATATACTTGAGTATGATGACGGTTCGGGATTTACTGGCTATAATGAGAACAAAACAGTGAAATTCTCTTTGAGAGGTACCAAAGAAGGTGATGCTCCCTTTGAATTCATCTGGAGCGATGATACTACGGAAGAAAAATCAGTGATCCTTGAGGCAGGTGAAAACTCCGTGGATTGTTCTGTTAATCTGAAGAGTACCAGTTATTTCGGAGTGGTGGGTGTGACTGCCGGGATTTATGACGGACAGGATGATATAGAATCAGATTACGAAGCGGAAAATGAGATGCCCGAGGATACCGACAATGATCTCATGGCGGATAGGTGGGAAAGGGAGTATCTGGAATTCTATGACTATACAGACATCGAACAATTCAAACCAGAAG
>JAGLWT010000021.1 GCA_023133295.1 bacterium | reverse complement strand
GAAGAGAGAGGAAGAAATTGACCAAAGATGATATTCCATTCGGGCTGAAGCTCTTTTTCTGTCTTCTTCGTTGCTCATTACTTACATACCGCAGGGGGTATGCGGCGCTCCTCGTGCCTTGAATACGTAATAAAATAGCATCAGCCATTGTTATGGTAATTTTGGAACAGTACACCATAGTCATATACCTCCTCTTTTATGCATTTCGCAGTATTCTCTAATGCATTATACATATAATAGGTAGTTTTGTCAAGTGGCATCGGCGATAATGCGCCGATTTGTGTGAAGTGAAGAAAACAAATATAAGTTTCTATCCTTCCCTCTACACTGTTCCACTGGGACACTGGGTCACTGGGTCCACTGCGAAGCGTGTTCAAAAGTTCAAGGTTCAAAGGTTCAAGGTTATGCTTCGCAGAGCACAAGCGACAAGTGCAAAAGAAAGTGTGATGTTTGAAGTGTAAAGTGGGAAAATACAATGAAGAAATGGGTGATAGGTTGATAAGTTGATAGGGTGATAGGTGAATAAGGGACAATGAATAATTGGAGGATATTAGTAGGGATAGGGCTTGACCCGTCCTCTGTCATGTTGAGCAACGCGAAACATCCATCCCCTTGTACGTATGAAATGTAGCGTGTGAGGTAGGAAAACAGAATTGGCAGTGAACAATTGACAAATCGTGCAACCGCACCATCGAATAGGTGATTATCTCTTTACTCATACAATTTTTCTACTTTTTCTACCACCGTCCCCATTTCCGTATTCCCCCACACTTTCATATCTCCGAGGTATTCAACCATAGTCTTTATATCCCTATCTATATTGATTATATCAGCTGTTCCAATTTAATAAGTAATCGGTCCAGCAGAATTCTGGCTTCGGTAATATCAGCGGAACTTATTCTCCTTAAATAATTTATAGCTTTGACGCACTCGAGGATAGATTTTTCTTTCATTTCATCAAGATCATGGAGATTCTGAACTTTGATCAGACATTTAGCGGCATTCGATATTAAATGTTCTTCTTTGGATTCAACCTCTATCATAAATAGGTGTTCAATAATATCATCTATGAAAATTCTCATATCAGATGATTGTTCGACATTAAAATCTGTCACTACGGGAGGTTCATCCCACCAGATACCGTTCAGTTTATATTTCAGCAGAGCTTCAGCAGATAATTCATTGATATCCTCAGGGATTTCAATCAGAACATGATAGGCCTTTCTTTCTCCGGTATTCAGTCTGTCCGACCAAACGGAAACATTGGATTCAACTTCAGCCGTGGGTTGCGTTTCGATGATCATACAGCTTTCAGTGAAAATACCTGTTAAAGAGACATCAAGATCCACAACTTTCGATTCTACTTCTATGCCTACACCTACCAAATCATTGGAATCAACCTGAGAATGTTCCGGAGTTAAATATTTCATTGCGTTTTGTAATATGCCGCCTGCCATATCCAATGACTGGAAAAGATCAAACGCAATATATACCGTCCTACCCATCCCGTATGAATTACCGACTATTACCGGTGTAGGCAAAGATCCGGAAATAGAAGCATACCCCGCGTTGAAACAACCGTTTGATTCTATTTTATACATCTCTCCTGAAGTAAGCAATATGCCTTCATGCGTAATGGGAGAATTCAAAATATTTACACAAAGGTTCTGCCCGTCGTAAACTCCGTTGAATTTGATCCCGAGAACTTCTGGGCTGTCCCCTTCTCCCAGGAAGTGGTAGTAATGGGAGGTGATAAGACCCTTACCCGAGTACACATGTTCCCGGAGCTCTTCCGAGGTGTGTCCTTCCAGATTTTCGTAATTGCCGAGGATGACATACTCGTTGAACATTCCTGTTCTCATCGCAGATACGAATTCCAACTGTGAATCTACAATCGAGTACCCCATGATATCATGTCCAGAAAGGAGTTCATCAAGTGCTGCACCGGCACTGTCTGAGACCGTTTCTTTATTGAGCCAAACAAGTACCCTCGGCATGGATGATATTTCGACATCTATGTCAAATGCCGGAACGACCTCGAACTCGATACTCTTTGCATCCTCGGTATTGTCCAGATTGTCAACGCTGAAGAATTCCATGATATGAACACCGTATCCAAGCATTGAGATATCTACATCACCGGTATAGTTCAGCCACATATCCCCGTCTATTCTGAACTGCGTGTATTTTATCCCGCTTCCGAATTCACCGTCTTCAGATCCGATATGGAAACACGAGCCTTGAATAACCTTCAGTATCCCTTCAGAAAGGATAGAGGGCACAAATGTTCCGGTGCTTTCCGGAGCAGTTGTATCGATATAAAGATCAAGGATATTGTCATTCTCGGTATTGAACACCCTGTCGGTCGATCGATAGTAAAACGGGTAGTATCCGTCCGTCATGGTTTCAAGCGTGACAGGATAGCCGTAATCGCCCCAGAGTATTCCGTCAAAGGAATATTCAGTACTAAGTATACCGGCAAGAGCGTCATTTCCGGTGAGAATAACAGATGCTCCGTTAATGGCATAAACATCGTTGTTTTCTATATAAAGTTTCTCGGAATCAACCAGTGCCTGTGTAACCGGCGGGGTTGTATCAAGTTTGACGGTTGTCTCGATCGTATCTGAACTCAGCCCCATAAGATCAACTGCAAATGTCTTGATAGTATATTCCCCGTCTGGTGCTAATCCTCCGGAAATCGAAGAACCGTCCCAAGTAATTGTTATAGGAATCTCATCAACGGTTTCTGCCTGCGTCATGAACACCTTTTCGCCGGTACTGTCATATACCTCGACAAAGAGTACGGATTTTTCCGATACCGAAGCAGTTATCGAAAGAAGGTCAAGCTTCCCGTCGTCATTGGGACTGAATACATTCGAAGATACGCTATATCCCAGTATCTCCGGAGTGCCGAACTCGTTCTCCGATGAAACAAGCGCATAATACGAAAGGTGAGGCATCTTGATTGTCATCAGAGCATTGGCAAAGTCTATTTCCACAAGTGTGAGATCCGGTTGCGCTACATCCCACCTGTTCAGGTAAGGATAATATGTATACACTTGTACATCTTCACTGGCTTCAAGATCCGTCAATTTAAACGAAATATCGATATTATCAGAAAAATTATGGATCTGAGATTGTGTTGTAATTTCATAGACATCACCTCTTACTGATTCTTCGATCTCTTCAAAGGAAGGAATATCATTCTCTTCAACAATTGAAATTTCAAGAAGATCCCGGAATTGATAAAGGTCATCTTCCTCCACCAGGACAGTTACGCTTTCATCTAAGCTTTGGACAATACCAGGAATATTATATTCTTTTGGCTGGCATGGATCGTCCCAATAGAAATACCGGAAGTATATGTCCGTTTTGTCCATTTCTTTATTGTACTCAGTATATGCCAATACCCGTCCACTGGAAGACCATTCCGGAACGCTGTGGGAATATGGAAGAGTTCTTTTCATTTTGTACCCGAAGATCTCTTCAAGACCCGATCCGTTATGACTGCATACATACACATCCTTTTGGATATAGGGCTCATTGGGATCGTCCTGGGCGGTTCTGGTAAAGGTCAGCATTTCCCCGTCTGCCGTCCAACGCACAGAATCAGGATCGAGTTTATCATCCAAAAAGAATGTTATCTGAATGGCTTGTGAAAAATTATTAGTGTTGTATGGTTGAATATACCCACCATACGGGATCTCGCGTTCGATTATCCATATGTTTGAATAACCGCTGGCATCAGAAACGTATGCTATTCTGGTTGCATCAGGTGAAAATCTTGGGTATTTTTCAACGGCAGTGTCATCGGTTAACCAAAGCCGTTCTCCATCCATATCATCCGATAAAAGACAAAGGTCCTTTCTTTCATCCACCTCATAGCAGCCATACGGATATTCATGCTCGTCTCCCCTATATGATGTCATTGTCATCGGGGCGATAGCAATATACTCCGGAGTGTCGAATATCGGGCCAGGACCAATTTGACTGATAGCTGGATAACCAAAGGAGAACGTAGCGGGTCGATCCTTATCATCAGTTGCGTCCCAAGTACACGGTTCAAAAGTATCAAATCCATTTATGGTAGGGGATGATAATCCAAAATATGTCAAATCCACAGGATTGAACCTGTATGTATCGGGCATTCGTGAAGTGAAAAAGAACGTATCTGTTCCATCCAAGGCTACTTTGTCATATACGATCTTATAATATGCAGTATAGACCGTTTCGAATTCCAGAGTCTGCGGATCGACGGAGATCAGGTCAGTTCCCCTCTGATACCAGACCGGATCATCGTACCGCGGCTTTTCAAATACTACCTTCTCACTACTGAAACCTGCTCTTGATATCCAGATCGGTCTTGTAACAGTTTCACTGCCCTGATAGATCTCAACGGTATGCGAATATTCAGGATCATAGGTATAGAGTGAACGATAGTTCTCATTATAGACGATCTTCATATCATCCGGAGCCCACATGGGCTGAATGGAATGGACACCCGCAGTGTTTTCCGTTATATTATCAACATCGCTCATATAAGTTATTGTCAATGGAGAGTGATTAATAGCGATAAATCTGTCTTCAGAAGGCTGTTCAAAGTATGCATTTCCCGCCAAATCGCTCACACGGATTCCGTAGTAGTACCTGCCTTCAGAAAGGTCATTGCCGTCATTATCCTTTCCGTCCCAGACACAATGATAGATATCACCGATGAACTCACATGGAATTTCAACCAAGCTTTCCCCCGGGTTCGCAGTTATTCCATCAAAGATGTACACCGAACAGTTTTGAATTCCGGAAAGAGCATCAACCGTATCTACCGAAAACTCCATAAAGTCATTACATCCGTCCGCGTTCGGACTGAAGGTTTCTGGAACTGTCGTGATGGTATTCACATGGGGATTACATGTATCAACGATCACTCCATCCCCGTCAAATGTGGAAATATTGCCTATATTGTCAGATAATATCATTTCATAAGGATACGAACCGTCACATGTAATTGTGCTCTGCATGTCAGTTCCATCCCATGACATAGATAAATTACTTCCGGAGCCCATATGGTTCCAGATAACGGATCCCTCGCTGTTAAGAATCTTAAATTCCCAATCTGCCACCCCGAATGAATCCGATGCTGTACCGTTTATATGTAGAATATCTTTGATCCCATCGCAATTCGGGCTGATAAAACGATCATAAGGTAGAATATTCACGATCGGACCTGAAGTATCGAGAATAATAGTGGAACTCAATACCGGACTATTACTTCCAAACGGGTTCACAGCGAAATACTCAATAGTATATTCTCCACCCGGATAGCCTTCAAATGTAAAGGGTGCTCTGTGTTCCTTCCAGTCATTACCGTTTATACTGAACATGACTTCAACAAGTTCCTCCGGTCTATCACTTGATCTGAAACTAAGGGGAGTTATGGAACTGATGTTTATATTATTGTCAACAATTATCTTCGGTTCACCAACAACGAGTTCAATATCAGGTTCATGTGAATAGATACTTGCATCTATGTACCTTTCGCTGCTCGTATTGAAAGCATGATCCGTACTTCTATACCATATTCTGTGTACTTCGCTTGAATAGTCCGAGAAATTGAAAGGTTCGGTATATTCCATCCATGGATTTTCATCGATCCTGAACTTGATATCATCAACAACATAATTATTAATCCCGAAATCATCAGATGAAATTGTAAACAGAGTATCCGATGATACGGCGTGATATTCTTCAGATTGAACATAATTGCTGGGATCGCCGACGGATATATATACCTCAGGCGGATTCGTATCGATCTCAATGCTTTCCGTTATTCTGGATATGTACACACCATGAGGTGAAGACGCGTCAATAACCAGTGTATATCTATCATCTCTCACATATTCATTGAAGTCCTGGTCCGTACCGTCCCAGGCAAAGGAATGTCGACCTGTCTGCAGTAGTGTATTATTGCAGAGCTCTTTGATATGGTTGTTCTTCAGATCGTAAATATTTATTGAAAGTCTGAGTTCTTCGTAAATCGTAAATGCCACTTCAGTGTTGTCGAATACCTCGTATGAGAACGGATTCGGAGAAACACTCAGATCTGTAATCACCGGCATGGGATCACAGTTCATGGCTATATATTCCATCTTTTCTTCAGCATGATTGCCTGCCAGATCAACACAGAAGAATCTGCACAGGTAGTATCCGGAAGGACCTAAATCTCCATTGATCATCCCATCCCATTCAAAAATGGCGTTACCTTCATTAGCCTGCAGGATTTTCCTGCAGATTTCTTCTCCGTAAATATCATATAAATAAAAGTAAATGTTCCCGGGTTCCGATATCGAGATGTCCACCGAAGTTTTTGAAGTTATATCTGTAAAAAACGGATTCGGAATTATTTCCAGGTCATTGATCTCAGGAGAAACAGTATCTCTGACAACATATACCTTTTCAAAAGTCCTGCTTTCAATGTTTTTATATGTAACGAAGATATAGTTATCTCCCTCATTCGGAAGCCCGATATCCGAAAGCTCAAATCGAACCGTGTCACCATCAACGCTCCATTCTACCGTATTGAATGTCTTGCCTACAGCAGAAGTATTGTCACTATCATCGATAAAATCCGGATCATCGTCAACCAATATCTCAATCTCATACCTGCTGTCAGCAGTTCCCGATATCGAAATACTGTTTTTGTTGGTAAGCGATGCGATCTCGTCAAGAACCGGTTTGATCGGCGGTGCTGAGTTCAAAGGAGCAACAGTAACCGGTGAACTGATCTCAGCGGACAATATCCATAAGTCACCTGATTGTGTAAATGTTCGGTTCTCCAGTTTTTCAAACTCACCTGATGGTTTGATCGCATAAAGAGAAATAGTATTTTTATTGATTCCGCTTTCCTCTATTTCTTCATTCGTATAGTAGTATGTAAGAGTTGCCGGATAATTAAATTCCTCGTTCTCCTCGCCTGCTTTGACCTGTACCATAGGCCCGAATGGAATAATGTCCAGGTCATAATCAAGTTCCGATAGACTGCTCGCGGAAACGCTGATGACATCCGGCGCCTTGAAGGTGCCGGCATCATAATTCAGATTTATCCTGTCGTAAGATGCGCTTACCGTTCCAATTGAATCATCTATGTATGAACCTACATTAATCGAAAGATTAGCGATATTCTTGCTGCCGTCCGAATTTGTGATTTCCAGTAAAAGACTCTGAGGTCCCCTGATGCCGGTTACATCCCACCAGCAGAGGGTTCCGGCTTCGGTTTCGGTTTCCGATCCGACTGCAGTATGACTGGTCGCTATTTCGTCCCAGTGCCCGTCAGAGTAACTGTAAACAGCATAGGATTCAAACTCATCACCGAATGCGTTTCCTTTTATCTCTATCATCTCTTTGCCGCTTGCCATCAAATTGAGCTTCATATTGAAACGATCATTGATATTATCGATTTTATTAACATGAGTTTCATGAGTTGAAAAATCATTGTTTATAGAACCATCGGGGTATTGGCATTCAATTATCCAATCATCAATTATTGTATGGGGATTATCTTTCTTCAGAATACCTTCCAGAAGGAAACAGCTTTTATTATTATCGCTTTCATACAAATTCCATGGATAAAGATCAATGTGGTGGAAGATTTTTGTTATCGCTCCAAGAGAAGAGGGCAGTGAAAATGAATGAAGTCCGCTTTCAATCCATCCATCAGATCGTGTAAGCAATGGATCTTCTAAAGGCGTCCATGTACTGTCGTAGGTTGGGAATATTGCCTTGAGCGCAGTTTTAAATTCGTTACTGTTCGATTGTATTAATTCCGGGATTATCCCTTCTATCTGAGTACCTACGGTTATTGTCGATAAAAGATTAACAATAATAATTTTATTATAATAATCGTTTGTGTAATAGTCTGGAAAGAATTTCAATATGTCTTCCGATTTAAAAAAGTAGCCATCTAATGATTCATTATAATTCATGATCGAAGTAACTGGACCTAACTCGCCATTCTGGCAATCCATGTCAATTGAGTTAGTGTCAATCTCAAATGGTGGTTTTCCAGGATTATAATCATCAATGGGAATATTATGATACTGATCGGATGTTTCCGGTGGTGAATCGTTGTATTCTATTAGATCTTTTGTATAATCATCAGGGGCAGATTCAGGATTAACATATGATTGGATTTCTGAAAGAATTACTCTGTTATCAGTATCTATTTGATCCAATTCTTCAAGTGTCAAAGGCCAGTCAACCGAATAAGAGTTCATTTCGTCTGTTTCAGGACTTATCTCTTTATCACAATAAACATAATGTTTTTTAGAATAAACCGGGTCTTGTACTAAATGAACACCTAATTCCCCATTATCTGAGATGACGGGGTTATACTCAATTGATTGGTTAAATAGATAATAATCAATAGATTTATCCGGGAAATTCAACCATCTATTGTATTCCACTTCCATTTCCCGTCTGAAATGGTTCCAGTTTCTTCCACCATACCGGTCATTTTGATCTATTTCGGCAGTAACCAATATTTCTTTCCATTCATCCCCCCTCCAAGCAACATCCTTGAAAACAGCCCTATTTTTATTTACATATCCGAACCAAGTATAATACCTGTTATTTAAGGGATTAAGGTCCCAGCTGATGAAATTATACTTCAAATGCACATCGATGCTTCCAGGATAGTATAATTTCCACCATCCCTTTTGAGAAAATGGTGCAAATTCTTCTACGTGTTGATCTACAGGTTGATATACACAATTATTCTGGATCGTGAAGTATTGTGGAACCTCTACATCAAAACATATCAGTCCAATGCATTTTTCAACGGTTTCAGTTCCTTTATATACCTGAAATTTTGACTTAGTATAATTTAGATGCGTAAAATCACCGGTCTTAACTGTTCCACAACAGTTTGTTTTCCAGCCGATCATACTTGGGGAATATGTAAGATCTAGAACAGCTGGTTGACATTTCGTTGAATCATTCGGATCTGTAAGAAACGTTTTATCAGCAGTGAAATTAATCATAAAATTATCAAAAAACGAATGCCAGGAGCAATCGCTTTTACATTCTCTGTTTATTCCCATTCCATGAAGCTCACCTTTTATCCTTACTTTAACCTTGTTGAATTTCCTATGTACCTGTAACGCAAATGGATAATAAGGATACACTGTTACCAATTGCTTTCCTTGAAGATTTGCGGACCATGAAAATTCCAAAGAAGGAAAATATCTTCCTTCAGGTTTGGTTCTTACTACAAAATCCGATGTTGATCTGGCTACATCTATTCCATTCACCTTGTTACCGCTTTTTTCAATTTCTAAGACCGCGGTTGAAGTACCGGATTGACAATCTGAATGTGAAACATTTATTACACTGGAATACTCCTCAAAACTATTATTTTCACTCACAGGTGTACAGATAAATTTCACCTTATAAGTACCTTCAGGCGCAGTGAATGCCTCCGGATCACAAGTTCCATCCCATGTAGCGTGATGTTTTGTTCCGCCTTTGAATACTTTATCTGATATTAGGGTCGAGAGCTTCTTCTCAGAATCATTTTCTTCATAATCAAATATTACAACAGTTATAGCTGCATCTTCGCTGGGTGTAAAACTGACTGTACTTGAACCGGGATCGGTAAAAGAATAAATCTGATCCGGAGCGGGAGAGTCAACAGCAATATCAAATATCGTTTCCACATGAACAACTGCGTCTGCATATCCATATCCGTTATTGTCAACCGAGGAGGCGGTCACCCTCACAGTATAATCACCGTTATTGACAAAAGAATCCGTATCGAAATACTTCCCGTTCCATGATACCGTTTGTGGTGAAGTCAGATCTTCTAAGGAAAATGGATTGGTAAAAGGATTGAGTATTTTTTTGCCGATATAAATATTTTCAGTCCCGGGATTTCCGGTAAATTCGATATTTGAAACAATGTATTCACCCGAAGACTTAAATACTATTTCCCCTGAATTATTTTCCAGATTTACATTCAGGTTCAGCAGACCTCCTGAAAATTCAACTCCTTCTTCAAGTAAGAGTACGGAAGTATCACTGAAAATGCCGTCTGTGACTATAGTTCCACTAAATGTATTGTTTCCATTGCTTGAATTCAGAAATATATGCCAGAAGTCATCTTCATCCTGCCAGTAGTAGTATCCAGGATCACTTTCGATAATTACGGGAGTTCCCGCATATTGACTTGATGATATATTATCGTGATGTTCATAATACACCAGCCTTCCTGATGAGTCCAATATCTCGATATCAACATCGGAATCCTTGTTCTCCAGTCCATATTTTATCTCAAGCATGGAACCGGGAAATATAATATTGGTATCGCTTAAACTTATATTTATCAAAGGATCAGTACTTTCACCTTCTATAATATTAATGTTTCTTAACACACAGGACCTTTTTCCGTCTACACCTTCTTCCTCCGCAACCAGAAGCAATGTATATTGTCCGTGCTGTAATACATTGGTATTCCAGTATGCCAAGATCCCGTCATCAAGTACGCTTGCCGAAGATATATGAGCCTTTCCGTAATAAGGATCCGTATTATCCGTTGACATATAAAATTTGGGAACACTTATTTCATTTGTAACCCAGCCGGATCTGATAAGAGATTCATCAGCCAGAGATTCGGAAATAGAATTTATTGATCCTGCTTTAAAATATATTCGATACGCCCGAAAGGAATTTGAGTTTGTCCAATCAGGGTCCATTGCCCTGCCCTTTATGGTTATTTTTCCGAAGACTTCTGATCCTTCCTCGGGAAAGCTGATCTCGGGAGGAACAGCATCCTTTACAAAATCAGCAGACGCTGTTGATGAGTTTCCTTTTGAATCGGTGGCAGTCATCCTGAATTGATACTTCCCTGAATTCCATCCTTCAGAAACTATAAATACAATCTCGTTCGTATCATAGATTGAATTTCCGACTCCCTCGAATTCTTTGAGACCTTCACCTGAATTCGAGTCCATTATTTCTCCTTTAACGATGATATTTGATCCGTCCTTATTGATTTCCTCATCATTGTCCTCGGAAAGGTCATATCTGAACTTTATTTCATATCGAGGTTCAGAATCAGCTGACGCTATAAAGGGCATCGAATGGATCTTTGAGATGATCGGAGAAGTTCTATCGACTATTATATCACTCATGCTATACCAGTCACTTTGATTGCCGGCAAAGTCCATCATCCGTATTTTCAACTGATATTTCCCATCTTTGGGAGCATTCAATCCGTTGAAGGAGAACATGTTCTCTTCATCGATACCATCGTCATTCATATCCTGAGGTCCGTTGTTCAGAGTATAATATCCCAATCCCGGATATTTCGATAATACATTGTCATGACTGATCAGATTGATCTCAAGCGTACAATCTTCCGATACCTTATATAAAAAGTCCAACGAATAATCGTTTTTTGTGAATATCTTGTTTTCAGGGTCAAAACCATATTCGAGGAATTTAGGGACCACAGTATCGATAATTATTGGAGTGGAATTCACGCCGACATTTCCCGCAACATCCGAGGCAGTTATCTTGATCAGATATTCTCCGTCTTCGATATCTCCGTCCCATTCAAAGAACCTTCTTCCAATGCCCTGATAAGAAATTTCTTTCAAAATATCAATCTCATTATCCGAAACATCGCAAAGAGTAATTCTGACACTATTCAGTGACTCTGATATATTATCCTCCAGATTATATGCGACAAGCATTTTCTTTTCGCCGTCTGGAGAGAATGGTTTCAATTCATCTATTGAGATAACAGGACGGGTTTTATCGATCCAGAAATTCCAGTATGTCTGAGACATCGGGGGGTTTTCCTCTCCTGAATCATGAATTATTTTTGTATAAATCTTATACTCACCTTCTTGTGAAAAGATCGATTCATCCGGTGAATATTCTAATTTTGAACAAACGGTAGAAGATCCCGAAGAAGTGTCTATAGTAGTGAAATCAATTATATTTTCAAGATTCTCAAGTGAATCCTCCGCCATTCCAATTTTCAACACTCTATAATCAATCATTGATTTCGGGTCATCTTCATAATCTGTTCTGTCGGAATCTATCCTGATAGAAAGGGGGGTCAGGATAGGATTGATGCTGGACCTTGGCATTGGAAATTTGGGAATGGCATATAAGGGCACCGGATTGTAGTTCAACCTTAGCATTCTCCAGTCGGTAATTCCATAATCATTCTCGGATTCGAAAATAAAGATGTTCTGCCCCTCCAGAACATGCTCCTCTATCTTTATCTTGAAATTTCCATACATATCTCTGATATATCTTTTTTCATTAAGGACTTCGCTTTTCGTAAAATCATCGTTTGAAACCATCTCGATGTATTTCCATTCACCGTAATTGAATGAGACCCTGGCATACCGTAGCTTATGTGGAAGAAAATCATGGATTTGACCTGTAATAATCGAATCTTCGGTAAGATCACCGGGACCCAATCTGATAATATCGACCTGTTCATACTGGTCTTCACCATCTTCGTCGGATGTATCGAGTTTTTTCAACAATCCATTTTTTGATGAAGTATTTTTATTGACATTCTGATATGAGAAATCCGTATTCCCATTTACTGAGTATATGCCGCCATGACACCAGTCATTTAAAAAATAACCCCAACCAGGACCTCGCTCCATAAAATAATTCCAATCATTTCCATGTGCAGTAAAGTCAAGAGAATTGTTGATTTCAATTGTATATCGTTTCGCTGAAGTAATATGAGCTAAATCTCCAGAATATGTTTTTCCTATTTGAGATGCATATGGATCAATAAAATCACCGTCAGCAAACATTGGAAATCCTGTAAAAGCATAAAGTACAAGTGCTGGAATTAATTCTTTTGCTGTAATTGGAGAAGTATAATAAATTGGATGTAAGGCAAATGTTGGAACTCCCTTAGAAGCTAAGATATTGAATTCAACATTTTGCATCTGAAAATTTAAATATTTTCCCATTAGAGTTTGCATATCAGGATTTGTATATTGAAAATGATAAGAATGTTTCCCCATTTGTTCATCTATAAATGTGGAATGTACTCCAAATGCCGTTATCCAGATTCCACCCGAAAAAAAGGCTGTGCCTAAGTAACCATTCCCTTGGGAAAAGAACAAACTTGATAGATAAAAATCCATTGCGGCCCAGGCAACAAATAACCCTGATCCATGTTTAATTAATGGATAAAGGTAACTCAAATCCGATCCCGAATGTGGACAATTCCCAGTAATTATTTTTGTTACATCAAGCACTTTATGCCCTGTTACTGAATCAGTTCTCCAGTTGTTTTCATCTGTTAAATAAGCCCTTGCTGATAATCCACCTTGAGAATGAGTGATCAAGATTATTGATCTAGGGTAAGGAGAAGTGATTAAATTTTCATGATTCGGATCGTATCCGTTTATTAATTCATGATTATAAAACTTATTCCACTTCTTCCTACATGCGTGAATCCATTTATTCTCTTGATTTCCTATTTCGTATCCCTGATCCCAAAACCTTCCTTCATTATCATCAAAGCTGTATTGATAAAAGAACAGTCTATTCTCTTGAGATGAATTTCTAGAATCGTATAATGGACCTTCGAGATATTTTTCTAAACTATCAGCTAAGGATTTTTTTGTCCCGCTACCACCCTGACCATGCACAAATATTATTGCAGTTTGATTAATTGTACCGTATCCTTCCTGAGCATTAAGAGATATTTGTGGAAAAACAAGGAATATGACAAACAAAATTGTTAAGAATCTATTCATTAACTTCCCCCATTTAAGGTATTATATTTAAAAAGAGAATCTTTTAAGTCTTCATTTATTTTCAGATTTGAATATATTATTATCGTTTTTATACTATTTTCTTCCACCTTAGCGTTTGTGATTATTGTTTTTGCTATCCAATATCTACCATCTATCTGTTGTAGATCAGAAAATTCTACATTAATTTCGATATGATTTATTACATCTTTACTCATACTTTTAACAATCACTCCCTTTCCAATATCTATTTGGAGCTCAATTCTCATTGTATCCTTTTCATTCTTAGGAGAAAGTTCAATTGTTCGAATATCACTTTTCGCTCCAATTTCCCTAATTATGTACTTTTCTTCCATCTCCTCATGATTAAATGTGAAATTCATATTTGAAAATTCGCCAGTATCGGGCATTCTTTGCTTTATGACCTGCCCATCCTCAAGTTTCATATACATCATCTTCTCTTTATCGTTCATTATCGTTGTCAGCTTCTTGGGAGAAATAATATCCATTCTCATAAGATCCGGCTTTTTAATGTATATTTTTCCATTTGAGGTGATGGTCTGACCCTGCATAAAGATAGTTTGTGATATGTTCGCTTCCATGGTCTTCATCATATTCTGGTTTTCTTCAACTTTTGAAAGAATATGATCCACATCAGATTTTTTTTCATTAGTTGAACCGAAAAAGCTAATAATCGCAACACAAAGACAAATGGCACTTAATAATTTAACTTTCATGAAATCCCCTTCCTTTAAAGAATTTATTGGTTAAATTATAGTGATTATGTCTGTAAAATCAAGTTCAATTGCGAATTTCTTCACGATTTTGGAATATTTCTTTTTGTGAAAAACACACATTGGTTTCTTATGCCCAACATAGACAGATTTATGGTTTTACGCTATTTTACTTTCATACTTATAAAAGTTATTGAGTTTAAATTCAGGAAGCCAAAGTACGCTGCAACTGCATATCCGCGACATACCGCCAGTAGTACAATTGGTTATTTACTTCGAAAATTAAACAAGTTACGAAAGAGATTATCTTCCGTCGATATCAATGTTTATCAAATCTTTAAGCCATAAGTGATCTATTGTACACGATATCCATCGCATCTGTCAAATCGAACAAATGTGATTTGATGTTTTTATCATACTTCCTGTATCCGATCATCTGATTCTCGAGGAATCTCTGGGGACGGTGTTTACGAAAGTTGCAAATTTACCCATACTCTCCCCGTGTTGACCCTTTATTAATATACTTATCCCTTCTTATCCTTTGAACTTTGGCGTGAGCATCGTCTCCTTTCCTCCCACTTCTTCCAATTTCCTTCCACTTGTGAAATTATACCACAACCTCATTAAGAATCAAAAAACATGTGACGTATGCCGTATAACATGTGATGTAAAGAAAAGATGGATTTCCGCTTTCGCGGGAATGACGGATGTGTTTCTCTTCCCCATTCTCCAACTAACCTCCAACCTCCAGCCTCTAACCTCTATTTGATATTTCTCAACCTTTGAACTTGGAACTCTATTCTTTTTACCGATCCCTTCTGAGTACTTCAATCGGAGCGCCCTTATTGTCTCGGATCGTAACTATGAGCGGCATCTGGCCCGGCAGCGAATGTGTCGCACATGCCAGACACGGGTCATACGCTCTGAACGCCATTTCGACCATGTTCAGGATACCGTCCGTGACCTTCCCGTTCTTGATGAGATTCTCCGCAGCCTTCGAAACGGACATACAGATAGCGGCGGCATTGTTCACGGTCGCAACGATGAGGTTCGTCTGCGTCAACACTCCCCTTTTGTCTGTATTATAATGATGAATAAGCGTTCCTCTCGGAGCTTCAACAATACCCACTCCCTCTACCGGAGTATTTGTAGGGATATTCATGATATCATCTGAGGTTATAGATTTATCGGAAGCAAGCTCGACTATCCTTTCAGCCGCATACAGAACTTCCACGAGCCGCGCCCAATGGTATGCGAGTGTGTGATGTGTGGGTTTACCCAACACCTTGAACATTCTCTCATATTGCTTCTGAGCAAGAGGGGTTGCCATTCCGTCCGAAACATTCAGCCGTGCAATGGGAGCAACCCTGAATACACCGCTGTTTTTTCCGTCAACAAAACCCTTCCAGCCGATCTTTTTGAGAAATGGGAACTTCATATAACTCCATGGTTCTACATGCTCGGCTATATGGTCACGATAGTCCTCGGGTTTGAATTTAGCGAATTCTTTGCCATCGGGATCCACAACCCTGATATCGCCATCGTAGAAATTTATCCTATTGTCCTTGTCCACCATTCCCATATAATAGGTGTTATGCTGGTAGATATGACCGGTGATGAGCTTCACATACTCATCATTTGATAGAACGATATCATCGAAGATCTTGAGTGCGAACTGTGCGAATTCAACCCCATCTTTTCCAACTTGCAGCATTTCAAGGCGTTCCTCTTCAGTTATCTTCTTTGAAACACCGCCGGGAAGTCCGCAGACCGGATGTATGACACGACCGCCGATGGTAGTTATAATATCTCTCATCTTCTTTCTGATGCCGATGACCTGCTTACCGATATCCAATCCGACCTTGTCAATGACACCAAGTATATTTCTTTCACCTGCCGGAGCATCGGGACCCACGACGAAATCCGGACCGCCCAGGAAGAAGAAATGTAATGTGTGATCTTCGAACATGAACGCATTATACATCAGCTCTCTGATCTTCTTCGCGGTCTCGGTGGGTTCTACCTTATAAAGGTTATCCAAGGTCTTGGTCGCTGCCATATGATGTGCTGTCGGACATACTCCACAGATCTTTGGAGTTATCCTCGGCATTTCTTCAGCCGCACGGCCCAGGGAGAATACTTCGAATCCTCTGAGTTCAGGAACTTGGAAGTATGCCTGCTTAACATTCCCTTTATCATCAAGAAAGATCTCTATCTTTCCGTGCCCTTCAAGTCTGGTTATGGGATCAATGGATATTTTTCTTACCACGATCTACCTCCTTTTCAGCCAAGTTCTTTTAATAGCCAATCGGTCCATTTATCAAGACCCTCTCCGGTTTTCGTGGAAAGTTCGATGATAAGAGCTTTGGGATTGACTTTCTTTATATTTTCCTTCAAAAGGTCGACTCGATAGCTTTAACGACCTCAACTTTTCCTTTGAAAAAG
>JAGLWT010000020.1 GCA_023133295.1 bacterium | reverse complement strand
AAGCATATCCCCTCCCTGTATTCAGTAACTCGGCGGAACACGATTTTTCTTTCATATTATTTCACTTCCGTATTTAACCAAATACGCAACTACTATTTTCACAATTATAAATCTGTCATCCAAACACTTGGTCTTTCTGACTTTTTTCACCATTTGCAAACAACCCTCACCTAATAGGTTATATCACAACTGATACCGGACTTCAAATGATTGAGAATCTTACCGGCTCATTTCCGGTGTATCAAAGTATTTTCAAGAACATATTCTTTGTTATTTTTCTACTTGTGCAATTTATCCCGTAACTATCAGTTTCGGGACCACCTTCACCAAATTCTATTCAACTCCCCAGATCGAGGAAGCGATCGGTTGCGCAGATACTTCATTGGAATATGGGCTTTCATTCCCATTATCATCTACAGCAGTGATACGATAAGAATATGTTCTTCCATTTGTTAATCCGATATCGAAATAATAGTGTTCTCCACCTCCGCTATGAGCAATTAAACTCCTGTTTACCGGTCTGGGATCATTATCTCTATAGATATTATATCCCGCGATATCAGTCTCGTTAGGATTTCCATCCCATCTGATAGAGATCTTTGTATCATGGCCAATTACAGCCAAACCGGAAGGCACCCCTGGAATATCATCTCTGGTAAGTGTTATCGGAAGCGATTTCTCACTTGGCACACCACCCAAAGTGGAAATTGCAGTTATTACGAAGTCAATATCTATCAATAGCGCAAGACTTGCGTACTCCCAGCCACCATTAGCATCTACAACGATATCTGCAACTACGGATGTATCGCCCTTAAATAATTCAATAACAGCCCCGGGGTCAGCAGTTCCCTTGATTGTCTGAGTAGAACCGTTCACTATAAAGGGATCCTCGTTTACAGAATAAGTGGTAGGATAGTTAATAATCGGCGGGAACACACCTATATTCACATCAGTCCAATTTCCGGAATAATCGCTTTCGTTCCCGGCATCATCGACCGCATTCAACCAATAGTAGTAGTCCCCTGCCGCACTCACATAATCAAAGTATTCCTCGCCTTGAATCCCGACGGCAATTTCAACGGCACTGCTCAACTGATCAGTTACTCCCCGTTTCAATTCATACACTAGATCTTCTCCAGCCGGTTCGGTCCAGTATAATCTGATCTTTCCACCCTGAATATGATCCGCGTCAAGAGGCGGAGCTACGGGGTCCGTTAGATCAACTTCAAAATCCCTACCGGAAAGTATTGAAGTATTATCACTGGTTTTATCCGCAAAATCCGTAGCAGCGAAAGAGAAATACCCTGCACCTTCTGCAACGGAGGAGGTATCAAGAACTCCGGTCCATAGATTCCCCGAACCTGTCAATATGACATCCTGTATAACATTGTCAGAAAAATGTGCTGTTAAAGTCGGAGCACCCTGGATATTTTCATTGGTTTTCAGATTAATATCAATGCTGCCAAGTCCAAATGGGGATGAAGGATTAGTAATTATCCAGCAAACCGGTTTTGATATCTCCACAAGGTGATTCTTTCCTGAAAGTATTTCGGTACCGATATTTCCAACAAGATCATACCCTCTGGCTTCAAAATGGGACAATCCGTCATACTCATTTCCCGTGATCGAAAGAACAAATGAATACTCATTGTCCGATACTTGAAAAATACCGGAAACAATTACCCTATCAGAATATTCGGGTTTCCACTTGATCTCCGGCATAGATTGCAGGTTCTCGGAACTGAATACGGTAAATGTATAGTCCCCTGGTGAGACAATCGGAGAGGGCTGACATGTAATTGTAAAGTACGGTGGTGTTCCGTCTGTTGTAAGAGTTACAGGATTAGAATATTCACCTGTATTTCCAACATAATCGATCGCTCTCACACTGAAAGAATAATTTCCATCATCTGGGGTATGCAGATATATCTCTTTATTGTTCATGGAAAATATTTCAGAAAACTCCTCACCTTCCATCAGTATTTCAAATTCAGCAATATCCGTATCTGCACACAGCCATCTAAGCTGGACCATGCGATTGGGAAATGCTTTTGCTAAAATTATTACCGGAGATGAAGGAGGATAGCTGTCAACAGAGAATTCCTTTCCTGAAGTGATGACAGTTCCGGTGTTTCCATATTTATCATTTCCTTCAAATTGGAATTCGGCGGGGCCGGAGGAGGCACCTGATGGAATCTGTACAGAGCCGCTAAAGACGGTTAACTCATCATTGGCATTTTGAAGCACAATTTCCTGCTTTTCCTTGTCATAATACTGAACACATATTTCAGGAACTTCAGAGAGCGACTCATTACTCGTCAAGGTAAAGCCATAGTGTAAATTGTCACCTACGGTCAGAGGGAATCCTTCTATAAAGGATGTGGGCGGAGAGGTTTCTATTATAAAATCCGCTCCTTCAGTTATCGTCATTCCTATATTATCAGAAAAATCGACCGCATAAAAGTCAAAATTTCCAGGGCCGTCCGGTGTTGTCTCATTGAGATAAATACTGCCGGACCAGCTTTTTTCGCTCCCTTGAAGATTAATCATGAAATAATCTCCGTTATATGTCACCATCTGAAGTATGGGCTCGTTCTTAACTATCTCTGAAAGTTCTAATGAAATCAGGAGTTTCCCGATCATTAAAGGAGATTCTTGTGAAAGAACAATTCTCGCTGTGGGTGAAATGCTGTCACATCCCACTTCGGCAGGACCGGCTATGTCGCTCTCATTTCCCGCTTCGTCTACGGCTGTTACGCTGTAATAATATATTGCATCTACATCGGGAACATCTATATACTCACAATTAACTATTGAGACATCGAACTTCTGGCCGGCTTGATCCGGAGCATCGCTTCTATACAAGAAATATTCGAAGGGGATTTCACCTTGAGGTGGGCTCCAGGTTATCTTTATCTCTCCGTTTCCGAGGGGTTGCGCATATAAATACTGGGGGATTCCAGGAGGGGTTGTGTCGATGATAAATGTTTTGCCCGAAGTGATCTGATCGCCTGCTTTTCCTGAGAGATCACTCCCCGAAAATTCAAATACCGCTTCACCGTCTCCCGATGTGGAGTCAACTGTATAACTTGCAACAAAACTCGTATTCGCCAAATTACTGGGAGTGAGTGGAAGGTCTTGTGCAGCAGTCATTCCTGCTGTTTTTATCGAAAGTGAATACGCTTGTGATGTATCCAATGGTTCAGAAGCTTGAAGCTCAACATCCAAATCCCCTGCTTTTACCGGAGATCCAGGAATAATAGATATCTGAGCGGTCGGGGGGTAGATATCCCATTGAATGCTGACTCTATCTGAAACCTCGCTTTCATTGCCGACTTCGTCAACTGCGGTAACTGCATAAAAATATTCAGCATCAAGGTTAAGAGTTGAATCCTGATATGAAGTCGCTGTAATGAGCACATCATTTACTTTCGCAGCATTATCGGGTAAAGCAAATTCTGCAGTCTTTTTATAAATATTGTATCCTGCACAATCATTCGCAACGGCTACCCAACTTGTTAAAACTGCATTATTATCAACCACAGCAGTAAATCCGGATGGAGGGGCCGGAGAAGATGCATCCGCTGTCACAACAACTTCGGCTGAATATGCCCCTTCATTAGTCGCCCAATCAATCGCTCTTACTTTGAATGTAACGGACTCCTCATCCGAAAATGATCTGGAGTAAGAAGTGACGTTTCCGATTGAACCCGTGATGGGCTCAGCAGAATAAGTGATATGTACATCATAATACCGCAAGGAGTCATCATTGAGAGACGGCCAGGAAAACTCGATTTCGCCTTCCGGTTTCTTTTCCGCCGTTACAACAGGCATATCGGGAGCAATGGTATCAATATTGAAGAATCTATCTGGAGAAGTATTGTACT
>JAGLWT010000002.1 GCA_023133295.1 bacterium | reverse complement strand
TGAATGGTGGCGAAGCCGAAAATATCCAATTGTCTGAGTAAGCTATAGCGAACGAGTTTTGGGATTTTAATGAATGATGGACGTAGTGAGTATCGTCGCAAAAAATGACATGAGAGCAAAGACGGGTCAAAACTCCATTAAATAATCTTTATTCAATTGTCAATTTTAAATTGACAATTCAATATGGTATGATTATTGTTTATACAACGGCATGAGAGAAAGAAAATTGTTCGATCTTACTGCAGTCCCGGCCCTTTTGGGAACTGCATCCAGTGTTGAAGGCGCCATTCACGGTAAAATGGAATTGTCTTCAAAGGTAGCAGGAGTGGAACATAGAGGACAGTTTGCTAATGTACTGTATCATGAATACACTTATCTACGGTATTCCGAATACAGGTATCTGCATTGGAAGAGCCCTATATTTGACAAAGCATATAAAAAATATTAGAATTCTCAAGAGGTGAGTATGAAAAAGATATTATTATCCCTTGCTATCGTTATCATGATCTCAAGCACGGCTTTTGCTGCAGGTCCGAAAATGCGTGTCGCCGTATCGAGTTTTGAGGACAAGACAAATTCCCACGGGCATTGGGAGATCGGCAGTGGAATAAGTGATATGTTGATAACAGAACTTGTGCAAACGGAAAAATATTCGGTAATGGAACGATCACAGTTGAATAAAATTCTCGAAGAACAGAAATTATCCCTGACCGGAGCGATAACGGGACAGACCTCGGCACAAGCCGGTAAATTGCTCGGAGTTCAATATCTGATAACGGGCTCCGTCACAGAGTTTATTAATAAATCGTCTTCCGGCGGCAGTGGTGTCAGGGTTAAAGGAATTCGCATTGGCGGGAAGGCGTTTTACGCCAAAGTAGGGATCGATATAAGGGTATACGATGTAAATACCGGCGAGATCATCGCCGCACAGCATGCCGTCGGCGAGAGCAAGGGCATGGGTTTTGATCTTGGTGCCAGCAGAGGTGGAATTGATTTCCGTACTTCCAAGATGCAGAAATCTCCTCTTGGCAAGGCGGTCAGGCAGGCCATACAGCAGGCCGTATATTTCATTACACAAAAGGTAGCCAATAAAGCATGGGAAGGCAAGACAATGAAAGTCTCTTCCGATGGAATGGTCTATATCAACGGCGGCAGCAATTACGGTATTGAAATGGGCACAGTGTTCCAGGTTGAGGCGATCGGCGAGGAGCTGATCGATCCCGACACAGGCCTTTCCCTCGGTTCCGAAAATGAGTTCAAAGGCACTATCCGCGTAGTTGACCTGAAAGAAAAATATGCCATTTGCGAGGTACTTACGGGCAGCGGATTTGACAAAGGTCAAATAGTTAAGGCCGTTGATGAATAAGTTACTCCGTCTTTTTTTGATCATTATAGTATTGGCGGGATTTGCGGGATGTACAAAAACACCTCCTCCGAAAGAGCCGGTGTCTAAGCCAGTATTGGAGCCGACCAGGAAACTGACGCCGACGGAGATCAGAAATCTGGCTTCTCTGGAAAGAAGCATCCTATCAGGCGAGAAAAGTATTCGTGAAGTTATCGAAGAATTCGTAAATGGAGATTATTATCAGGTGATCGGAATCTCTGACGCTCCCGGAAAGTTACCGATGAAAAAACTGGCCGCGAAAACGGACGCAAAACGCTGGGGAGCTATATTCATGAAGTTCCTCCTGAAGGGCGACGAGGATCTTGATCTACGCGGTGAGTATGTTAATTTTCTGACCTTTGAAGGTGAGTATTTCGACCAAAGTAACAATACAGTCTATGTTATATACAGATTTAAAAAAGAGGTAGAAAAATGAAGCGCATAATCGTAATTACTTGCTTGCTACTGGTGGCATTCCTGCTTATCTCCGCAGGGGACAATGAAAAGAAGAAGGGAACCGATGTTTCGGGAGTAGTTTCCTATCTTGAAGGCAATGCCCAAAAGGCTCAGCTTGATGCTGAAAAGTGGAGTTTCATGCAAGAGAAGGAAGAAGTGATCGGTGGTGAAAAGGTGAAGACCCTTAATGAGTCCCGAGCCGAATTGGCGCTCGATCTGGGTAAGATCATCCGCATGGCGCCACTTACTGAGGTAGATGTGCTGAAGCTCTACAAAGAGGTTGATGAGAAGGGAAAAAAGAAAAGTGATATAAAGATCAAGATTAAAAAGGGTCAGATCTATTCCAAGATAGATGCTCTGGGAGAAATGGAATCTTTGGAAATAGAGACCCCCTTGGCATCCGCAACCATACGCGGTACTATCTTTCAGATCGATTGTAATCAGAAGGATGTTGTTCAGCTTGATGTTATCAAAGGCGAGGTGTGGGTCTATTCCAATAATATCGAAGATCCCAGGGAATTCTATTTGCAGAATCAGGGAAATCCGAACAAGATGAAAAGGCCTTTCAGGCGTATCGATAAACCCTTTAAGAGAGTTAGCAAGGAAGAATGGCTTGAGATCATCAAGAATATGCAGCGAATAACCATTTCAAAGGACGGTACGACCACGGTCCGCGACTTGACCGAAGAAGACATCGATAATTCCTGGGTCGAGTGGAACAAAAAAATGGACGAAGAGGTGAAGCGCTGACATGCACCCCCTATTACTCAATCTGATATTTTTTGTTTGGCTTAATATTGTGCTGGTCATCTCCTTTCTTTCAAAGGTGATGGTCTATCTTTCCCCGGGTGAGGAAATATCTGCCGATAAGAAATTCCGCGCTATCATCGGTTTGATGCTTTTGAATATCACATCATTGGGGGTGCTTGTATATATTTACTCATTACCTCAAGTATTGAACCCGATCTTCTGGGAATTTGTCCTCATGGGCTTTTTCCTTCTATACGCGTCGCTGATATCTGTGTTTCTTAATAAATTTTCACATAATCTAACCGGTAAGAATGTGAAGACCTTGCTCAATTTCGGAAATCTTATGTATTACTTTCCCTTCTTCCCGCTCAGCATAGCTATTTCCGTCATTCTGAAGAGCAGTAAAAGTAAGATCGTCTCCCGGGATTATCCGATATACCTGACGGAGAACCAGCTCAAAAATATTATTGAAAAGGATTCGGAGCTGGAGGAGGAAGAGAAGGATATGCTCACCTCCATAATCGGATTTTCAAATATCAAAGCAAGCGAGATCATGATCCCCAGAACCGCATTAGAAGCGGTCGAGCATGATACGACCATGCCGCAAGTGCTTAAGATATTTAAGAACAAGGGCTTCTCTAGATTACCTGTTTACAGGGAAAACCCGGATAATATTGTCGGCATCCTTTATATCAAGGATCTGATAGGGCTGACCGCTGAGAAATTTAATCTTGAAGAGCTTATGCGCAAACCCATCTTTATGCCGGAAACGGTTAAATTGGATGAATTGCTGAAATTGATGATAGAGAAAAAGATGCAGATGATGATAATTCTTGATGAATGGGGCGGCACTGCCGGCATGGTGGCTATGGAGGATATCATCGAAGAGATCATAGGCGAGATCGAGGATGAGTATGACAAGCATCATAAAGATATCGAGAAGATCGAAAAGAATACCTACAAGATCAAAGCATCGGTGGAGATAGAAGTAATAGAAGAGAAATTGAATATCGAACTCCCCAAGGAAGATGTGGAAACTGTAGGCGGATTTGTCCTGACCTTATTGGAAAGGATACCCAAGAAGGGCGAGACATTTGAATACAAGAACCTTCACTTCCGGATACTGGACTCTGATGATAGAAAGATCAACTGGCTCTTGATAAATGTGCGTCAAAAGGTGAAAAATGAAAAGACTGAATAGTATATTTTTGGCGGGCCTCTTTGTAGTGGTCCCTATTTCGATTACTCTGTGGGTATTTTATCAGATCGTCCGCCTCGGAGATAAACTGATCCGGCCGATAATGACTTTATTGAACAAGCAATACGATTGGCCCATAATTCCGGGTGTCGGTCTGGTGGCAATAATACTCCTCATCTTTATCATCGGTGTCCTCGCGAAAAATTTCCTTGGCAAGAAGCTTTTCCTGCTTGTGGAATGGATAATTGACAGGGTTCCCATTGTTAATAAGATATATCAATCGATAAAGGACATTTCAAATGCTTTTCTCGGGACAAGCGAGATGAAACTCTTCAAAAAAGTGGTCTTGATAGACTATCCCTCTAAAGGAATAAAATCACTCGGATTCATGACAAACGAGACCACGATGCTGGATGAGAAGGGCAATGATTATGTCTCAGTTTTTATCCCCACTACCCCGAACCCTACCTCCGGATTTTTCCTGATGTACCGCAAAGAAGATGTGAAAGAAATGGACTTGAAAATTGATGAGGCTTTGAAGTTGATCATCTCCGCGGGAGCGGTGGAAAAACCCAAAAAACATCTTGACAAATCTTAGTTCCTTTGTTATAATTCACTTTTACTCGCGGGTGTAACTCAGTGGTAGAGTATCTGCTTGCCAAGCAGACTGTCGCCGGTTCAAGTCCGGTCACCCGCTCCAGTAATATGGCGGGGTAGCTCAGTCGGTAGAGCAGAGGACTGAAAATCCTTGTGTCGCTGGTTCAATTCCGGCTCCCGCCACTCTCCTTTCAATGGGCGATTAGCTCAGCTGGTTAGAGTACTACGTTGACATCGTAGGGGTCACTGGTTCGAGTCCAGTATCG
>JAGLWT010000019.1 GCA_023133295.1 bacterium | reverse complement strand
CTGGCCCTTATCAGGCTGTTTTCAGCGGGAACCGTTATTTCGGCATCAAGATTGTTAACAAAAACCACCTTTGAATCATAAAGCGTGGAATCAGACGCATCCTTTAGATTCAATGTGTAGAACCCGTTATCTACATATGCATCAGCATCGTCTTTTCCGTCCCAAAGGATGGTTGAGATATAAGTATCACACAGATCCACACTTAGGCTTCTTATCACAGTGCCGTCTAATTCTATCTCTGCTACAAGATCGGTCAAGGGATTATTTTTAAAGTAGGTAAAAGTGAAAGTAGTATTGTTGTCAGGTACATCACTTTCCGGGATCGGATAGATATCGGGAAGAGAATCGTTTATCTCTGTGCTCAGGCAGGTCTTGTCCCAGACCACATCGCCGCCATGATGACCAAACAGGATACCTTTAACCTTTTTATTCACAAGGCCGACTGCGGAGGTCGGTATCTTTAATCTGACCCATTGATTAACCGGAATTTCAGTAAAGATACCACCGAGTCTCATAAGAGACGGTGTATTGTTCACACCTCCGGTCGGGATCAGGTCGGCGCCGAAGTAGCAGCGGTGCTCTCCGTTTCCGTTATCGGTGTAAAACTGCATAATGATTTCATCCAACATCAAGCCTCTATCATCCACCATCTTCTCTATATAAAGATACTGTACAATATATTTCTCCACTCCGTATCCGTCCTGTTCAATAAGTACACCTTCACTCGGAGCAAGGTAATAGTGAGAATACCAGGCAGAATCCGAATTATTTGTATGTGAGGTTCCCCCTGAATACACTGGATCCGTGATCCATGAGAAGCTCCCAGTTAATGTAGATGATGCAGGAAAATCATCTTCGACAATATAACCGGGAATATCGGGTATGGGAATATTTTCTTCAGTTATACTCTGTTCAATACTGGATATATTGGTATTATACCCATAAATTGAAGGCAGGCCGTCAACACTCCGAAAACGGGTCTCCTCTTCCCATTTTACACCCGCGGTGTTGCCGTATTGCGCAAAACTTCCGCCGTTCAACACAACTGTTTTCTCTTTATGTGAATAATTGCCGCCGAGATCATATGCTGTAATTTCCAGTTTGTACTCGCCGGGGGTGTACGCCCTTCCGTTGATCTTGCCCAGTAAACCACCTGAATTATAATCGCTGTTTGCAATTAAAGTTCCATTGATATATATGTTATAACTATCAAGATTCTTGTCATAAACTCTTCCATATATTCCGTAGATACCGGGTTCAGATGAGATCGGCTTTATTTCATCAATTCTGATAACGGGAATGATTTCATCGATCAGGATCGTTCCTTCCTTGCATATGCGATAGCCGGCATCGTTTTCATAGTCCAGTACATATGTGAATTCGTCTTCAAATACATCGGGCTCAAACCGATTGGTTTCTCCATCCCAATATTCCTTTATCAGACCAGGATGTGCGGTTTTTCCTTCCGCGATTGTGTGAAGAACATCTCCATTGCGTGAAAATATTTTCAGGTCATAGTGCCCGTATTCCGGGAAGTCCAGCATGAAGACAACATCGTCATAAACACTCCGGGAAGTGTAAGGGGAAAATACATATGAATGATTTAACGGCGCGGCAAGGTTATAGTCATGATCGTAAATATCGGCCCTGTCTATACTTTCGGGAACGATTCTGTCATAATACTCCATATGCCTTGTCTTATAGTCACCCTCGATCTCTTCAACGGTATAGGGCTTTGAAGTTTCCGGTGACAACCATACGATCGGATAATCAACAAGAACATTTTTCTGCCGGGAATCATCGGTAATGTCAATCTTTATAAACCGTTGAATAAAGGTAGGATCGGGATTACTGAAACCGGAAATATTCCGCGGATCAGCCATACAGGGATTATTGTCATTTATCTTCACCGTTTTCATCACGGTGTTCTCCAGAACATTAGTTTCTATTAATTCATAATCCCCCTTTTTTCTTATGTTTACTTTTTCCAGTTTTCTGGTATATTCAGACCCGCCATACCCATCCGGTGTAGGAGACCATGATTTCAATTCACTGTCACTCGGAGAACCTTTAAAATAATAGTTGGATTTTGTTTCATATACTATTTTCCCGGGGCCGATGATTTCACAGGTATCCTTATCCCGGCGAATATGTATTGTGTTTGTTACTTCAATCCACGGTGCCAGTTTGGCTGTGTTGAATCTTATCTTATTCTCCTTTTCTTTGTAAATCACATTACAACCCGGAGCAGAAGGTGTTGACACCCTGATTGTGAACCGCCCGGAAAGCGGCCCTTTAGTATTTGGATCAACTATCTTATAGGGAATGGTTTGTGTCTTGGTTTCACCTTTGGGAATTTCACTGAAATAGATCTCTGTACCGAACACTCCCGTATCAATCAAATCACTGTCACAAGCTGTTACCTTCCATTTCAAATCCTTCATAGCCGTATCGCTTTCGTTTTTGACGACTATTACAAAACCTATAGTTTCAGAATCACGAACACTAGTAAGTTCATATGCGCTCGGTCCAAGAGTTACAGGGATCTTTATTCTGTCATGACAGTTTTGAAACGCCCCCGTATCACTGACACTATGGAGTAATACCTCTATCTCACCTTCATCCGCAAAGAAATTGTTGTTGACGGTAAATACGAACGAATCCTTTTCCCCGTCCTTTGTTATCTCCAAAACAGTATCGCTTTCCGACTTATCAAGAGTAATCCAAGCAGGATATGAGTTAATCTTCCATTTTGCAGACAACACCTCCGTATCCGAAGAAATCAACTGACTCAGATCAAGCATGACCGTGACCGTATCACCAACGGCAAACTCCGTTTCATCAGGATCCAGGGAATAATCAAGTTTCATCTTGGAGACCTTGAATTCCCAAGTAAAATCTTCTGTGTATTCTTTGCTGAATTCAGTATTTTTCGATTTAATTTCTACATTATAAATACCGTAAGTTAATGTTTCCGATGGTGTATATTTTATAACCTTGCAGGTAGTTGTAGAGGTTGCAGCATCAAAAATAGAATCAGATATCGGAACATCAATATTTGTTGAACCGGTTAAATTTATTATCTTAAAACTCGTGATACTCAATGAACCCGAATCGGGACAGGCTACTTTACATGCGATCTCAGGTTTCATATTAGTAGTGTAGGTATCTTTTGGACTTTCATCTGAGATAATAGGGAAGATGGTGTAGGCGGGATATTTTGAACTCCAATCCTCTACACGGTACACTACACCAGGACTATCGAGGTCAGATATTGACTGTGCTTCATAAATCCAAACTTTTGAGGTTTCGATATCTGCGGGGTCGTCCCATTTGTCAAATATTCGAACATGGACACCGGGATAATTCAAAATATCACCCTTCTTTAGTTTATTTTTTTCAATACTCCCGTTATTAATTTTTGAGATATCAGCTAATTGCCCCGTACTTCTTCTTGACACTTCCCAACAATATGAAGCATAAGCAGAACAATCAATACCTGCAAGATATTCTTTTGCATAATAATACTTATGGGAGTACTCGTAACAATTATCTTGCGAATCCCAACTGTATATTTTCTTAACATAGCTACTCGTTCCTTTCCCCCCAGGACATACTCCACTGCTAATTCTACTAATAAAGGTGTCTACATTATCATCACCACCATATACATAAGCAACTATGGGATATGGAGGTCCTGAAATGTTTTTTCCCAAATATTCGAAACTAAAACCGCCATTTGAAGATGTTTTATAAGGACTTTGAAAAGTCTTGTAATTGCCATTATTGGATTGTGTCCATGTATCTCCCGAATTCATATCTGGTGGGAGTTGTGTTTCAGTTACCAACGGAATACTTGCTGTATCAACAGTTGGACTCCAATTAGATACGTTAACATACTTTTTCGCATTTTCTATAATATCATCTCTTGTTATTCCGAAAACTGTACATATGTTTAATAGTACGAAGAGGATTAGAAATATCCTCACTTTCATTTCGTAGGACTCCATTTTACAATTTTTCTTCCAATAGAGGTTTGAATTCTTGGATCGGGATTTTTTAGTTTTGTCAGGACAAATATATTACCATACCTGTCAATGAAACATCCAAAGAAATACTTTTGCTTCAATTTTCCCTCTAGAGTTCTTTTGTGAATATTGATTATTGTAATCTCGCCTTTATCTTGTTCAAATAAGTAGAGGTAACCTTTATCGTCTATGTTTGAAAATATTTCTTTTTCCGATTTATTTTTACTTATAAAAACAAGCTCCTTTAGAGATTTTTTATTTTTTTTCACTATTGCATGCTTTTCATTAAGAACTCTATTATTAAATGTTAAGTTTGTAAATACTATACTATAAATCTCTCCCTTCACAGTAAATCTATGTTCCTTTCCCTCAATTAATTTATTAATCTCTTTGTATGACTTTCTTCCAAGATATTTACCATTCCTGCTATATCCCTTAGGAGCACAAGTGCCAATTCTATATTCCGGCGAATATAACCAAAAGTTTTCTTTATCATCAATAAACATTTTTTCTATGAGCACATCTGCAGACTTATATCCTGCTTCGTCAAAAGAATCCTTATAACTTTCGACTTTCAATTCAGTTACATATTTCCCCTCTCTGTCAAAATGTTGAATTCTATTATTGAATGTGTCTAAAAACCATATATGCCCTTTACCATCTACTACAAACAATGAAGGATAATAGAATTCACCTTCAAAAGCAGTATAATTTATTTCACCTGGTTCTGTTCCCCATTTCGCTTCAAGAATGACTTCTGAAGTGTATTTTATTCCATTTTTGAGCGTTTGGTTCAATATTTCATCAAGATTAATTTCTTCAATCGGAACATCCATCTTCTCAATACCATCCATAACAATTTCTTTTGTATGAAGATTTTCAGAATTCTCAGATGCTACACTCTTCGCGACAATCTGCTCTTCCTTTACTTCCGCATTCTTTGATTCTTTCATCTTCGGTAGCACTACACTCAACGCGAATACAGTCCCCGCCACAGCAATAATTCCAATGGTGATCAATGTGGTTGCAAGATTCTTTTTCATATATATCTCCCTTTTATAAATTAACTATTTACCGAGAACAACTCTCTAATAATTTCCCTTTGTGTTTTTTGTTCGTGAAAAGTAATGATCTCACCTTCACGCATCTTATTCATATCTTTTTATATTGTAACCTGTTTAGCATCGGAAATCAAAGAATATCCATATATTTTGTGTTGGCTTTCAAAAAATCCTCTCTCCTTTCTCTTCCCAACCTCTCTCTCTTCTTTCAGTCTATCATCTAACATCTATCGCCATTCCCTTCTTTCTGCCTAACATCTAACATTCAGCATCTAGCATCATCTCTATGTCCTCTTTCCAACATTTAACATCAAACATCCATCATCCTCTCTATGCCCATCCGAAGATATGGGTGCTGTGGTAGTTGTAGTCTTCTTTGTGTTCATAGAGATACGGACTGTCGGGTCGCTCCTTCGGAG
>JAGLWT010000018.1 GCA_023133295.1 bacterium | reverse complement strand
TTTAGGAGCATTGTAAACGGTTTGAAAGGGTGCAGTTTCTATCAAAGGATTTGAATACAAGAAGTAGTTAGGATTAAGCGCATTTAGCCTAGTCCCAGCCTTCTTACAAGTGAAATTTATCCCGCGAATATTTTCAGTTTGTCCAATAAAGTTACCAACTTCATCATACACATACATTTCATTTTGCCCCGTAAGGAATCGAATTACATTTCGAAGAAACATCTCAAGATCTCCATCCTGCGCAGAGACCTCGCCAAGTGAGGCGAAATAATTCGAGATTTTTGTGTTTGACAACAATCCATCTTTTAATACTGCACCGTAACAGATCCCTCCAATAACAATCGAATTTCGTCCCATGGCATAGGTGTTATTCTTAATAAATTTTGGTGTAACTTCAATCCAATATTCCTGATAGTCGTCATATCCAGGAACATCATCTGTAATCATAGAATAAAATACTTCATCATTTCCGCAATTATACCGTTCATGAAGAGCAGCGACATAAGTCTCTATTTGCTCCTCCGTACAATAATATTTAGCAACGTTGAATTGTGCAGGATTAGCTAAACCATGCCCTTCAAGTAACAATATTCCTGTAGTTGGACTATTAATTGCTTTAACAAATTTATCAATTCTAAACACCCTCGAATCGGACAGATTTGGATCACCTGGTACGTTCTTATCTCTCAATAACTCTTCATATTCATAGCCTAATTCTCCAAGAAATGTCTGAAAATCATCTCGGACACCGATGTGTCTTGCACGAAATGGATCGTCTTCATTCCAAGTGAACTCATGCCAAGAAGAATTATAATATACTGCTTTTCTATTGTAAGGCAAATTATTTGCAGAGATCTTAGGCACAAAGAAATATAGAATGAGAGCTAAGGAAGTGAGGACTAACTTCTTCATGTTACAACCTTAGTCTTCTTTGAATCTATTTCGAACAACTTTTGCTTTCTCTTCCTGTGACATCCGCTTATTTAATATCGATTTTATCTCTCTTAAGAAATCTTCAGTATTCCTCTTTATAAAAACGATATTTTCGTCCTTTATCAATATAATATGATCATTGGTCAACAAATCCTCCAATTCTTCTGGTTTCAATACCTCCATTGGAAGTGGTTTTATCGGAACATCCTCTTTCTTGAAATATAGATTTATATGGGAGTGCACACAAGTCCCATGAATTTCATTTTCTTCGATTTTGTAATCGTAGACAACTCCTTTCTTTTTTCCTTCTGCTAAAACGAGTGCGATATGTTCCTTCAACCTCTTTTTCTCAGTTGCATCATCTGTATTTCTTACAATCCTTGCAATATAATTAAGAAGGCTAGTTAAATACATTCCTTCCCAATGGGGTTTGTAATATTCCTGTGATTTAATAATGATCTCTTCTTTATTTACAACAAAGGTGTTGTTATTCTTGGGAGAGATATTGATTCTCAATACCTGATTTAAGTATTGCTTTACCTTCGTATACCTATCTTCTAGATTATTTTCATTTCCATATCTATATATATATAGGTATATGAACACCCTTTTCAGCTGTGCCAATTCAGCTCTTTTCCTATCTCTTACTTTCTCTTTTTTTGTTAGCATGTAGTACTTGTAATATACGGGCATTTTGTTCAGTTTTATTTCACCATTAATTGTTATACACTTAGTATCAACATCTATTGAAAATGGAGAACTATACAGTTTGTTATTATATATGATGTAACCTTTATCAAGATTGCTTTTGGAATTTATTCTCTTACTGTCTTTATTTAATATTCCCGAAGCATTCAGCAATACTACTGCAACCAATAGACACACAACAATCAAAATTCCTTTAAGAATTCCCTTTTTCATATATCAACTCCTTCCTTTGATTTTCTATATGTTTATTATACCAGATACGCCTGTTAATTCAAGCATTTGAGATGATTTCTTCTTGCTCTTTTCCCTTCTTCTCTTCATCTTTTATACCTTCAGTCTTGATCCCCATCTGTTCGCTTTTCATCCAACCTCAAACATCTAACATCTAACATCTGCAAAGCCGTGCTTTGCCACCATTGCCGGATATCCGTTTTTAGTTCTTCTGAGAAGGATATCACTATTCAATGGATATGAAGTGAAGTAACCATCGAATATCGCGTCAATGGGATTTTCTGTTATCCCTGATAAAATCGGGTGATATTTCTCTAAATATACCGCATTCTTGTGACAGGATTGATCTTCATTCCAGCCGTATCCACCGGGATTCCCGGGAAGAACGGAGAAATCGTTCCCACGCTGCTGTGCCATACAGAAAACCGTACCGCCATTATTTACATAGCTCTCTATTATATTTTTTAGCTCAAGATTGTTTTCCATACCCGAAAGCGCGCCGGAAGGTATTATTAAAAGGGGGTAGTCATCAATGGACTTTTCCCGGTCCAGCTTAAAGGCAATATCTCCATCAGGATAAAGGTAGCTCACAGCATGCTTGTAATTATGCGCGAGGTATCCAAGATTTCGGAATCTTGAGCCGGTCATTACCAGTATATCCGAGTATCTTGAAATATATTCCGTTTCAAAGTCGCTGATCGTATTGGTTTCTTTCTCATTTGCAATCGAAAGATCATCAGTTAACAACTTGCGATCAAGTTCCCAGAGTGTTTCCGCATCATCTATTTCAGAAGCTGCAATATCATTTTCATCGGGTGGGTCTGGTGGAATCTCGGGTTCTTTGCTGTAATAAAAGCTGAATGACCATTCATCAGTGCCGCATTCAGTAGTTATTGACATACTTATCTCAATCCGGCCCTCTTGATCGGATAAATTTGAGATAGACATAGGAAACTTGAATTCAGTGGGGGAAGTTCCTCCCAAGCCACCGAGTGGAATAGAACCGTTAAATCCTGTGAATTTGAAACCGCCCGACTGATGTACTACCGTAGACTTTACAGAAAGTATAGTATCTTGATATGTTCCGTTTGCCAGCCATATGTTCGGCATAATTGATTCATTGGGTTTGACATTGGTCATGTGGGGAAGACCCATCACATAATACAGAAGGTTGCAATCTCCGCTGGGATCGGGATCTTTGGGATCATTAGGCTCTCCTTTTCCGGGTTGCTCATTATTTGAAGAGCTTCCACTTCCTCCCTGTCCATTGTTGGTACCTCCGCCCCCGTATTGGCCACCACCACCTCCGCCACCACCAGAGGTTTCTTTTATTGTGAAGTTTCTTTCCACAATATCGGACCAGTGTCCCGCTCGATCTAAAGCTTTTACTATAATTTTATGTTGGCCAATTGTGAAGATTTGTTATATCATATACACAATGATATTCATCCAATTCTACTGGAACTGAATCATTCTCATAATAGAATATCACATCTCCATTTGAATCAACTATAGGATCTCCATTTTGGTCTTGATATGTATATACTGCTTTTATCAAGCTACTTGAGTTTACATTGTCAATGTAAAATTCAACTTTCAAAATCCCGGAACCTTTATCTCCATCTGTAGCAGTAGCTCTGATTGATATATCCCCTTGTGACTTGTCAATTATCTCTCTTTCATGAGGAAGAGTAATTTCAACTACAGGATTCTCGGTGGTTGAAATATCTAATCGCATATTATCTAAATTGGGTTGATAAGGATGATTCTGCTTATACCACTGAGTATACGGGGAAAATACCCATCCGTTTATTTCATCATATGGAGGTGCTTCGTCTGTTAAAAGGGCTACATATGATCCTTCATTTATTAGCCAACTCTTATATAATGTTTCTTTTGAACGAACCAAATCTCGACCATAGCCATCGGGGGTGATATTGATTCCAGCTTCCTCATAAGACCTTTCAACAATTCCTACACATGAATAGCATTCTTTATTGTTAAAGGTATCATATCCTTTTTGTTGAGATAAAGTGGGTTTCACGATTTTTCCTACCATGTTCATATAAGGATATGGGTAATCTCGATCTAATTTTGAATTGGCAAATGACACTATTCTTCTTCGTTTGCTATTGGTTATTAATGAGGTATCTGTAAAATATTTGTCATAATCAGATAAATCTCTTTTTTCCCTTTTTGATTTGTAGTCAACTCCATTTTCAGTTCCAGGAGCATGAATAATATAATCGTTTCCATCTTCATCAGTGCCCAAATATATCATTGCATGACCAACATATCCTGGATTGTTCGCCTGAATACTAAAAGTATATTGATTCGCTGCTCCTCCCCATTGATCACTCAAAGGATAGTAAACAATATCACCAACTTCCTTGCCCACTACCAAAGTACTGGGAACAAGAACTAGCAATAATATTAACAGTTTGAATAACAAGGATCTCATAAAAACCACTTCTTACTCTTTTGTTAATGATAATTCTTCAATCACTTGAACTATCCTAGTGTTAACACGTTCATTAGTAATTCGTTTATTTAAATTCTCAAGAAAATTGGAAACCTTTTCTTTATTCTTCTTTGATGAGGCAGTCAATCCAGGAAATAAATTTATAATTGAGATCTGAAAATTAGCATCCTCTGTTTTCTCAAGTAACATCAGTAAAAAATCTAATCCTTCTTCTGGATTAATAAGGATAAACACATCTAATAATTTATCTTTGACTCTACTATGTTCTTGTTTGTCTAATAGCGATGACTTCAAATATTTATTAATCTTACTACCCATCATGGCCAAATAACCCTCCTCAATGAAAGTCGGGCCAAATACTTTATGTGGATTCTGTATTTTCTTTCGCATTTCCTGTATTACTTCTATGTAGACTTTTTTATCATTTTTTTCAGGCCTTCTAATAAACTTCATTATTAAATTTTCACTCATAGAAGAACCCTTTCCATCAGCAATAAGCGCAATTATATAAAATCTAATTTTGTAATACTTATCATTAAGAGCAGATAAAATAATCTCATCATTCAACGGATCCATCTTTTCCTGAAGCAATATTCTTAAATAAGTGTGAATCACCTTAAATCTCATGTTTCTGTCCTTTGCCTTTGAATGTGCTTCAAGTCTACATAGAACCCTTCTACCTTGCTGCATAAGCTTTTCTTGTGTTTCTTTAAATACATTTTTATCATCAATCTGCAATCTGGAAATTTGTTTATCGATTTCTAACAATTCTTCCGCTTTACTCTTCTGCTCTTTTATTTTTCTCGGATTTGCGGAGGCAAACAGGGTTCCCGCAACAAGTACTAACACAACAATAAGAACACTCTTTAAGATCCCCTTTTTCATAATATCTCTCCTTTTTGTTAATTTTTTGTTCATTTGTAATTCCCCTCCTTGAGGCCAGAGTGTCAAAGTATACTGATTTTTCAGTCAGAGTCAAGCGTTTTTGTGATATATTTCACGGCTATTTTTCTATATCTAAATATATTGGATATTGTTTTTTTCGACATTCTATAATGCCGTGATAATAGTATCAATCCACTCGTAGAATGACTGATTTTTCTATGTGTCACGCGCATCCGCGAAACCGCAGATTTCCATCACTTCGGAAGTTCAGATATTACGATGTCGCATTGTCGTAATTACGACAATGCGACAATAGGTTTTACTCCATTTTTCATTTCTAATCAGGGACGGTAGCTGCGTCCCCGATATTCTGGGTAAATAAGGATATTCGAGTGTAATATTGTCATCGCGTCCTTGATAATGACGAGGATATGCAGTATAATGAATCCAGTGGTATTTGATGATGAAATTTGCAATTAACTTTGTTCCCCAAGGGGTGCAGCACCGGACCTTACTTGAGTTATATTCAGAGAAATTCGGCAAATTGCTTTCCACTCTGGCCATTATTCAGTTGATACTTTTTGCAGTGATCTCGGGATTTTGTATTTCCGCAAAGATCAAATTGTCAGAATCAGATAAGCAGATCGCCGCAAAAACACCTCAGTATGAGAATTATTTGATATCGGCGAATTCCATTGAGGGTCTGAATCGGAAACTATCGGAAGAAACGATGATCTGGGGTGAATCGAAAAGAGTATTAAAGGCGATTGAAGCTGTTATCAACATAACAGACAAAAAGATATTTTTCCAATCGCTGGAAGTTTCCCGGATCAGAGATGAGCATATCCTTGTAATATACGGCTTATGTACGGAGATGGCAAATCTGACAAAATTTCTTTCGGGATTGAAAGAATACAAGCAGTTCAAAGAACTTGAGCCGGGTAGCATCGAGAAGACCGATGACGGGATAAACTTCTCATTGTCGCTGAAATTATCAAAAGATGAATAGAAAAACAGTTAGTATCCTTACTGCAATAAATATTGTGTTGTTCGTTCTTCTTCTGCTGGCGGCCAATCTATATAGAAGTTATAAGAATGATTTCCATACTAATACGGATACATTATCCCGCATGTCTTACGCCCTGAAGCGGACGGAAGAGATAGAGAAGCACGAGAAGAAGCTGAACACCGCTATTTCGGAGTACATTGAAAAGAGGACCTTTGGGTCCATTGTGGACGCGATGACGGTCATTTCAAATCTGCTGGGAAGTAATAATATAGTGCCGAAGGGCATGTCTCAACTGAAAGACAAGCAGAGCGGAATGATCACCGTACAATTGGAAGAAAGCTTCAGTAAAACCGCTGAATGTCTCGAATCCATCGTGAATTGCAAAAAGACCCTCAGGATCAAAGATCTGACAATGAAGATGCGCAAGGGCAGATTGAATACCGTCTTTGTATTGGAGGTTGATCTGGAATGAGAACAAGGATCTTCTTCACGGCCTTATTTTTATCAATCGTGGTCTTTATGCTGGTCGAGATCTTTTTCTGCTTTGCCGTTTTGACCCGCGAAAATAATTCCTCCATGCAATCCCATCATCTATCAGTTATAGATATTACAGAAATGAAGCCGAGTGTTCCCATCCGGCTCAGTATGAATAGAAATCCATTTTCATTGCCTGCCAAGTACAAAGGTTCCGCTGATAACGAAATGCCTTCCATCGATTATGCCTTGTCCGCTATCTCCAAGATCAACGGCGAGATGAACGCGATGTTCAAACAGAATAAGACCGGATTGACTATTTCGGTTTCAGAAGGAGATACGGTCACCGGGTGGCTGATCATACATATCGGACAAGACCATGTTATTTTGGAAAAAGAAGGATTCAGGAAGAAGCTCAGTGTCTGGTAGAAGCGGATTCAGTTATATTTTCATCCTTCTCGCTCTGGTGTTCTTCTCACTGTCTTTCATCCTGATCAATAATATCACAAACTCCAAAGGAGCGGTCATGCGGAAAAATATCAAGATCATAGAAGATAAAAACAAGGCTTATTCCTCCATTAGCCGGATGCTGAAAAAATTCTATGAAGGTGAGAAAATAGATGGTCTCAATTTCCTTCCCGGCGGAAATCTTCATGTTATTAACGACAAGGGAGATAGTCATCTTGTATTCAACAGGTATCCATTTCAATATGCGATAGTATCGGGAAATGATGTCAAACCCCTGAATATTGGCAATGATACGCATATTTCCGGTGGTGTCGCTTCTCCGTTGTCGGTATATGAGGGAAAGTCCGATGCTGATGTAGATTCGTATCACAGGTGGACAGCAGACGATCTTTTTGAAGGTGTTGATGAGAGGTTCATAGAAATGCTCATTTCCTTATTTCGGGGTAAGAAAGAATCCAAAGGAGTAACCCTGCATACTGTAGCGAAAACGTATTCAAGTGAAAAAGAGAGTATCATCATTTCGGGAGAGGAGTATTATTGTGAGGGTGCGCGTTTTTCAAAAAACATCGAGATCTCAAACGCATTGATCATCTCGGACAAGGATATATACTTTTCTGAAAATACATTGATCCGTGATTCCTGCATTGTGGCGCCGCGGATATTTTTTCTCAAGCAGAGCCGTGCTGTGAACACCGAGATCGTCTGCTTTGAGCAATTCGAGGCATCGGATGAATCGCATCTAAAAAGAACCAATATACTTGGGATATCCCGAAAGCAAAAGAGTAAATTCAGCCCATGCAGTATAACTATCAGGGACAATGCCTCTTTCATGGGAAATATCTTATTGCTACCTGAAGCAGTTAACGGTTTCGATTCTCTCGGCCTTCTGCATTTCAAAAAGTACAAGGATGCGGCATTTTCAGGAAAAGTAGTCAATCTCGGAGTTTCACAGATAAAAGGAAATATGAAAGGTTCGATATACTCCCGTGATTTTGAATCCAATGGTGTTGAGCACGCCATATCAAGCGTAACCGTATGCCGGTCGATTGAGCCGGATGATTTCTTCATGCTCGGTATTGCAGAAGGAGTTATTGATGTCTTCTAATGTTCTAATTATGAATCAGAACACTAATAAACCCGGCTTTTCCCTTGTCGAAATCGTCTTTTCCCTGCTTATTCTGGAAATACTCTTTATCGGATTTATTAACTATCTCGGTGTCAAGAGAACCGCCTTGGATAATGATCTTGAAAGATTGGTCCTTGTTCATCAGACGGAAGTTCTGATGGAAAAGTACGCCCTCGGCGAGAAAATGGACGAGGAGTTCGATATAATATCAGGAAAGATCGAAATGCAGTTTTTCATAGAAACCCTCAAGACGGAGAGAGGGATTATTACAGTCATCATAGAAGGTCATATCAAAGGTGGAAGAACGAGGTATAATTTGCGGAGGGAGATATTTGAAAAAAGCTCTTACCTTGATTGAATTAATGGTCGCGGTCTCTTTGTCGCTCCTTCTGGGGGCGGTGTTCTGGACAACCACCGTTTCCATGAGAAAGACCGTTGAGAAGATTCAGGTCAATGCTCAGAGAAACCTTGAGATCTCCCGGATGCTGACTCTGCTTACACGGGCGGATTACGAAGAGAAGGAAAATTCCTTTTCACTCAGAGGCAAGCCGCTAACCTTTAGAAGCGGTGCTTTTTACTATGGCGATAAGGTTATTTTCAGCGGAGTTTCCCTTGTTCCGAAGGAAAGAAAAGATCGATATGATCTGTATGAGATTGACATTAAAAAATATAACATTAAAATAGAAGTGTTGAAAAGGAGAGATCCATGGCAAAGCAATTAAAGATATTTTTCATAATTATTCTGTTATTCGTTTTCACTATTACTGTTTTCGGAGTATCGGTTTCCGCCAAGAATACCGATGTCCGGGATATTCTGAGATTGATCTCCCAGCAAAGCGGGGTTAACATCATCCCCGATGCTTCGGTCAAAGGCAATATCGATGTGAATATAAAGGATCTAACCTTAGAAGATGCCTTGAAAAATATCTTGGAGCCGAACGGATACATATACAAAAAAAGAGGAAGCGTTTATCTGATCTCGATCCCCAGAAGAGAAGGCGGCCGCCTTCAATTGATCACTGACGGAAAAACATTTACCTGCGATCTTAAAAATGCGGATATCAAGGATGTATTCAAAGAAGTCGCGGACCAGTCAAAGATAGATATTGTCGTCTATGGAAATCTTGTGGGCACGGTTGACGCTACATTGACCGCTGTGCCGTTTGAGGATGGACTTAACTATCTGCTCGGCGGCACCAAATACACCATGAAGCGGACAAAAGAGGGCATATATCTGGTCGGAGACCCCTCTACGCAATCTCCCGCTGCTCCGATGCTTGCATCAAGCGAATTGATAAGGATGAAATACTTAAAGGCGGACGATATTCCTGATATCGTTAAATCCTTTTCCCCTAATGTCAATGTAAAGGTCATCAAGGAAGACAACGGCATAATAGTAATGGGATCACAAAAGGAGATATTCAAGGTCAAAGAATATATCTCAAATATTGATATCAAATCACCCGTTATCGCAATCGATGTTCTTGTGGTCGAGTATAAAAAAGGCTATAAGAATACAAGGGATTTCTCTCTGACGGGCGCTTTCGGTCAATTTAATGATCTCACCATGCAACCCGGTTCCACCTCTTCACAGCAGGGCGGCTTCTTTTCTGCAAAGTTCGCAGAAGGGAGCTGGAATACCGGAGAGTTCGTTGCTAACCTCAGATATTTGATCAGTGAGAATAAGGCGAAGATAGTCGCCAATCCGCGAATTTCTTCGCTGTCCGGGTATCCCGCAGAACTATCCGTGGGTCAGGATGAATATTATGAGGTAACAACGGGGAATGTCGAAACCCCTTTGACCTCGTTACAGAAGATCAAAACGGGTGTGATACTGAAGATGACCGCCTGGGTAACTGCGGAAGATGAGATCATCCTGGAACTGAATCCCGAGGTCAGTGATTTTGTTACCACTTCCGGCTCTGGTACGGCCGCTACCAGCCAGAAGAACGCTAATACAACACTCAGGGTGAAAGACGGTGAGACCGTTATCATCGGCGGACTTACAAAAAGGACTGAATCACAGGCCGGGGATAGGATCCCGATTTTGGGCAGTATACCTATTATAGGAAATTTGTTTTCAAATCGCTCAAAGACAGATGATGCCAGCGAGCTGGTGTTTTATATCAGGCCGACGATCATCAGGGACCTCGTTAAGCTTGAAAGGCCCGAAGACGGGAAAAGGCCGGAGTTCAATTGGGAGGATTTCCGCCATAACGATGCAAAGAAGCATCTGCTTTCTGCTGGCAATAATCTTCTTTGGACGGCAATTTATACCGGAACTTCGCTGTACTTCAACAAAATCAGCAATGACTACGATTCCGACTGGCAGATGTACGGCCTTCAAAGAGACAAGGACAATGCGAAATACTATGCGATCGGAAGGGATGTAACGGCCGGATTGGGGACTGTGATGCTGTCGGTTTCTCTCTTTGATCTCTACCGCTATGGTATTATAAAATTCAAAAAACAGCAGAAAGCAGAAGAGTAGTGATATATCTCGAATTAGGGGACGATAGATTTTGTCAAGTTGATTTCTGATTTTCCCCCTGTAATAGAATTCATTAACGAAATTGGTGTGGATAATCTTTCTCTCTATTTTGGAATGAAATAATTTTCTGATTTTGAATTATTCCACTATTTATTTCTATTGCTTTTGATATAGTTCTGTCGTTTTCCCATGCTTTTTGTCCACTCATAACTATTGGAAGAAAAGGCAATAAGGCTTCAGAAATATCCCATGAAGCAGAATTCCAATAATAACTTGGGCTGTGGTCAACTGAATAATAAAATTTACCATCAACATTAAACATCGGGTGTTCAAATGTTGTAGGTTTTGCACACCAAAACCCCATTCCTTCGTCACAGCTTATATCAATAATAAGAGTACCTTTCATCAGCTTATCTGCGTGATATTCAGGTACAAACATTAATGGACGCTCAATATCTTGAAGAGTGCCATTAACAATTAGTTGCACATCTGATAATACTTCCGAAAATGGGCGAGTGCTACCGTCAGATTCAACTGATAGCAAGTTTCCTGAATCGTCACTAATCATTTGTTTAAATATTATTGTTGGCAATTGCTCACCTACATCTGTTGGTTTTCGGCGGGTATATATTGTAAGGTTTGTTACTCCCTGACCTTGCAACGCATAAACCGCTCCTCGACTTACAGAACCAAAGCTAAATATCACTGCTTTTCGTGGTTTTCCATAATTTCCTATAACACCTATAAGGCTTAAAGCATGGTTTACACCGGCATAGCCTGCAATTTCATTATTTTTGTAAAAAATATGCATGTTTTTATCACCCGCTTTGCCCCATTTATACATTTGTTCCCATGCAATAAGTGTTAATTTTCTTTCAATGGATATTTGAGTAATTTCTTGTTGTTGCACACAATGTGGCCAACCC
>JAGLWT010000017.1 GCA_023133295.1 bacterium | reverse complement strand
TCAAATCTAAACATTCCATTGTCACTGTATTTATAAATCAGAGCACTAAACTCTTCGCAATGTATAGAATCACACGGAAACATTCTCCACACATCTCTTCCCTCTCCAATTGTTCATTATTCATTTCTTAATTATTCATTTCCCAACTAGCCGCTTCTTTAATTCTTCACTTCTTTTTTGAGGCCTCGGTCTCTTGCGGGACCTTATGGAAATTTGAAAAGAAGAGATAATAGAATTTTTTGATTGGAGAAGGCAATTCCAAGAATGTTATCAATAATGCATTCAAAACAATAGAGAAGAGTATCACCGAATATACGAAGTTCTGTGCGGCGATATCGTTTATAAGTCCCAATTCAAACGGAAGTGTCGCCAATACCGCAGCGGCCAGGCCCTTGGGCACCATTACCGCAATGGTGGAGGCATCCCGAATATTGATCTTTTTGGGAAGAAAGAACTTCACCACAAGCATTCGGAAAAGGAAGATAACAACCGTTACCAACAGCCCGTACATCATATTTCTCAGCTGAGAGAAATTTATCGAAAGCCCGAGATAGACAAAGAAAAAGATCTTCAATAAGAAAACAAGCTCCTGGAAGAAGAGCTTCTCTGATGACTTCAATCTCGCGAAAGTAAATTTATTCAATACACCGGGAGTTTCTTCCGGCATCTTATGCATATTTGAGAGGGTTATTCCGAAAGCGAGAGCGCTGATCGCACCGTTAAATCCGAAGAATTCCGTAATGCCGTAAACAATAAATATAAATGCGACCGTCGAAAAGAGATTATTGGGGAATTCTCGGATCTTGGATAGGAGGACCGACCAGATTGCTCCGCCCCCAACTCCGAATATGGTGGACACTATCAGGGTAGAAAGGATATTGCCGAGGATCAATCCCGTTTTCAAATGCCCTATCGTCAAGGCATTGATCAAAGAGAAGGTTACCACGATCGCGAGAACATCCGTGATGGCGGATTCCATGAAGAGCACGGTGAAGGGTAAATTACCGATCTTCAAATTCTTCATGATCGGAACAACGACAGCGGAAGAAGTACCGCCGAGGATCGAGCCTACTATTGCTGACTGCATGACATTAAGGCCAAGAATATAATATCCGAAGAACCCGGCTGCGGCCATCGTCAAAACGAATGTGGGGATGGTTATCAATAAGGTCTCATCCCATGCTGAACGGAGGATCTTCAGATTTAAGCCGGTGCCGCCCTCAAAGAGGATGACGACCAGAGCGATGGTCGTAAGTATGCTTCCGAATCTTCCAAAATAATCGGCGGAGGTAATATTGAGTAGTTTTGGGCCTATCAGAATACTAAGTGTGCTGTTTCATAAATACGGTAACAATGGCTGATGCTATTTTGATTCGTATTCAAGGAGCGAGGAACGCTGCATACCCCTGCGGTATGTAAGTAACGAGCAACG
>JAGLWT010000163.1 GCA_023133295.1 bacterium | reverse complement strand
AGAGAGGAAGAAATTGACCAAAGATGAGTTTACCCTTCGGGCTGAAGCTCTTTCTATGTTTTCTGCGTTGCTCATCGCTCACAGACCGCGCTGGGTATGCAGCGTTCCTCGCGCCTTGAATACGGAGCAAAAGAGCATCAGCCATTGTCATATTATTTATGACTCAGATCACCTGGGTGGGTGGAGGGAGAATGGGTATAGAATCACACGGAAACAATCTCAACACATCTTCGAAGGTTCTTAATATTTTTCAGTCATCCTGAGCTTTTCCGCGAAGGATCCATCCCCTCACATGTAAACGTATCACGTGAAGAGATCAAATATCAATTTCTCTTATTACCCTCTGCACTTGTGCCTTGTGCACTTGTCGCTTGTGCTCTGCGAAGCATGTTCCACTGGGTCCACTGCGAAGCGTGTGCCTTGTGCACTTGTCGCTTGTGCTCTGCGAAGCATTCGCCTTATTTACCTTATCACTGCCAGCCGCAACACCGCAACATTTCCGTCCTTCTCCAATGTTATCAGGTATATTCCTGATCTCACACCGAAACGGCCGTTCTTTCCGTCCCAATGGAATGAGTTTACCAAAGATGTCTCAGAAAAAAGAAGCTCTCCAGAAACAGTATAAATGCTGATCTTCGTAGCATCTGGCAGACCGCTGATATTGACCTCTTCCGAAGTTGGGTTCGGGTAAATGATCACATTGGTAAAATCGGTTTCAGTAAGTGAAGGGATATACGCATATGCCTCAACCGTATTTGTATCCTCTACGCCGAGAAAGTCGTATGCCCGCACAATATAATAATATGTTGCTCCCCCCGTGAGCGCAGAATCCTCATATATGACACTGAGCGTTGAATCCAGAGGGATGGAAAAATTCTGGCCGCCTGAAACAGGCGAACGGTAAATATGATAATTGATCGGAGTATCGGAATCGACCGCGGCATTCCAGCCGATGGAAATAGAAGGGACAGACTCATCGGAAGATATGCTGTTGATGCCTGAAAACTCAGGAGCGGAATTATTATAATAGGGAGTCGCTGATAATTCCACCGCGTTATCGTCAAAGGTGCCCTGAGCATCCCGCGCTCTCACAACATAAAAGTATGTCGTTCCATTTATAAGTCCGGTATCATACCAATTCAAAAATGTCGTGAAGTACAGGTGGGAGCCGAAGTCCTGACTTGAAGAAGCGGTCGAACGATACACATAATAATTAACGGGATCATTGGAATCGATAGCGGTACCCCAGGCGATACGGTTCTCACCCGGATTTCCGGTACCGTAAGCGCTGGTAATGCCGGAAAATATCGGAGGTGTAAAATAAATGCCCGCATGGCCTTCCACAGAATTCTCATCTTCCAGACCCATTGAATCCTCGGCTCTCACAATATAGTAATAGGTAACTCCCATGGAAATGGAGGCATCGCTGTAGGAGCTCATAAGAGTGGAAGCATTCGGCGCGGAAAGGTCCTGACCACCGCTGAAAGTCGAGCGGTAGATATTGTAAGTGATAGGAGTGTCAAGATCTGATGCGGATTGCCACTCCAGATCGATCTCAATATCCACATTATCAGGCGCGATCGAGAATAATCCCGCAAATGTGGGAGCGGTATTCACATAATCGGGCATTGCCGCATGCTCCGCATTATTTGAATCGCCCAGGCCGAAGGAATCATATGCACGCACAATAAAGAAGTAAGTCACTCCATTTGTCAATCCCGAGGTCAAATATGAAAGTGCTTCGGTGCTGTCAAGCGGCAAGTCGAAATCATACACTCCGCTTTGAGTACTGTGAAATACCCGATATGAGATCGGTGTATTGTCGTCAGAGGCAGATGACCAAGAGAGAGATACTTCGCCGTTATTACCGGTGGAGGTAGCAGATTCCAGGCCCGCAAAACCCGGAGCGGCGGCAAACACCATTTCGGCTAATTCCACACTATTGCTATCCTCTGCGCCTCTGTTGTCAAGCGCGCGGACCACATAATAATAAGTGGTTCCGGGCACGATTACGGTATCATCAAATGAAAGCGATGCTGTGGAATATGTCTCTGAGCCGAAATCCTGGCCTGAAGAAGCAGTCGAACGATAAATAATATAAAGCAGCGGTGTGTCGCTATCCGTGGCGGAAGACCATGAAAGTACGATCTCATTATCGGCCGCGTCTCCGACCGCATTCTCTATCCCGGAAAAGACCGGAGGATCATTTACAAGTGTAGGGATTCCACTCAGCTCTTGCATATTTGTACTGACATTGTTCTTGCTGTCACGGGCGCGGACCACAAAGAAATACTCCGTTCCATTGTTCAAGCCGTTCACATCGTAGGTCAGTTCTTGAGTAACATAATCCGGGGAGCCGAAATCCTGGCCTCCGCTTGCGGTAGAGATGTAAATATAATACGATATCGGCGTGGAAGTATCTGAGGCGGTACTCCAACCCAGAGTAAGCTCTCCGCCCCATTGTGTATCCGTAACGGACTCTATTCCCGCGAATACGGGAGGAGTGGTATCTGTTACGCCTCCGCCATCATAGTAAAGCTCTATATACTCATATTTATAATCACTTCCATCAGAATATTCATTGATGATCACACCCGCATTGGACGGCGTACCAGCACCTGATCCGGGAGTAGCATTATCATATGTACTCGTGGTCCATGAAGCGATCAAAAGAGCGCTATCCCCGGGATTATTTCTTTGATTTGTATTCGCAAGGGACGACAAAGACGCAGGACTGGGGCCGTCTATTGTGATATCGGCATCATCGAGCAACTCATAGTACTCACCGCCGTTGATAACGAAATCGTTAGAGCTTTCATCGTCCAGATAAACATCATCGGCATGAAGGGTTATCCCCCACTCCAGCTCAAATTCACTCTTTGTAGCATCACGGGCAACGATCAAGTAATGCCCCGCTTTTATTATCGTATCGGCGGGAATAGTATATGTTCTCGGCTGGTCTCTATCAACTATCTTCCACCCGGAAACATCAAGTTCAGCCGGGGCGACATATAGCGAAGGGATCGCAAAGAGTTCAACCGTATTGGTGTCCTCCAGACCCAGAGAGTCCGTTGCTCTGACGACATAAAAATATGCCTGCCCGATGCTTCTTCCGGTATCTGTCATATTAAGCGAAGAGGTCGTATTGATGGGAGAGGAGAAATTCTGGCCACTGCTGGTGGTAGAGCGGTAAATATTATAGGTGATCGGAGTATTGATATCCCACGCCGAGTCCCAGGTTATGTATATGCTTCCGCCATCTTCTACATCGGTAACTTCAGAGACGCCGGCAAAGGCTGGAGCGGCATTAACATCGGTAGGTATCACAGCAAGTTCTACTGTATTGTCATCTTCATTTGGAACAGCGGCACTATCCTCCGCCCTCACCACAAAATAATATGTAATCCCGTCAGTAAGCCCGGTAACGGTATAATTCAGCGCTGCCGTTGTGTAATCATAAGAAGAGAAGTTCTGCCCCCCTGCGGATTCGGCAATGTAGATATGATAATTTATAGGTGTGCTGAGATCCGATGCCTCGCTCCATGAAAGATAGACCTCGCCGGATGTCTGAGTGGCATAGGCCTGTTCGATTCCCGCGAATATGGGAGCAGTGATATCATCACCGCAGCTGCCGCCCCAGACAACGCAGACCCAGTCAGGGTGGTCTATATATGGATTTCTATTGCCCTGAATGGCGTAAACCGCGTCATTTCTGTCGATTTCCTTCTGACTCACGGGATCGGCAACATGCCATTCTCTGAGCATATCGAGCGCCCAAGTCTCAAAACATGGGAATTTGGTATTATTAAACATTGCACTTGACCACTCATCAACGGAAGTTTGATCTACAACAGTGTTCTCCTCATATCTTGTTGCGGTATAGAAATATGTTCTGGCGAAATCTCCTTTATAACAATCAATGGGTTCAAATGATGCTCCTGTATAACCGGGATATGTACAACTTCCTACCTTTGAGCCATTAGAGGAAGTCCATGTTGTCCCATTATTCTCACCGAAAGGATAATTGGATCTTTTATTGTTCACATATCCGTCAGTGGGATAGACCATGAAAAGGTCGGTGTACATTGGTTTATCGTCAAAAAACCAGCTGGCGGGGACTGAATGCTCTCTATTGTAACAGTCTCCTTCACCTGTATAGTTTCCGCATTTATCTGATGATGTTGAATCATTGAAATAATAATAATCTGCCGTTCCATCCGCTTTGAATGAATACATATCCCATACTGTGTTCGCGCCTGTATTATCTGTCGTCTCGTAATAGGTGTACAGAGAATCATAGGATTTAGAAGAGTGCCCGTTGATAATATTGTATAATTGTGTTTTCAGTGTCGCGCCGCTTCCTGTGGCGGAATCATAATATCCCGCCGGAGCGGCGGAATAGGCCGTAAGAGTAAGCAAAGCCAGGATAATGATCAAAAATATGTTCTTCATAGATTTCATTGTATCTCCATCCTGTATTTTAACTTATTTTACCTCTTTTTGGCAAATGGAAAATTAGGGACGGTGGTTAAATAGTTAAGGATTCATTAACAGGAATATAGCAAGATATTCCAATATACTTGTATTAACAAAAGAGAAGTATTAAAGTGATGGAGCGGTTCTCCATAAGGTATTTTATAAATGTGATCATACAGGGGGAAAATCCTTAACTATTTAACCACCCTCCCTAACATTTAACGCTCATACCTGTAATTATGGAGAAAAGAGGGAGGGATTTGAGAGAAGTCCGAAAAGTTAAGTATTTTTATTTTTTTTGATATTTGATATAATGCATTAGTGGTCTGATTCATAAATACGGAGGCAGTGGCTTACGCTATTTTGTTCCGTATCCCGGGAGCAAGGAACACCGCACTCATTGTTCGTTGGAATTGACTCAAATCTATGCATTCCATTGTTACTGTATTTATGAATCAGACCACTAGGGAGACTATCATGAATATCAAGAAGTATTATATTGTAGTAGCAGCTATGATGTGTATGCTATTGACGGGGGACATGTTCGCGGCATCGGTCAATGACGGTTTTAACCCGAACTCAAATGATGATATTATGTGCATAGCGGTTCAAGCAGACGGCAAAAGCATCATTGGCGGAATTTTCACAACGATCGGCGGGGTCACAAGAAATCATATTGCTCGTTTGAATGCCGATGGGACTTTAGATACGACATTTAACCCGAACGCGAATGCCGGGGTTTCTTGCATATCGGTTCAATCCGATGGCAAGATACTCATAGCCGGTGATTTTACGACTATCGGCGGTATCTCGAGGAATCGTATAGCCCGTTTGAATGCCGATGGAACTTTGGACACTGCATTCGATCCGGATGTGAATAATACAATTTGGTCAATGGCGGTTCAACCCAATGGACAAATACTTATTGGAGGCGACTTCTCATTGGTCGGCGGTATCTCGAGGAATCGTATAGCCCGTTTGAATGCCGATGGGAGCTTGGACACAGGATTCGATCCAGACGCCAATAATACGATCTGGTCCATAGTGATTCAATCCGACAAAAAGATATTACTAGGCGGTTCGTTTACAATGATCGGCGGAGTCACGAGAAATCGCATCGCCAGATTGGAGACCGACGGAGCCCTGGATACGGCATTCGACCCGGATATGAACGGATCTGTTTCTTGCTTAGCGGTTCAATTGGACGGAAAGGTCCTTGCCGGCGGTGATTTTTCACAGGTCGGCGGTACGGCAAGAGCTTGGATCGCCAGATTAAATACGGATGGAACATTAGATACGGCATTTACTCAGGATCTTAATGCCTCTGTGTCTTCAATAGCAATTCAAGCCGACGGCAGAATTCTGATCGGCGGCTACTTCACGATAGTTGGCGGGGCACCAAGAAATTACATCGGCCGTTTTAAGGCTGATGGGACATTGGATGAGGGTTTTAACCCGGACGCGGACGGCTATGTGTGGTCAATAGCGGTTCAATCCGATGGTAATGTACTTTTGGGTGGATACTTTACAACAATTGGCGGAGTCACAAGAAACCGGATCGCCCGCGTAAATAATGATGGAACATTGGATATTACACTTGACCCGGATGCCGATAGCACGGTTTATTGCGTAGCAATTCAATCAGATGGAAAGGTACTTGTTGGAGGTACATTTACGGCAATATGCGGAGTATCAAGAAATTTCATTGTCAGAATGAATCCCGATGGGAACTTGGATGCACCTTTTGATCCGAATGTGAATGGTGATGTTCTATCCACAACAATTCAAACCGATGGAAAGATACTAATTGGCGGAAATTTTTTATCAGTAGGCGGTACACCAAGAAACAGGATAGCCAGATTGAATTACGATGGAAATTTGGATACGGGTTTTGACCCGGACGCGAATGATCCTGTGCATTCTATAGTAGTTCAACCTGACGGAGAAATACTCCTTGGCGGCCATTTTACAACAATTGGCGGGAACGCAAGAAATTACATAGCCAGATTAGATGCCGATCTGGGATTGGATGCCACATTTGACCCGGATGCGAATGGCTATGTTTCTTCATTTGCAATTCAAGACGATGGGAAAATAGTTATTGGAGGTGATTTTACTACCATCGGTGGTGTAGCAAGGAACAGGATAGCCCGATTGAATGCCGACGGGAGCTTGGATGTAACATTTGCTCCGGATGCAAATGAGAGCGTTAAATCCATTGTGATTCAACCCGATGGAAAAATACTGATAGGCGGAAATTTTACAACTATCGGCGGAGGCGCAAGAAACAGGATCGCCAGATTGAATGCCGACGGAGTATTGGATAACTCTTTTAACCCGGACGCAAATAGTTATGTTTATTCCATTGCGATTCAAGCCGATGGGAAAATGCTGATAGGCGGAAATTTTACAACTATCGGAGGTATGCCGAGAAACAGGATTGCCAGATTGGATTCCGAAGGGGTATTGGATTCGACTTTTAATCCGGATGTAAATCATAATGTTGAAGCCTTAGCAATTCAAGCAGATGGAAAGATACTTCTCGGCGGGCTTTTTACAATGGTAGGTGCTTACCCAAGAAATCGTTTGGCACGATTGTCTTCAGATGAAGCCGCGCTTCAAGCTATTACGGTATCACCGGACGGAACAACAATTAAATGGATGAGGGCACAAACATCACCGGAAGTTTATGATGTTCGATTTGAGGAATCCTCTGACACGCTCACTTGGAGCCCCCTTGGCAGCGCAATACGCATAGAGGACGGCTGGGAGCTTTCCGGGCAATCCTTGGCATTAGAGGAGAACCGCTATATAAGAGCTCGGGGAATGGCATTTAGTGGATATCTCAATGCCTCAACTTCGATAATAGAATCCATATGTCAGTATTATTTAATAACACGATATAATATAAGCGGGACAATTACGGTTGGGGTAAATCCCCTTGCTGATGTCACTGTCGAGCTGAACGGTGATTCAACAGCAAGCACACTTACAGACGGCAGTGGGAATTATTCATTTGACGGCCTTCCGGCTGGCGCGACATATACCGTCAAAGCAACAAAGGCAAATTATACATTTGCGCCTGTGAGCAGGATTTACAGTGGTCTTAACAGCGACATCACGGATGCTGATTTTTCCGGCACTACGAACTTAGACGCTCTGGAGAATATCATCGCCTATCCGAATCCCACCAATGACCTGCTCACGATAAATGCCCTGCCGACAGGGATCACGGTAAAGATATGTGCCTCAGACGGATTTGAGATACTCGTTGAAGAGATAGAACAGAGCGGTGATTTTCAATTCAGCTTCCTGGGCTTTGATAAAGGAAATCTGATGAGCGGAAAGTATATTCTGCTCATCGATAAGAATGATGGAAGCAAACCTATAATCAGGACCATATATTTCAGCAGGGTGCAATAATGAAAAGGTTTATTATACTACTTATCGCCGTCGTATTTTTATCCGGTTATGCCTTCTCTGAAGATTCTATGAATATCGGCTCTACGGATATTCTGATCGAGCCATCGGGTGAAGCACTCGCCACCGCAGGCGGGATCTACTCTGAAATTGGATTGTCTTCCACTATCTTCAATCCCGCACTGATAACAAAGCTGAATGAAAGATTCAACGTTTCATTTTCATATTTCAATGGCATTTTCCCTGAAAACGATGTAAAGAGCTTTAATATGAGCCTTACGCCAAAACCCCGGCTACATGGGTATCTTAACTACTCTTCATATAGCAATCCCGATCTGATCAGAACCGATGAGCTTGGAAATATCTTAGGAGAAGGAGAGAATATCGCAGGAAATAAACTTATCAAATTTGGATTTGCGCATGATCTGAATACGAACTTCTCCCTGGGACTGGAATATAAGATATACTCCGCGCAGATCCCGGAAACAGATCTCGACACTTGGACAATTACATATAATTACCTGTCTCTTGGGGCATATTACAAGCTGGATCTCTTTGAGGCAGCACTTTCGGTTAGCAATATCAGCCTGTTTGACAATGACCCGGGGGAGAGTACCCCGCAAAACATCATGCTGAATTTGTTATTGGGGAAAAAATTACTTAAGAATAAATTAGCGCTGAACGGCATCCTTTCCCTGATGCCTGAGAGGTCTTCAGATAAAGTGCGGGGAGGAGTGGCTGCAGAGTATAATTTATTGGATCTCATATTTTTCCGCTTAGGATATTTTCATTCTGTCAATATACAATCCTTTGGGCTTTATCCCGGGATCGGAATCCATTACAAGAACATGGATCTTGATTATACCTTCTCTTATGGCGATTATTATACATATCATTATCTGACATTCGGTTATGGATTTGATCCGCCGCAGAAGAAAAGGATAGTTAAAGAAAAAAAGAAAAAAGATAAAAAAAAGAAAGTTAAGAAGGAAGGCGGTACACAAACAAAAGAAAAACTCCTGGTCGCGATCCTTGATTTCGAGGCCAATAATATTGAATTGACCGATGCGAGGATCATTACCAATTTTATCAGACAGGACATGATCAATTCAGGGTATTTTACTGTACTGGAGCGGGGCGCTATCGAAGATATCATGGAAGAAGTTAAATTTCAGCAAACAGGATGTGCTTCAGCAGAATGCGCAGTTGAGATCGGGAAGATACTTGCTGTGGAGAAAATGGTTGTCGGAACAGTTTCAAAACTCGGCAAGAAGTATTTCCTCACGATCAGAATGGTGGATGTTGAATCATCAAAAATAAGTTTTGCTACCTCGATCGATGCTTCGGTATCCATTGAAAAACTACCCACATATGTTACAAAGCTTGTTGACAAAATGGTTGATGCTCTGAGTGAGGGAAAATAGGGACGGTGGTTAAATAGTTAAGGATTACTTCCCTGTATAGCTTTACTTACAAATTACCTCTTGTAGAAGTGATTCATCCGTAAAATATTTCCTTGTCGCTGATACTCATACATTGGAATATCTTGATCGATCCCCATTAATAAACCCTTAACTATTTAACCACCGTCCCTAATATTCTATTTGATAATCGCTATTTTTCCGTAATGTCGTTTTCCTTCATATTCGAGGAGATAGAAGTATATACCGGCGGTTATCTTATGTCCGCTTTCGTTTATACCCTTCCAGATATATTTAGTATCACTGATATTGTCAACTCTTAGTATTTCTCCTCCTGATGGTGTAAATATCCGCAGTGTTGATCCTGCCGGTATCCTATCGATGACTGCGCCGCCTCTGTTCGGATTAAACGGATTCGGGAAGGCGATCGTATCAGTAAAATCGGTATATTTCTTTTTATAATAGATCGGGCCTTCTGAAAGCGCGTAGACACACTTATTATTCCCGTCAGAAATGATACCATATATCCAGTATACACCATCCTCGAGTGATTTCATGTCGAACAAATATGAAGAATCATTATCTTCACTGATCCCCTCTACTATCACGGTGCCGCCTGAGGTTTCCGGAACATTATTCACGAATATAGAGATCGAGGCATCGTCATCCGGATCATGAGCCGCCCACTGTATATCGAACACTCCGCTGCAAGCCTCGCCATCTTCATCAGGAGAGGTTATTTCGAGTATGGGCGATACATTTACCGATGTTTTGAAATTTCTGGTCTCAGTGGAGATCTCGCGCTGTTTTGATGTAATATCTATCGCTTCAACCATCCAATAATATTCATTCCCAGGATCAAGATCACACATAATAAAATAATTGCCTTTGACACCGGAATACTTTCTTTCAAGCGATTCAAAATCATCAATACTTATGTAGACGGTATATTCAATGGGATCATTCTCCGGATCGATCGCCGCTTCCCATTCTAATAGCACTGAACTTTCAGAGATGGCAGCACCTGTTTTGGGATGAAGCAGAACAAATTTATCCGGAGGAGCATTGTTGATGTATGGAATATTATTTGTGCTTTTCGCTCCGCCGACAGTAAGCGTCAAAGGAACGGTAAGAGGATCATTAGAGGCATCGTTATTAGAGATCACGATATCTGCCAGATAAGTATCGGGTTCCAATGTATGTGAATCGATGGCAATAGTAATAATGTCACTCGAAGAAGCTGCTATCGTACCTTCGATCACCAAAAGATCCAACCACTCCCTGAATATCCGGATCGCATAATTTCCCTTAAGCAACAAACTCCAAT